>JBBQJG010000277.1:0-7505 GCA_038325725.1 Polyangia bacterium | reverse complement strand
AAGTCCATGTACTGGACGCCGAGGTTGAAACGCGCGGGCGCGTAATCGTCCTCGATGTCGAGCGCGCGCTCGTAGGCGCGGCGCGCCTGGTCGAGCTTGCCGTCGCCGCGCGCGGCGACGCCGAGCGCGACCTGCGTCTCGGCGTCGTTGGGATCGATCTTCACGGCCTCTTCGAGCTCGACGCGCGCTTTCCTGTAGTCGCCGCAGTCGAGGTAGACGACCGCCTTGTTCAGGCGCGCTTGAACGTATTTGGGGTCGAGCTCAGACGCCTTTTGGAAATTCAGGAAGGCCTCCTGGTCGTGGCCTCGATCGAACGCGACGAGGCCCAGGTTGTTCCAAACGAATGCGCTCTTCGCGTCGAGGTCCGAGGCCTTGTGGAAGGCCGTTTCCGCGAGATCGAGCTTTCGCATTTTATAGTAGGTGAGGCCCAAAGCGTTATACGCAATGACCGTTTGGGCCACGTTTTCCCCGCTAGAACCGCCGATCGCAAGAACCTGCCGGGCCTGCTCGAGCGCGTCGTCGAGGTCGCCGGCTTCACGTAGGACTTGGCCGTACCTGGTGCGCAGCTCTACGTCGTTGGGATCCGAGTCGAGCCACTTTGCATACACCTTGGCCGCCTTTTGGGGCCGGTGGGCGCGGCGCAACGACTCGCCGTAGGCGAGGATCGTCTTGCGCGAGCCGGGCTGGATCGCCAGGGCCTGCTCGAAGTCGTCGACGGCCTTGTCGTAGTTGCCGAGCGCCGTCTCGACGACGCCCAGATCGTGCCACGCCTCGAAGAGCTTGCCGTCGAGCTGGGTGGCCTTCGTGAAGAGCTTGCGGGCGTCCTTGTAGTGCTTTCTGCCCAGTTTCATGACAGTGACGCCTTCTTCGAAGGACGACTGGGCCTCGGGGTTGGCCCTGGGCAGGGCGACGGGCGCGATGGGGTTCGAGACCTGGTTCTTGCCCGCGGCGCGCGGGCCGCCACACGCGGACAGCGCGGCGGCGCAGGCGAGGGCGGCCGCCGCGAGTGGCCGACGGCTACTGATCACGTCGCACCTCCTCGATCCGATCGAGCCCGACGCGCGGCTCGCCGCCGCGGATCGTCGCGCGCAGCTCCGCCTCCTTGGGGTACTCGTTCTCGGCGAGCCGCGAGAGCGCCTCGCGGATCTGCTGCGTGTGCTTGTTGTAGACGCCGAGCTGGATCGCGCGCGCGTAGCCGGACTTGTACGCGTCGAGGGACTTGTCTTCGATGACGACGACGACCTTCTCGAGCTCGTCGCGATAGATCTGCTGCTCTTCCTCGGTGAGATCCTTCGGCACGGGGGCGCCGCGCATGGCCTTGGCGTAGGCCTCGTAGCCCTGGCCGATGCGCAGCAGCGCCGCCGTCGCCCACTCGGGCGATTGGTACGTCACGACGTCGAGGTAGATCTTCTTGGCCTCCTCGAGCTTCTTCGCCTTCTCCTCGAGGACCTTGGCGAGCTGCTTGGGCTTGCCCGCGATCTTGATGTGCTCGTAGTCGCGGAAGACGAGCTCGCCCTGGATGTAACGGGCCTCGGCCGCGTAGTAGGACGCGTCCTCGCCCCGATCGTCGTTCGATTTTTTGCGCGCGCCGCTCTTGAACGACGCGAGCGCCTTGCTCGACGCGTCCTTGGCGCCGTTCTCGTTGCCGGCCTTGAGGCTCGCGTCGGCCTCGCGCGCGTGCGCCTCGACGACGCGCGCGTCGCCGGGGTACGCCTTCGCGTAGGCGCCGAAGCTGCCGGCGGCCTGCTTCCAGTCCTTCTGGTTTTCGCGCACGACGGCGACTTGGAAGGCGACGTCCTTGGCATCGGACTTGTCTTTGAAGCGGCGGCTGTACTCGCCGAAGTGCTTGATGGCGCGATCGTGCTGGCCGAGGCCCTCGCGCAGGACGCCCGCGCTGCGGAGCGCGTCGGCGGCGTGTGTGTTCTGCGGGTAGCGCTGCGCGAGCTGCTCGTAGAGCGCCGCGGCCTTGTCGTAGTAAGCGATGTTCTCCTCGATGCGCGCGGCCGTGAACAGCGCCTCGGGCGCCTCGCTCGCCGTCGGGTACTTGTCGGCGAGCGTCTTGTACGCGACGACGGCCTCGTCCTGTTTGCGCGCCTTCTCGAAGACCGCGCCCGCGTTGTTGAGCGCCTTGGGCGCGAGCGGCGACTGGGGGTACTCCTGCGCGACGCGCTCGTAGAACGACGCGGCCTTCTCGTACTGGCCGTCGTTCGCGTACTTCTCGCCTGACTTCATGACGGCGCCGAGCACGAGCTTGTCGAGCCGCTCCTGCTCGTCGCGCGCCGCGAAGGCCTTCGTCTTCTTGAGGCGGCGCGCCCAGGTCTCGATGTTCTCGTAGTCCTTTGCCTTGTTGAGCGCCTCGAGGATGCGGTCGCCCGCGGGGCCGGCGTTCGGATCGTTGGGGTACTTCTCGACGATGAGGCCGAAGCGCTTGATGGCCTCGTCGTAGTCACCGTAGTCGAAGAAGAACTGGCCGTTCTTGAAGACGACGGTGACGATCTCCTTGTCGTTCGGGAACAGCGTCGCGTAGACGTCGGCGGCCTCGCCGAACAACCGATCCGACTCGGTGATCTCGCGCTTGCCGCCTCCCGACGAGGCACCGGGGGGACGACGCACCTTCTCGAACGCGCCCATCGCCTGCAGGAGCGCGTCCTTGTGATACTTGCCGACGGGCTGCGACTTGCCGACGGCGAGGTAGTCGCGCCCCGCCTCTTCGTAGCGGCCGAGCTTGAAGTAAAGGATGTCGGCGCGCAGGTAGCGCAGCTCGACGGCGTCGGCCGCGTCGGGGAAGTTCTGCAGGTAGAACGCGTACGACTCGGCCGCGCGGCCATAGCGGTCTTTGTCGACGACCTTGGTCAACTTCTCGTTCTGCTGGGCCTCGGCGTGCATCGTCTTGGCGAGCGTGCGGATGAGCTGCTCGGCCATCGTGCGCGCGTGCTGCACGGACTTGGGGCGGTCCTTGTTGGCCGCGGCCCAGCTGCTCTTCGCTCCGTAGTCGCTCGCGAGCTTGCGCATCTCGGCGACGGCCGTCTTGGTATCGCCGAGCAGCTGGTACGCCTCGACGATCTTGCCCGCGTAGTCGGGCGCGTCGGGGCTGTTGGGATCGAGCTCGATGAGCAGCCGGTACGCCTCGACGGCGCGCTCGTAGCGCGTCTGATCGAAGACGGTGTCGGCGAGCTGCTTCAACACCTTCTTCGAGTACTGCTTGCCTCCAATTTGAGCGAGGAACTCGAAGGCATCGTGCGCGCTCTTCGTATCGTCTTCGGTAAAGAGCTCGACGAGGTAATCGAGGGCTTGTCCTTGCAGCTCGGCGGCGCGCTTCTGCTCGGCGTCCGTGCGGCCCGCCTTCTTTTTGGCGAGGTCGAGCACGTCCTTGAAGCGCATGGCCGACTTCGTCGTGTCGCCGAGCTTCCAGTAGCACCACGCCGTCTTGAAGAGCGCGAGGTCGTACAGCTGCGACTTCGGGTGCTTGAGCACGCGCTCGTAGGCCTCGAGCGCGCTCTTGTAGTTCTGCTGCTCGTAAAAGCGGTACTCGGCGATCGCCATCCACGCGTCGGCGAGGTAGCGCGAGCGCGGGTAACGATCGAGGATCGTCTGGAAGTACTTCACCGACTCGCCGATCTTCCCCTGGTCGCGCAGCGAGAACGCGTACAGGTAGATCACGGTGTCGATCTTGCGGAAGCGCGGGTGCTCTGTGATGAGGCGCTGGTACACGGCCTGCGCGCGCGTCAGGTCGACGGCGGGCGGCTTGTGCGGCACGTGCGGGCACGTCGCGTGATCCTCGTGGCACGCCGTGACGGCGGCCTGATAGGCGCCCATGCGATCGAGGTAGGTCGCTTTCGATTCTTCCCAGTAGAGCTCGGCGAGCTTGTAGAGCGCCTCGGCCTGCTCGCGCGAACGCGGGCTGTCGCGCAGGTAGTCCTCGATGAGGCGAATCGCCTCTCGACGGGCCGCGGTCACCGCCGTCTCGCGGTCGTCGATGGCCTTCTGCAGGGCGGGGGAGAAGATCTTCTCGCCGTTCTCGTCGGTCGTGATGTCGGGCATCTTGGGCTTCGTCGCCGCGGTCGCCTCGGTCGTGCTGTCCTGCGCCGCCTTCTCGGCGACGGGCTTGAGGGCGTGCGCGGGCGCCGCCCAGGCCAGAGCCAAGACGATCATGCCGGCGGTCAGGCGCGATCTATTTGTAGTTGTCGTATTCATCGGACCAGTACTCGCCCTCGAACGGCCAGTACTCCTCGTCGTCGCCCATCAAACCTTCGAGCTGAAGCTGCGCGAACATGTCGGGCGGGTAGCGGCCCTCGCGCAGGTTCGAGATCTCGATCTCGAGCTTCTTCTTCTTGCCGATGACGGCGTCGATCTGCGTGAGGCGCGCCTGGCGCATCATCTCGCGCAGCCGGTTGTCGAGGTCGACGAGCGCCTGCTCGGCGATCGCGCTCGTCGCGGCGACGAGGCGGGCACGCAGCTCACGCGCCTGGCCCGACAGCGCCTGCGCGGCCTGCGCTTCGGCGGCGTACGGGGCGTCCCTTTGCGTGCTCACGGGCCGCGCCGCGCGCCGCGCCTGCGTGAGCAGATCGCCCACGCGATCTTCCATGTCGGCGTCGCCTTTCGCGAGCGGCTGCAGCGCCTCGACGTCCTTGACCAGCTGCGCCGCCTCCGTGGCCTCGCTGCCCTTTTGCTGGCCCGCCTGCTTCGCCGTGAGCTCGTCCCACACGGCGATCTCCGACGGCAGCAGACCCGCCTCGCGGTCGAGCGCGACGATGTCGGCGAAGTAACGATAGAAGCGCCCATCGATCTTGAGCAACTCGACGACAGGATCGCTCACGGCGCCGATCGATTGCTTGCTCAGCAGGCGCTTGTACAGCGCGCGCCGGCGGTTGGGGTCCTTGATGAGCGTCGCGACCTCGGCCTCGATCGGCTTGTAGACGCGGACGATCTCCTCGAGCTCGCTGCGCGTGCGATCAAAGGCGCACGACTTCAGATCGATCATCGCGTGCAGGAGCAGGACGTCGGGCGCGAGCGGCGACTTCGGGAACGAACGGTCGAACTGCTCCAAGAACGCGCCGGCCGCCTCGTACTCGCCCTTCTGGAACATCGACCACGACGCCTCGAACAGGGCGTCGGGCAGGCGATCCGAGTCCTCGGGCACGCGGAAGTAGAAGTAGTACGCGTCGTCGTACTTGCCCTGCTCGTGCGCGATGCGGCCGAGGGCCAGGTAGGCGAGGTCCTTGATAGCGAAATAGCGCCCGTCGATGAAGAAGGTGAAGCGATCTTGATCGGCCTGCTCGACGATCTCGCACATCGAGCGGCGCGCCGAGGCGAAGTGGCCCTTGCGCACGTGGACGAGGCCGCGGAAGTACAAGGCCGCCGCGAAGAAGCGCGACTGGCGGTCGACGTTGCCGAAGCGCGACTCGGCCGTCGGCAGGTCGCCGGCCTCGTAGGCGACCTTGCCGGCGAGGTACTCGTGCTCGCCGCGGCTGTCACGGGGGAGATCCACGTCGCCCAGGCTCTTCGCCGCGCCATCGAGCATGGCGAGGATCGCGACTTGCTCGCGCGTCTCGAGCGCGATGTCGAGCATGGCGCGGTAGGCGGGCGCGAAGAACGGCGACTTGGGCCCGTGGCCGAGCGCGCGCAGCAGGTAGCGCTCGGCGGATGCGTAGGCGCCCGCGCGCACGAGCGCGCGGCCCAACGTGAGCTCGGCGTTGGCGAACTCGGGCGCGTAGGAGAGCTTCGCGAAGCGCGGCGATTCGACGATGCGGAAGAGGAGCGTCGTCGCGACCTGCGCGTTTCCCGTCACGAGGTCGTCCTCGGCGGCGACGACGGCCGCGCGCATGCCCTCGACGGTCGCGGGCGTCTTGGCATCGTCAGCGAGCACGCCGGCCTTCTCGAGGTCGGCGAGGTACGCCGACATCGGATCGCCGCTCGGAGCACTCTTGGGAGTGGGCTTGGCGTCGCCCAGCGCCACCAAGGTGGTGAACGCGGCGAAGACGAGGGAAGCAATCACGGGGTCACGCGCGCTTCACTTGGCGAGCTTTTCGGTCTCGAGCTCGAGCTCGAGCTCGGGCTCGTACTCGGGCAGGCTGCCGTCTTCGTCGCCCGTGAGGACGACCGTCGTCTTCTTGCCGCTCTCGATGACGAGCGCGAACGTCTGCTCGGTGACGTAGCCGAGGCCCTCGACGTCCTTGCCCTTCTTCTTCGTGCCGGGCCGCACCTCGAGGCGCAACGTCACGGCGTGCTGCCCGGGTTTGCACGGTCGATCGGCGATCGTGATCTTGTCGTCGGTCACGGGCTTGTCGCCCGAGTCCCAGATCGTGCCGCCGTCGAGGCGCACTTCGGCGTGGCGAATGACGTAGTCGGGGGCCGCCTTCCACTCGAGGCGCGCGCCGAGACGCGCGTCGTAGAGCCCTTCTTGCACGAGCGCCGCGCGCGAGCGCGTGCGGAAGAGCTCGTCGCGCAGGCGATCGTAGTCGGCGCGCAGCTTCGTCAGATCGACCGAGAGCGCGGGCGCGGGCGTGAGAGCTTCGTCCTTCGCGGCCTCGGGCGGGGGCGTCGGCTTGGCCGCGGGCGGCGGTGGCGTCTCGACGGGCTTCGCGTCGGGGGGCGGCTGCGCGGGCTCGTCCGCCGCCGCGGCCTCCATAGGCGCGTCGTCGACGGGCGTGGACGCAGATGTCGCCGTCGACGCCGGCCGACGCGCGGGCTTGCGCTTGGCGGGCCTCGCCTGCGCGGCCGCGCTCGTGAACGCGAGCGCCACGACCAGGAGCTTGGTGAGTCCACGCATTTGTTTTCTCGCAGTCTTCATTCGCATCACTCGCTGAGCGGAAGGTAGAGGCTGAACCCCAGCGTCGCCGTGAGGTCGTTGACGAAGACCTTCTCGGCGAGCAGCTGCTCGCGAAACACGTGGTCGCGCACGTCGAAGCGAATCGCGACGGCGTGACCCAAAAAGAACTTCATGCCGATGCCGCCGTTGCCCGCGAGATCGCTCGACAGCACCGAGTCGACGACGCCGCCGCCGAGGGCGATGTACAGATCGAGGTGCGTGATCGAGCCGCCGAGCCGCATCTTCGCGTGCGCCGGCACCCACACGAGATCGGTGTCGAACATGAGCTGGCGCCGCGGCTTGCCCTGGAGGACCTGGAACGAGCGCTCGAGCTCGGGACCGCCCGCCGAGGCGATGCTCGTGTAGCCGCCCGACGCCTCGACCGCGAGGTCCTCGGTCATGTGGTACGTGTACGCGGCGCCGTAGGTGTACGTGCCGTCGAAAAGATCGGACACGTAGTAGCCGCCCTGGAGCGTGAGCTCGTGGCGGTTCGACTGCTGAAAGAGGCGATCGCGCGTCGTGCGGATGCGCCGCTTCGCGAACAAGTCCGCCTTGATGTTCTCGTCGATGCAGGCGTCATTGTGATCGGGACCCTGAGAGGGTCCCGCGCCCCCGGCGCTCGCGTCGTCCGGCGGAGCCGGGAAGCGCGCGGGGTAGCGCACGCCCCCCGCGCGCGCAGTGTAACGCGGGGATCGGG
>JBBQJG010000276.1:0-7587 GCA_038325725.1 Polyangia bacterium | reverse complement strand
CCGGAGCCGCCGGGAGCGCCGGGGGGAGCAGCGGAGACACAGGATCCGCCGGGGCGAGTGGCGGGAGCGCGGGCGCTGCCGCGGGCAGTGCTGGTTCCTTCGCGGGCAGCGCCGGGTCGTCCGCGGGGAGCTCCGGGTCCTCTGGCTCCGACGCGGGAGCCGCGGTCGATGCGGCCGGCGACGCGTCCGCCGCGTCCTGCCTCCTCATTGCGAACGGCACGTACTACGCGACGTCGGGGACGATCAGCGGGATGGCGGACGGAGTCGCCTTCACGTTCACCAACGTCACCGAGTCCCTGATCGGCACCAACGGTGGGTTCGCCGCCTCGGCCTCCCCGGGCGTGCCGCGCATCTTGTTCGATCTCTATTACCGGTCTGCCGCGCCCGGCACGTACACCTGCGCGATGCAGAACATCGGCGTCTCGTGGAGCGACGGGACCAACAGCTTCGAGGCGCGATTGCAGCGTCCGCCGTCGGTCTGCGAGATCAAGCTCACCGAATCAGGACCGATGGGCGGTCACGTCCGCGGGACCTTCACGGCGACGATGATCTCCGGCGCCAAGCAGCTGACGTTGACGGGCGGCAGCTTCGACTTCATTCGCTGCACGATGTGAGCGCCAAGCAGACGATCGAGACGGGGGGCGCCGCGCCAAGCGCTCATTGAATCTCACCGGCGCCCGGCGATGACCCTCACGAACGGCGCAAACCGTCCTGCCTTGTGCCCTCGCCCGCCATCTGTTCCGATGGGAGCTCATGTTCACCTCAGTCTTGCTCCTCGCGTCCCTGCTGACGGATGCGTCGCGCCAGCTGGCATCCGCCGAATTTGCCGTCGAGCAGCTGGGGAGCCGTCCGGAGACGGCCGCAGACGCCGACACGTACCGCAAGCAGTTGCCCGGCCAGATCGAAAATATCCGCGCGCCGTGAAGATCAAGATGAGCACGGACCGGGACCTCTGACATGCCGCTCAACGGCTGAGCGTGAGCAGCGCCGGACGATACGGAATCAAGCCGTAGTCACCAACTCGAACGGTCTTGTCGAATCCCTGATAGAGGAACTGCAGGTTGCACGCATCGATGGGCATGGTCTCGGCGGGATCGTTCCGAACGATGTCCCCGTGACTAATGTCGTTCGTCCAGGCGTTACCGCTGAACGTGACGTTACTCTTGCCGGCGAATGGAGTGGCCTGGGTCGATGCCCCGGGAATGGCCGTGAACGTTCCGCCCAGACTGGTTGCGGTGAAGGCACGGAAGTAGCGGCCGCCAGACCCCATGGCTTCGACGATCATCAGATACTGGCCGGTCCCTTTGACCGAGTAGACCTGGACTGCTTCGAACAGGTTCGCCTGCGTGTCGCTCATGATCGACGTGGCATTGCTGAAGGCGCCTGGGAAATTTCCGATGGGCATCGACGCGCGGTAAATGTGCCCATTGTCTCCGGCAAAGAAGAGGTAGCAATTCGTGCTGTCGCAGATCACGGTTTGGTCGATCGGTCCCGTGCCCCCGGTTCCCGTCGTGGGATCCCCGCTCAGGAGCGTCCTCGGCGAAGACCACGTCGACGGCCTGGTCGGGTCGGTCGTCGTCGCGTACTTGAAGCCCCACTGGTAGGTGATCACCCATAGGTTTTTCGGGGTGAAGTAGAAGAGCGTCGGAGCGACTGTCCCTCCCAAGGGCGTGCTCCCCAAGTAGGTCTGCGGGGCTGCGTCAGCCTGCGCCCAGTCAGTGAAATTGAAGCTCACACCGCTCCACGAGGCCGTGCTGTCGAACACGGTCGCATAGACGACGAACTGATTGTTGAAGCGGGTGACCGTGAAGTCCTTGAGGGACACGAAGTTGCCGCCGGCCGGCGATTTCGGCGAGGCGAGCGGCCCGGTCGATGTCCACTTGAAGGTTGTCGGTAGCTGACACGTGACTCCTGCGTCAGGAGCACCGGCGCTGCCTCCGCTGCCTGACGCGCCACTGGAGCCCGCCACGACACCCGTGCTGGACGTACCAGCGCCCCCATCGATTGACGACGATCCACCGCTTCCGGATGTTCCGCCGACGCCCGCATCGCCGCCAGAACCAGCAACACCACCGGTGGCGCCACCCTGACCAGCGCCGCCGGTACTGCCGGCGCTCCCGCCCCGCCCAGAAGCGCCACCTGCCGCGCGCGTGCCGCCGGCCCCCGACGCGCCCGATCCTCCAGAGTCATTGCAAGCACACGTCAACGCACACAACGCCGCAGCTGCCAGCCAGGTCATGTGCTGCCTGCTCATGAAGCCGATTCTACATGTTGTCGATGGTGTGGTAGGCCGTGCCGCTGAACGGTCGGGCCCTCACCCCGGCGTGAGGTGAATCGCGCAGCCGCCGTGCAGGCGCAGCGGGATCGTCAGCACCGTGGCGCGCGTGACGGTCTGCTGCTCCCGCACCTGTTCCGCATCCGAAGCACCGTCGCGGATGATTTCGGCGGTGTAGGAACCGGGGCCGAGGAATGCCAGCGGGACGGCGGCGCTGCGCGCACCGACGGTGATCGCGCCGACGAACCACGCGGTTCCGCTCCGCCGCGCCAGGGTCACGTAGCTTCCCGGGTCGCCCTCGACGAGCTTGGTGTCGTCCCAGCTCGCGGGCACCGCCTTCAGAAATTCCTTGGCGACGCTGGCGTTGTACGTGGCTGGCTTGTCAGCCAGGTGCTGGACCCCCGACTCGAAGACGACGTCGAGGGCGGTCTGGTGCGCCGACGTGGTTTGTCCGCGCGTGTTGGAATAGGTCACGGGCGTGTAGTCCATGGGACCTTGAACATTGCGCGTGAACGGAACGATGCAGTTGAGCTTCGCCGTTGGCCCGGGCCCGGGCTTGTATTGCTCCGCGCCGTAAATGGCCTCGCGGGTCATCAGGTGCGGCCAGCGGCGCCGCTCGCCCGACGGCTTCGTGCACCCGTGGTAGTTCACCATGATGTGCGCCTTGGCGGCGGCAACGGCGATCTTGTCGTAGACCGCCAGTTCCGTCGACGAGTCACCGTACACGTAGTCGACCTTGACGCCCTTGATGCCCCACGCCGCCCATTGCTTGATGTTGGCGTCGATCTTGGCGTCGGTGTTCATGTTCTCGCCCGCGATCCAGAGCCAGATGCCCACGCCCTTGCCGGCGGCGTACTGCACGAGGTTGGGCATCCACGACGCCTGCCAGCCTTCGTCGCACAGGTGGTACTGCCACCCCATCGACGCGGCGAAGTCGACGTACGTGGTCTGGGTTGGATAGCTGCTCGTGCTGTCGCCCGACCACCACGACCACGACGAGCGCCCAGGCTTGATCCAGCTCGTATCGGTGACCTCTGACGGAGGGTTCAGGCTCTCGACCATAGTCGACTCGACGATGCTGGACAGCGACGCGCCCACCATGACGAGCCGCCACGGCGTGCCGAACGGGGCGGAGACGCTGACGTTGCTGCCGCCTCCTTCGAGCGACAGCGCGCCGGCGCGCCCGCGCACGTGCGACCCGAAGTAGGTCGAGTAAACCGACGCCTCGGACAAGAACGCCCACGTTCCGTCCGGCACCTTCACGAGCACTGGGAGTTCGTAGCTGCCCGCGGCGAGCTCGGCCTCCGTCCGCGCGTCCCACAGGCCCTGATAGTCGGCGGCCATGGGTGCCGCCCAGCCCGTCGTCCCGGCCGGCAGCGCGAACCCCCCCGTTTCGGAGCCGATCGTGAGCGCGCCACCCGTAGGGATGAAGAATCGGTACGCGCCACCCTCATCGTAGGCGCGCACGACCAGGTCGACTTCGCGCGCGCTCTTCGTGAATCGGAGCGTGAGCTCGTTGGCGTGATTCACGTACGCAGAACGCTTCCCGGTCGGGATCGCGTAATTCTCCTGGACGAGTGCCGTCGTCCCCGCCATGAACTGCAGGCCGTTCGACAGGTCCACAGGAGTCGTCTTGAGGCCGATCGCAGACGGGCCGATCACGGTCTTGCCGGCGTAGTCGACGGCGTAGGACAGCGCGCCCCCGTCCGCGGCCTGCGCGATGCGCACGATCACCTTCCCATCGGGGGAGTTGATCGTCCACGGGCTCTGCGCTGCCACCGGGTTCGGCGGCTGCCCGCCGCCCGCGCCGGATCCTCCGGCGCCCGCGGCACCGACCGACGCGCCAGAGCCGCCGCCGCCCTGGCCCGCGCCCGCCGAGCCTTCGGCATTGCCCGCTACGCCGGCTGCCCCAGCGGCGCCGGCCGGTCCGCTCGTGTCACCGGCGGTGCCCGCTTGCGCGCCGGCCGCGCCCACGATCCCGGCGGCGCCGCTTCCCGCGCCGCCGCCCGCCGCCCCTGGCCCACTCTTGTGCGTGGCGCCCGAACCGCACGCCGCCACGAACGACATCCACGCGGTCACGATCAGCTTCGCGCGCAAGTTCACGTCCACCTCATGGCCGCGGCATCTCAATTTCGTCAATAATCGGTCGCCGTGGAAACGGGGCTCGTGGGCGAGTCTGGGGGGGCGACGCGGCTACCAGAAGACCCGTACGCGGACCTCGGTCCACCCACTCCGACCAGACGGCGACGTTCGGCCATGGCCGAGACCGCGACCGGCAGATCGGTCGCCGAGAAGCACACTGCGCGCAACCAGACGCCTCACGCCGTGCTCAGTCATCGCGTCGATGCAGAAGCTCGTGCCGCGAGAGAAGGAGTCAGGCGTCTCGGCGTCGCAAGCCGTCGAGCGGCGAGATCAGCCGAGCCGCAGGCAAACCTCGCCCCGACCCGCGAGGGTCGATGCGCTTGGAGAGCGATCAGACCGAAGCGATCGCGCGGTTGTGGCTACCCAGGGTCACTCCCTCGAGCGGGTCGGCGCGCTTCTCGTGCATCGGGCCGCAATTTAACGTCAAACGCGGCGCCCGACGACGGGCGGCGCGGGGGCGTGAGCCGTGGGACGGGGGCGTGGTCACTCGGAGCCACCATGGTTGACCGGCATTCGCGTCGGGAGCGCCCCTTCCTTTGTCTCGCCGCCGCGCTCGCCCTCGGCGCCTGCGCCGGCTCGGGCGCGACCGCGACGCCGGCCGGCACCGCGGGGCACGGGGGCGCCGCCGGAGACGGCTCCGCGGGCAGCGCGGTCGCGGGTCAGGGACCGACTGGCGGCGCCACGGCCGGCCAGGGCGGCGCTGGCCCGGGCGGCGGCGGCGCGATCGCCGACGGCGGTCCCGGTGAGCCGGACGCGGCCGGCGCTGCAGGATCGGTGGCGGACGCGGGCGCCACCGCGGGCGCAAGCGGCAGCGCGGGCGCGGGCGGCGTGGCGGGACAAGGGGGCGCCCCGCCCGTCCCGCTCACCTGGGGACCCAACGCCGACTTCCCGTACCGCATCAGCAACTACGACGAGCCCCTGCGTCCGCAGTTCCACTTCACCGCGCCCATGGGCTGGATCAACGACGCCAACGGGATGTGGTTCGAGGGCGGCCTCTATCACCTGTCGTACCAGGCCACGCCGTTCTCGCTGGCCGGCGAGTGGGCCAAGTTCTGGGGACACGCGACCAGCCCCGATCTCGTCCACTGGACCCACGTGCCGATCATGCTGCACCCGGGCGCCAACGTGCCCGGCCCCGCGTGGTCGGGCTCGACCGTCGAGGATGTCGCCAACACCTCCGGCTTCAAGGTCGGCGCCGGCGGGGCTCCCCTGCTGATCACCCTGTACACGGACACCGACCGCGGCACGAGCCTGGCCACCAGCACCGATCGCGGTCTCACCTGGAAGCCCTACGCCAACAACCCCGTCGCGATCGGCGGCCCGAACGAGCAGACGCGCGATCCGCACGTCTTGTGGCACGAGCAGACCCAGCGCTGGGTCTGCGTGCTCTTCGAGAACGCCGGCACGAGCGTCTACACGTCACCCGACCTCAAGACCTGGAAGAAGACCAGCCACGTCCCCTTCGGCTTCGAGTGCCCCGACCTCTACGAGCTGCCCATCGACGGTGACGCCACCAAGCGCAAGTGGGTCCTGCAGGACGCGGGCGGCGGCTACCTGACGGGCGCGTTCGACGGTCAGACGTTCACGCCCGACTCCCTCACGCCACTGCGGATGAACCTGTCGACGGACTTCTACGCGGGCCAGACGTTCTACCGCCGGACGTTCCCCGGCGATCGCGTCGTCCAGATCGCGTGGATCCGCGGCGCGTCGGCGACGGCGCCCTGGAACCAGGCGCTCACGTTCCCGACCGAGGTCCGCCTGCGCACGTTCCCCGAGGGCGTGCGCGTCGCGCGCCGCCCCGTCGCGGAGTTAGCGTCGCTGCGCGGAAAGCCCCAGCACCTCGACGCCGCCAGCGTGCCGGCGCTGGTCAACGCGCTGGCGACGCTGTCGGGCCGCGCCTTCGACCTCGAGGTCACGATCGACCGCGCCAAGACGACGGCCCGCGCGCTCACCTTCGGCCTCGGCTCGGCCAGCTTCGTCTACGATCTGGCCAAGGGAACGATGTGGGGCGCGACCGTGTCTCCCCTCGCGGGCCGCGTCACCGTGCGCATCCTGCGCGACTGGGGCCAGTACGAGGTCTACGTCAACGACGGCGAGGTCTCGTACACGAAGGACTTCGCCTTCGCGCCTGGCGAGACCGACGTGTCCCTCGTGGCGAGCGACGGGCAGGTCGCGCTGGTCTCCGCCGATCTCTACCCGCTCGGGCGGGCGTGGCCCGGGACAGCGGCCAGCGCGAGCCTCATCGTCGACGACGCGCAGCCCGAGTCGACGTACAGCGGCACCTGGACCACGGCGGTCGAGGACCGCTACTTCAAGGGCAACTGCCACGTCGGGCGCACCGCGGGCAGCGCCGTCGAGGCCAGCTTCGTCGGCACGCGCGTCGACTGGTACGGCCTGCAGAACACCGACCTGGGCTTCGCGCGCGTCAGCATCGACGGCGTCGTGCGCGGCGCCGACGTCGACACGTACAGCGCGACCCGACAGAACGCGCGGCTCTTCACCTGGAAGGGCCTGCCGCCCGGCAAGCACACGATCCGCGTCGAGGTCACGGGCGCCAAGGCGACCGCGTCGGCCGGCGCGGCCCTGGTGCACGACTACTTCATCGCGTATTCGGACGGCTGACGCCGCCGCTCGACCCACGTCGGGAACCTTTTACCCTCGAGAGGGCGTGCGTCAACGAGGTCGCCAGCTTGGATGGTCGAATCTACGTCGATGCTCGGTTTGCCACGGACCAAGCGCTGGAAGAGGCAGAGGTTCCGACCTGCACTACCCCTCGATTCGTCATTCGGTTGGACTGGAGAGCCTTCTCGCCCAGTGCTACCGCCGAGGTAGTTCTCCTCACCTTTGGAGCTTCGTCTGCCGGCAGCGCTGCGCGCCTCCCCTCAGGACCTTACCTATACCGCCCGCAACGCCACCACCTCCCCTTTCAAGGCAGCGGTTCGAACACGTACCCGGTCCCTGAACTGGCACTCGAACTCCGGCTCGCCGGTTAGCGCCTGCCAGGAATCCGAGCAATCATCGCCTCGCATGTGTCCGTCCGCTGGGGCGCACCCCGCGTTCGAGGCACGCCGGACTTGACCAGCGCGGTCAGCTGACGGGCGCGGCGGCGGGCTCGACGACTGCGTCTGCGACGGCGGCCTGACGCGCGGCCTTCCACGCGGCCGGGAGCA
>JBBQJG010000275.1:0-7621 GCA_038325725.1 Polyangia bacterium | reverse complement strand
CGGCGCTCATCGCGCCCGAACAAGAGATCGCCGTGCTCGAGCGCGCGGTGGCCGCCGTCGAGCGCGCCGGCAATCCGGCCGCGCCGCGGGCCCGCGTGCTGATCGCGCTCGCCGAGGCGCGCATCCGCGGCGGCGACGTCGTCACGGGGACGTCGCTGTGCTGCGAGGTCGCGACGCTCGCAGCGGGGCTGGGCGCGCCCGAGCTGCTCGCGCGCGCGGCGCTCACCTACGGCCAGGTCATGAAGTTCGCCGAGGTCGATCCCGTCATGGTCGATCTGCTCGAGAGCGCCGTCGCCGCGCTGCCCGCGGGCGACAGCCCGCTGCGCGCCCGGCTGCTCGCGCGCCTCGCGTCGGCGCTCCAGCCCTCCGAGGACACCAAAGAGCCCGTGCGACTCGCGCACGAAGCCGTCGCGATGGCGCGGCGCCTCGGCGATCGGCGCGGGCTGCTCGAGACCATGTTCGACGGGCTCGGGGCGCTCATGGACGTCGTCGATCCGCGCGAGCGCCGCGCCCTCAACCTCGAGGTCGAGGCGCTCGCGCTCGAGCAAGGCGATCGCGGGCGCCTGCTGCGCACGCACGCGCGCCTCGCGATCGATCACCTCGCGCTCGGCGAGGTCGCGCTCGCCGACGCGCGGATCGAGGCCTTCGAGGCGCTCGCGAGGGAGCTGCGCGCGACCTGGCTCCTGTGGCGCGCGCCGCTGTTCCGCGCGTTGCGCGCGACGATGCGGGGACGCTTCGCCGAGGCCGAGGCGTTCGAGGAGCAGGCGCGGCAGCTCGCGAGCTCCGTGCGCGATCCCCAGGCCGAGCGCGCCCTCATCCTCCTTCGCGAGGGCTTCCTGCGCGCCGCCGAGCGACACGACGAGATGCGGGCCCTCGACGTGCTCGCGCGGCGCGAGCGCGCGAGCTTCCACCATGGGCCGATCTGGCAGAGCCTGGGCTCGGCGGTGCTGTGCACGCGGCTCGAAGACGACGCCCAGGCGCGGTTTCACCTGGCCCTCGTCCCCGACGAGATGCGGCCTCCCAACGACAACCTCTTCGTCGTCAACGGGCTGGCGGAGCCGACGGCCTTCGCGGGCTCGCCCAAACAGGCGGCGGCGCTCTACGAGCGGCTGGTTCCCATCGCCGATCAGTACGTCATGCAGGGCATGACGCAGATGCAGTGGGAAGGCCCAAACACCCGCCTCTTGGCGCTGCTCGCAACGCGACTCGAGCGTTGGGACGAGGCGCTCGCGCACTTCGACGACGCGCTCGCGCGCTTGCGGCGGCTCGGAGCGCTTCCCCTGTTGGCGCGCACGTACTATGAGCGCGCGCGAACCTTGCTCATTCGCGGACGCGCCGAGGACGTGCCCCGCGCGCGAGAGCTTTTCTCCGAGGCGCGGGCGCGCGCTGAGGAGCTGGGCATGCCGGGATTGATTCGGCTCGTCGACGCGCGGCTCCGCGGCGCCGCTGCGGGCCCGCCCGCGCCCGCCGAATCCACGCCGGTCTCGTCGGCGGGGCCCGCGGACATCGCCGGGAACCTGAGGATGGTTCTGGAGGGCGAGTATTGGACTCTCACGGGCCCGGCGGGCGTCGCGTTCCGCCTGAAGGACAGCCTCGGGCTTCAATACCTCGCGCGGCTCGTCGCCGAGCCGGGGCGAGAGATCCACGTCCTCGACCTCGTGGGCGGCGGCGGCACGGACGCCGCGCCTGTCGATACCGGCGACGCGGGCGAGTTGCTCGACGACGAGGCGCGCGACGAGTACCGCCGCCGGCTCGAGGACTTGCGCGACACGCTCGCCGAGGCCGAGTCGTTCGGCGACGCCTCGCGCGCCGCAAAGGCGCGCGAGGAGATCGACTTCCTCGCGACCGAGCTCGGCCGCGCCATCGGCCTCGGGGGGCGCGCGCGCCGCGCGGGCTCCGCTGCCGAGCGCGCCCGAAGCGCCGTACAGCGTCGCATCAAGAACGCCCTCGTCCGCATCGGCGAGGCCGCACCCGAACTCGCGCCCTCGCTCACGCGCGCCGTGAGGACGGGCAACTTCTGCGTCTACCGCCCCTGACGCGGACGAATGGACCATGGTCGTTGACCATAGTAAAATACGGTCACCGTGGAAAAGGTCGCAATCTCCGACTTCAAGGCCCGATGTCTCTCCATGCTGGAGAAGGTTCGCCGGACCGGGGCACCCCTCTTGATCACACGGCGAGGGCTGCCGGTCGCCGAAATCGTTCCGGCGTCGCCCGAGCACGGCCGACAAGATTGGCTCGGTTCGGCGGCGGACTCGGGGACCATCACGGGAGACATCGTCGAGTCCATCGGCGCCGGCGACTGGGAGGCGCTTCGCGAATGAAGCTCCTGCTCGACACGCACGTGTGGCTCTGGGCTCTCCTCGAGCCTGGTCGGCTCAAGCATGACGTCGCGGCGCAGCTCGGCGCCGAGAGCAACGAGAAGTGGCTCTCTCCGATTTCGATCTGGGAGACGCTGCTGCTCGCCGAGCGTGGACGAGTGAAGCTGGCGCCCGATCCGCAGACGTGGGTGCGCGCGCAGCTCGGACGCGCACCCAACCGGCAGGTCGCGCTCGACCACGAGATCGCGATAGAGAGTCGCAACCTTCGTGTCTCGCACGAGGATCCCGCGGATCGGTTCATCGCCGCCACGGCGCGCGTTCACGGCCTGACCCTCGTGACGGCGGATCAGCGGCTGTTGCGCCGGCCCGATGGCTACGCGGTCTTGCGCGCGGCCTGAGCTCAGCCGCCGCCGCCCGAAGGAATCGCAACCAGCGGGTCGCGCCAGGGAACGGGACGTTCCATCGAAGGTCACGCCTCCTCATCGAGGGACAAAGGAGGCACGAGATGTTCATGCGAGCGTTCAAAGGTTTCGTTGCGACGGTGGTGGCGGCCGGGGCGTTGGGGAGCACGGCGGCGGCAAGTCATCGTGCTCTCGGCGTTTCCAACGACGCGACGCAGGCGCCGACGGCTCCAGGCTCGCGCCGTCGGCCTCTGGTCCAACACATCGAAGAAGGGTGCCGGGAGCTCCCGGTGGCCCCCGTCGCGCCGCCTGCCCCCGCGAACTGCTCATAGACGGCCATGGAACGGACGATGAGCGCGGCCGACATCAAGGAGCTGTTCGAGCGCAAGGCGAGCGCGATGGCGCGCCGGCCCGCGTTCGGGCGCGGCAACGGGCAGGCCCACATCCGCTTGGATACGGCGGGTTTTCGCTGCCAGGTCGCCCACGGCGCGCGCACGCAGCTCGTCGATCAGCCGACTTCCGAGGGCGGCGCTGACGCGGGGCCGCACCCGGGGCAGCTCATGCGCGCGAGCTTGGGCGCGTGCCTCGCCATGGGCTACCGGATTTGGGGCGCGCGGCTCGACGTCGCGATCGACGCTGTCGAGGTCAAGCTGACGTGCGAATTCGACGCCCGTGGGCAGCTAGGCGTGGCGGCCGACGTCGCGGTCGGCTGGCAGCAGGTGCGCTTCGACGTGACGATCACGAGCGCCGCGCCCGAGGTGTCCGTGCGGAACGTCGTCGCGACGGCCGATCGGTTGAGCCCGATGCTCGCGAACCTGTCGGGCGAAGTTCGGCGGCAGCACCACCTGACGATCGTGCGTCCGGCTCGGGCGCGCGCGCGGTGATGCCCATGGACGCGCGTGTGTTTCGACGCATCCAGCGTTACGGCTGGGAGGCCGCCGCCGGGGCCTACGACCGAGGCTGGGTGCCGTTGCTCGCGTCGCTCACGCGGGACTGCGTCGCCCGCGCGGCGCTGGAGCGTGGCGAGCGCGTGCTCGACGTCGCGACGGGCACGGGCATCGGCGCGCGCCACGCGGCCGCGCTCGTCGGGCCGACGGGGGCCGTCCTCGGGATCGACGTCGCCGAACAGATGTTGGTGCGCGCCTCGGAGGGGGCCGGGTCGCCGGACGCGGCGCCCGTGCGCTTCGAGCGCCACGACATGGAAGACACGGGCGCCGGCGATAGCGCGTTCGACGAGGCGATCGCGGCGTTCGGGTTGATGTACGCCGCGCAGGTGGGGCCGGCGTTCACCGAGCTCGCGCGCGTGCTTCGGCCCGGCGGCCGCGCTTCGGTATGTGTGTGGGGGCGGCGTGCTGCCTGCGGCTGGGCCGAGGTGTTTCCGATCGTCGACGCAAACGTCGAGAGCGAGGTCTGTCCGTTGTTTTTCGCGCTGGGCGCGCCGCGGGCGCTGGAGATCGCCTTCGGGCGGGCCGGATTCGTCGACGTGCGCGAGGAGCGCGTGCCGGTCGTCTTGCGCTGGGGGTCCGCGGACGAGGCTTGCGCGGCGATGCTCGAGGGCGGGCCGGTGGCCCTGGCCTGGAAGCGCTTTCCCGCCGAAACGCGCGCCGTCGTGCGCGCCGCGTACCTCGCGTCGATCGACGCGTACCGCGATGGCGACGGCTTCGCCGTTCCGTCCGAAGTCGTCTTCGCGACGGCCCGCAGACCATAGCGCGCACGGAGGCCTGGCTCTGCACCTCGCCCGCGCAGAGGGAGAGGCGCGGAAGGAGACGGCCAAGGAACGAAGCGTTCCGTCGCAAGTCACGCCTTCAGGTTGTTGAAGTCGAAACCACCAAAACTCGAACAAGGAAAAAGCTCATGAAGACTCAGACCAAGCTCGTGAACGTCTCCCTCGCTCTCCTCGTCGTCGTCGTGCTCGGCGGCGTGACGCTGTCCTCGCCCGCGCGCGCAGGGGGCGCCAAGCCGAGCCCTGCGGCCGCGGCCGCGCGCGCCGACATCGCTAAGACGCTCGGCTTCGTGCCGCAGTTCTTCCTCAAGTTCCCCGAGGAAATGCTGCCGGGCGCGTGGGACGAGATGAAGACGCTGCAGCTCAACCCGAGCACGGCGCTCCCGGGCCGCACGAAGGAGCTCGTCGGCCTCGCCGTCGCGGCGCAGATTCCCTGCCGCTACTGCATCGTTGCGCACACCGAGTTCGCGAAGCTCAACGGGGCTTCCGAGACGGAGATCGGCGAGGCCGTCGCGATGGCCGCCATGACGCGCCACTGGAGCACCTTCTTGAACGGCATCCAGACCGACGAGACGAAGTTCCGCGGTGAGATCTCCAAGATCGTCGCCAATGTCAAAGCGACGGCGGCCAGCAAGACGCCGGCCGGCAAGCCCATCGATGTCAATGTGGCCGACGGCCAGACGGCGCTCGCGCAGGCCACGCAGATGCTCGGCGGCTACGCGCCGGAGTTCATCACGCGCTTCCCGACCGTCGCTCGTGCCGGCGCGTGGCGCCAGTTCCGCGACGTGCAGCTCAGCCCGACGACGGCCGTCTCAGGCAAGAACAAGGAGCTCATGGGCCTCGCCGTCGCGTCGCAGATTCCTTGCCGTTTCTGCGTCATCGCCCACACCGAGTTCGCGAAGCTCAACGGCGCGACGGACGCCGAGATCACCGAGGCGGTCGCGATGGCCTCGCTGACGCGCGACCTCAGCACGCTGCTCAACGGCATGCAGGTGGACGAGAGCCAGTTCCGCAAGGACATCGACAAGCTGGTCAAGGGCGCGACGGCCGCCGCGGCCGCCAAGAAGGACCACACGGCCTCGCGCTAGGCGCCGACGTCGAGAACGAACAATCGAAAGGCCGGGCCGGGGCGGCGAGAGCCGCTCCGGCTTCCTTGCGTCTCAGCGAACGTCGACGGTGACGTCGGCCGAGAGGCCGGGCCGCAGCGCGACGTCGGCGGGCGGATCGACGACGACGATGCGGACGGGCACGCGCTGGACGACCTTCACGAAGTTGCCCGTCGAGTTGTCGGGTGGCAGCAGCGAGAAGCTGGCGCCCGTGCCGCCGGCGAGGCTGTCGACGCGGCCCGTGAGCTTGCGACCGGGGAACGCGTCGACGTCGATCGTCGCCGTCTGGCCCGGATGCATGCGCCCGATCTGCGTCTCCTTGAAGCTGGCGACGATGTACGTCTCCGGGGGGACGAGCTCGACGAGTGGCTGCCCGGGCGCGACGAGCTGGCCGACGTGGACGGCCAGCTTCGAGGCGTACCCGTCGGCCGGCGCCTCGACGCGCGTGTACGAGACCTGGAGCTTCGCGAGGGCGAGCGTCGCCTCGGCGCTGCGCACGCGCGCCGCCGCGAGCGCGGCGCCGGCGCGGGCCGCGGCGATCTGCGGTACGACGGGCGCGCTCTGGTCGACGCGGCCGCGCGCCTCGCCCACGCGGCTCTCGGCGCCGCGGCGCGCGTCCTGCGCGAGCGCGACCTGCGCTTCGGCCTGGGCTTTGGCCGCGGTCGCGACCTCGAGCGCGAGCTGCGCGCCGTCGAGCATCTGCTGGGGGACGGCGCCCGCCTTGCGCAAGGTCTGCGCGCGCGACAGATCGAGGTTGGCCTTGCGCAGATCGGCGTCGGCCCGCGACGCGGCCGCGCGCGCGCTCGCGAGCTGGGCCGAGGCGCTGCCGACGCCCGCCGTCGAGCCCGACAGGGCGGCGCGCGCGCTCACGAGGCCGCCCTTCGACGTCGCCTCGACGATCTGCACCTGCGCCTCGGCGACCTGGGCTTGCGCCTGCGCCGTCGCGAGCTCGGCCTCGGCCTGCTGCGCGCGCGCCTTCAGATCGGCGGCGTCGAGCTCGAGGAGCAGGTCGCCGCGCTTGACCCGCTGGTTCTCACCGATGTGGACCTGCGCGACGACGCCGCCCACGCGCGCCGAGACGGGCACGATGTCGGCCGCGATCTGCGCGTCGTCGGTGCTCTCGCGTCCGCCCGTGAGCTTGGCGTAGATGCTGACGGCGCCCACGGCGACGACGGCGATGACGCCGAGGATCAAGAACGGTCGCCGCTTGCGCGCTGGCTTCGCGTCGTCGCCGACGGGGGAGGGCGCGACGGAGGGGAGAGCGACGGGCTTGCTGGCTGTTTCCATGGTGGTGCTTTTCTAGTGAAGGTCGATTTTCGGCTTGGGCGCCCCGGCGGGCCTGCGCAGGAACATCGCGAACGGAATGACGAGCAGGAACCCGAGACCGGCGAACAGGAACATGCGTTCGAAGCCTAGGACGGACGACTGCTGGGCCACCGTCCCGTTGAGGATGCGCAGCGCGCCCTGCCGGGCCGCGCCGGCGTCGAGGCCGTGGGCGGCGAGGCCGGCCTGCATCGCGGCGAGGCGGGCCTGGACCTCGGGCCGTCCCGGGTCGAGGTGGGCACTGAGGCCCGTGTGCGCCGCGGCGACGAAGTGGGGCAGCAGCGTCGCGAAGCCAGCGAGACCCAGCGAGCCGCCGATCTGACGGATCAGCGAGTTGAGACCCGCGGCGTCGGCGAGCCGGAAGCGCGGGATGGCCGCGAGCGCCACCGTCGTGAGCGGCACGAACAGCAGCGCGAAGCCGAAGCCCTGGATCATGATCGCCGTGACGATCGAGCTCGAGCTCGTCGCGAGCGTGTAGCGCGACATCAGCACCGCCGACGTCGACACGAGCACGACGCCGAGCGAGACGAGGATGCGCGGCTGCACGCGGTTGTAGATGCGCCCCACGATGGGGATGCCGATCATCATGGCGAAGGCGCGCGGCATGAGCGCGAAGCCCGAATCAAGGGCGGGGAAGCCCAAGAGCTGCTGCATGAAGAGCGGCAGCAGGAACGTGATCGACATGAGGATCGCGAACATCATGGCGCCGATGATCGTGCCCGAAAGGAAAACGCGGTCCTTGAACAG
>JBBQJG010000274.1:0-7640 GCA_038325725.1 Polyangia bacterium | reverse complement strand
TCCCTGTCCGCTCAATCGCGTCACCCAGGCAGAAGAATCCTGATCACCCAATCCGTTTCGCAGAGGTCGGGAAAAATAGAACCGCGACCCTGGCCCCATGACCCTGGCGATTCGGTGGCCCCATCCCCCTGGCGAAAACGTCGGCCCCTGGCCCCATGTGCCTGGCGACCGACAGATTCGACGCAACTGCTATTCGGAACCGGCGATGAACGGACGTGCAGTCATCTGGAATTGGCGCTCGAACCGACCGAACCGACGGAACCGACCGAACCGATTTGCCGGCGGGCAAAGACGCGGCGGGGACGATGGGCCCGGCCGCTTCTTCGGTGGAGGTCGCGAAACGAGCGATTCCGGTCGGGGTCGCGAGGCTGGGGGGCTCCGGCGCTTCGAGGTTCAAGCGGGTCCTCGCTCGCAAGGAACCGGCGCAGGGAGGCGACTCTTGCGGGGGCGGAGAGGCGCCGTCGCTGGCGGCGTCGGCTCTTGCTCAGCCGGCGTTGGTGTCGCCGCGCGAGCTCGACGCGAGGACGATCGCCGTGAGCCGCTCGGCGCCTCCATGTACGCTCGGGTCGGTGGGGCGCGTGCTCGTGGGTGAGGGGCCTCGTGGCTCGCAAGCGCGCGTCGAATTCAAGGGAGGGCCGCTCGCGGGGACGGCGCTGCAGCTCGCTGCGGGGCGAGACGGCGTGCACGTGCAGCTCGTCGCCGCGGGGGAAGGTGCGCGTCTCGCTCTTGCGCGTGTCGTCGATCGCGTCGAAGCTCGCCTGCGAGCGCGAGGGATCGTGATGAACGCGGCGACAGATCAGGCTCGAGCGGGCGGCGACCGCGGCGGGCGCGAGCAACGCAAAAGGTGACGGCGCCGATCTTCATTCTCTCGTCGGCGCTCCCGCGCGTCGGTGGCGCGGACGCGGAGGCGAAGGGTTCGATCCTCGCGGCGCTCGGGGGCCTGCCGAGACAGGTCGAGGCGGTCGTGCCTGGCCTCGGCGCCGTCACGATCTCGCTCGTGGGCCCAGCGACAGGCTCGTCCCGTGCTCCCGACGGACCGTCGTTCGGCCTCGGTCGAGGCTCCGCGGTGGGACGTATCTCCCTCGACGGGTCGTTCGCGCGGCGGCTCGTCGCACGCGGGCTTGGCGTGGAACCCGAGGGGGCGCCGTCGGTCAGGAGGATGGGGCTCGGCGAGCGTGGTCTCCTCGCAGGGTTCGTCGCGGCGCTCTTTCACGATCGGCACGTACCGATGACCGTCTCGGTCACCTCGCCCGAGGGCGCTGAGGTCCGCACGAATCGTCGGGTCGTGCTCGATCTGGCCGTCGACGTCGCTGGTGCGGCAGGGTTCGTGCGTTTGGAGGTGCCGCCGGCGTGGTTGGACGAGGCGGCCTCAACCGACGAGGTGCGCGCGCGGGTCGCGGGCCTCTCGGTCGAGGTCTGCGTGGAGCGCGCGAGGACCTTTCTCTCAGCGCGCGCGCTCGAGGATCTCGAGGAGGGCGACGCCGTCGTGTTCGACGGCGAACCCGCGGTGGGCGAAGCGGAGGAAGCTTGGTCCGCGCGGCTCGCGCTTGGCGCGTACATCGCGCGTGCGGAGGTCCGCTTCGACGGTCACGTCGTCATGCGGGAGGAATTTCGGCGCGTGGGCGGGGAGATGTCGCCCGCGCGCGTGGCGACGGAGAGGGAGCCGAACATGGACGCGACGGAGACGAAGGGTGCAGACAAGACCGCCGTGCTCGCAGCGGTGCCCATCGAGGTGATCGCCGAGGTCGGCCGAATCGCGCTCCGGGGCGACGAGGTCCTCGGGCTGACACCGGGCGCGGTGCTCACGCTGGGCGGGGCGCGCTCGACGCGGGTCGCGTTGCGCGTCGCGGGCGAGGTTTGGGCAGAGGGCGAGCTCGTCGACATCGACGGCGAGCTGGGTGTGCGCGTGACGAAGTCGTTTCGGCGCTGAAGGCGCCCCGCTCGAACGGACGGGCTTGGAGCTCACCGCCGCTGAGGCCGGCCTCCAGTTCGTTGTGCCGCGAACGCGCTCCAGCGGATCGTCGCGCCGCAAGCTGCGGTCTGCTCAGCGGTGCGCCTGTTCAGGCGTACTGGCCGGCGATTTCGTCGACGGCTGCCGCGGTCTTCGACCAGCGCGGCGCCGAGGCGAAGAGAGCCTTGACGAGCGACGACCACGCGTCGCTATCGGCGCGGGCCGAGATCGCGCGTCGCACGGCGCTCTCGACGTCGAACGCGCCGGCGAGATCATAGAGAACGGCGTGTCCCGTGCTCGAGCGCTGATCGTAGTCGACGAGGTAGTCGCGGTTCGCGCCCGTATTCGGCACGATGGGGAGCGTTCCGTAGAGCAGGGCGAGGCCCGAAGAGCGCCCGGCCTGATCGTGATCGTCGCCGAGAAGGATGGCGTCGGCGGCCGCGTGCGCGAAGCGTTCTTGCGCGGCGTCGGTGTCGGGCAGCAATGCGATGCGGCCTGGGTGCTGAATTGAAAGAAGGCGCGCGCGCTCGACGAGCTCGCGATCTCCGCGAGGCACGACGACCGACACGACGTCGTACGGCGCGAGGCGCTCGAGGCCGGCCAGAATGATCTCCGCGCCTTCGTCCTTGAAGAGCGGCCCCGCGGTGAGCAGGAGCGTGCGCGGGCCGAGCGCGAGCGAGCAGCGGCGCGCGAGGGCCTTGCGGCACTCGAGCTTTCCCCCGAGCGCGGTCGCCGAGAAGCTGGCCGGCAACGCCTGATCGCTCGCCGGATCGTGCGGAGGATCGTCGCAGCCGAAACGAATGCCGATGAAGGGCTCGTCCGACGGGCGGGACGCGAGGCCGGGATCGCCCTCATTGGCGCGGGCGGCGCTGGGGCTTGGCGCGAGGATGGCGTTCGCGGCGAGCGACCCCAGGGCGACGAGCGAAGCAGACGCGCCCTCGTCGCCGATCAGCGAGGTGCCGAGAACTTGGATTTCGGCTGCCGACAGCGCGGGACCGAGGCGGCCCGTCGGCAGCGCGAAGATACGCACCGCCGCGGAGGTCGCCGCGAGGGCAGCGGCAGACGTCTCGCCCCAGCCGATCGTGACGGCGGCGGTGAGCAATCCGTCGGCGCCGAGGGCACGAACGGCGCTCGCGAGCATCGCGGCCGTCTCGGCGCGGCCGAGCGTCGGGGCGCCCAGCACCAAGAGCTGAGCTTGGCTCAACGAAGCGCGCCCCTCGTAGAGCGACAGCTCGAGCGTCTGCGTGCCGACGGTGGTCGACAGCTTGCGGAGGCGGCGTGCGAGGCCGGGCACTTCCGCGGCGACGTCGGGGCTGGCCGCCGACAAGATCGTGGTCTTGTGGCCTGCACCGGCGAGCGCGCGGCCGAGGCCGGTTGCGGCTATCGCCGACGGTGTCGCCCCCAAGGGCGCCACGGCGTCGGCGATAATTAGATACTCACGTAGGGGCACTATTCAGTCGCGCCGCGCTCGTCCTCTTCGCCTGGAAACTCGTTCACCGAGGGGTACTTCATGATCTCCTTGCGGGAGATCTTCCAGGCTTTCTGAACGATCCACGAGAGCGACCGGTCCTGCCGGGTCGCTTCCTCTTGGATTTCCTTGAGCATCTCTTCCGGGAAGTAGAGGCTTTGTTTTCTTTTGTCGGAACCGCCCATGTGGACTGTGGCCTCCGCGTTGGCTGGGAACCCCAAACGCACACTGAGGGCGCGGTTGGGAGTGGGGAAGTGTAGTTGGCTTCATCGGCATGTGTCAACAGTTCTTGAGGAACCTTGACGTTAGGGGGACCAGAGATTACGCTTGGCGGCTCGATTTTGTTCCACTTCGCAGCGCCTGGTGGCGCAGGGACGTTCATGGACGGGACTGGGCTGAAGAAGAAGGATCTCAAGCGGTTTCGAGACACGCTGCTCGCCAAGAAGAAGGAGATTCTCAGGAACGCTCAGCGCACTTTGAATGAGGATATGACGCTCGACGCGGACGATCTCCCCGACGAGATGGATCTGGCGTCGTCCGAGTACCTGCACTCGTTCACGTTCAGGTTGCGCGGCCGCGAGAAGGTCTTCCTTCAGAAGATCGACCACGCCCTCGAGAAGATCAAAGAGGGCTCCTTCGGCGTGTGCGAGCAATGTGGCGAGCCGATTTCGATGAAGCGCCTCGAGGCGCGCCTGGAAACGACCCTTTGCATTCGTTGCAAAGAGGACCAGGAGCGCATCGAAAAAGCCTACGGCTGAGCGGAGCGACCGGCATGTGGGCCGGCGCGCGCGCGGCGGCGGTCGAGGTGTTGGCCGGCGCGGTCGCGGCTGCGACGGGGAGGTGGACCGGTGCGCGCGCGTTCGCGGTCGCCGCGACGGCGATCGTGTGCGTGACGCTCGGGTGTGCGGGGCCGCTCGCGTTGCTCGACGACGGCGGCGCGTCGGTCGGGACCTCGGGAGAGGGGACGCTTCGTCACCCGGTTCCGCTGCCCGTCGACGGAGACGGTTACACGGTGTTGGCGCGCTGGCGCGTTCGACAGAGCAACTTCGCGACGGGCGAGGTCGTCGGTGCGCTCGTGCGCGCCGCGCGCGCCGTCGAGCGTGAAGCGCCGGGCGGCACCGCCGCCATCGGAGATCTTTCGAGACGCGGGGGCGGCGCTTCGGTCGAGCACAAGTCCCACCAGAGCGGACGTGACGTCGACGTCTTCTTCTACGCCGTCGATGCCGCCGGGCGGCCCGTGCGTCCCGGGGAGGCGATGTTTCACTTCGGCGAAGATGGGCGCGCGCTGCGCTGGTCGCCCGCGCGTGGGACGGCGGCGCCCGCGACGTCGCTGCCCGACGTCCGCTTCGACGCCGCTCGCAACTGGGCTTTCGTGCGCGCGTTGCTCACGGACGCGGACGCCGAGGTGCAGTGGATCTTCATCCAGCACGCGCTCGCGGCGGCGTTGCTCGCCGCGGCCACGACGGCGGGAGAGGATCCGGCGCTCGTCGCGCGCGCGGCGGTCATCCTGCACGAGCCGACAGACTCCGAGCCTCACGACGATCACGCGCACGTTCGCTTCTACTGCGCGCCCGCCGATCGCGCGTTCGGCTGCTCCGATCGCGGGCCCGTGCGTTGGCTCAAGAAGGGGTGGAAGTACATGGCGCCCCCGTTCGGACGCGGCGCCGATGACGGCGGGCGCGTCGAGCGCGAGCTGGGCGCGTTGCCGGCGGGCGAGCTACCGATGACCTGGGCCGGTGGCGTGCTCAGCGGCTGAGCCGCCGTCGTGATTGCCTCCGCCGTGCTCGACGGCTGACGCGCCGGCGTCCGGGGTCACTTCGTCCGTGCCCGTGGGGGCCTCGAGCGCGAGGTGGGCCACGGCCCACTCGAAGCCCGGCTCCGCCGCCGCGAGCGCGTCGGTCTTCGCGACGAGCGTGACGACGACGGCCTGGCGCGTGTTGTTCGGAAGCGCGCGCACGATGTAAAGCTGGCGGAGCTCGTCGCCACGCGTGTTGCGCGCTTCGACGAGCACGCCATTGCGGGCGCCGGGAGCGCTCTTCGTGATCGACAGGTGCTGCACCTCGAGCGCGCGTCGATTCTGCTCGGCGAGCGCGCGCGCGTCGGCGGCGGGCGTCGCGGCGGCGGACACCGAGATTCGGCTGCCGTTCGGGTGGAGCAGCAGCACGAGGATGCTCGGGTAGCCCGTGTGCTGCGAGACCGCCCATCCCGTCGGCGCGTCGATGCCGACGCCGTAGCGCGCGCTGAAGAAGCGGCGATCGCGCGTCGCCGCTCCAGCGAGGCTCGCAACGATCGTGGCTCCTAGCAGGAAGATCGACAGTGACAGGAACGTCGCTCGGCGCATGCGAACGAGTATAGGGCGAGGGCGCGTCGCGCGCGCTCGTCGTCGCGGCGCCCGTCGTGCGCGCGTCGGTGCGTCGCCGTCATCGCGATCGCTTCTCGTTCCTCCACTGAACGGTTTCACAGTTGTTTTTCCATTGTAGAGATTCTATTCAATAGATTACTTTGACAAGCATCCGATGAAGAGGTCTTCTCCCAGCGCCGCCGTCCAAGCTCCGATTCACGGGGGCGCCCCGCGGGGCACGTCGGCGAAGAGCGGAGTGAAGGGCGGCCTTCTCGAGGAGCGCGAGATCGACGAGATCGAGCGCACCTGGCCGAACGGGCTGACCTCTCGTCAGATCGTCGACGTCTTCGAGACGCGCGGGATTCGCTTCTCTGAGGCGACGCTCCGCAAGTACGTGCAGCTCGGCCTGCTGCCGCGTTCGGTGCGCGTGGGCCGCAAAGGGAAGCACCGCGGCTCGTGCGGGCTGTACCCGGCGCTCGTCGTGCGGCGCGTGAACGCCGTCAAAGGAATGATGGCCGAGGACCGCACGATCGAAGAGATCCAGCGGTCGTTCGCCCGCTACCAGGACGACATCGATTCCGTTCAGAAAGACCTGCGCGAGCTCCTCTCGGGCTTCGAGCGAGAGGCCAAGGGCCCCTCCGGAGACCCGAGCGACAAGGAAGAACTCGAGCAGGAAATCATGGAGGCCAAGCGCGCCGTCGGCGATCTCGTCCGGCGCATCAGCGGCCTCGAAAGACGCATTTCCGCCCGCGCCGCCGATTCGTCGGGGGGCGCGGCCGCCGTCGGGGGCGGGAGCGACCTCTACTGATTCGGCCACTCGACGGCCGGAGCGCGACCGAGGAGGATCCATGTACGACGATGAGAATGGCAGCGACGATCTGGAAACCGTGATCGAACCGAAGTTCGACGAAGACGCACCTCAGCCCGAGGTGGCCCGCATTCGTCGCAAGGTGCACTCGGCGGGACGTGACGGGCGCGTGCGCTCGAAGACGATCGCGCCGAAGCGCCTCACGCGCGACGAGAAGCGGCTGTCCGAGTTGCTCGTGTACCCCGAGGACGTCGAGCGTCCCGCGGAGCGCCGCGAGTGCACGAACATGCAGCGGCCCTGCCCGTTCGTGAGCTGCTCGCACCACCTGTACCTCGACGTCAACCCGGAGACGGGCGCCATCAAGCTGAACTTCCCCCACCTCGAGGTCTGGGAGATGGCGGAGACTTGCTCGCTCGACGTCGCCGACCGCGGCGGCATCACGCTCGAGGAGGTCGGCGCGATCCTGAACCTCACGCGCGAGCGCATCCGACAGGTCGAGGTCCGTGGTCTCGCCAAGATCAAGGACCACGCGGGCGACGAGCTGGGTCTGCCGCCCGATCGCGGTATCTAGCGCGCGCGTTCGAAATTGGCGCGCGCACGGGCCTCGCTCCCCGGGCGGATCGAGGCCATACTGCGGCGGATGGAATTGCGCGCGCTGACGTTCTTGGACGTCCTCCAGCCGCAGGTCGCCGGTTTCTTGCAGACGGTCGCGCAGGGCTACATGCCGCTCGACGGGCAGTCTGCGCTCATCGTCGAGATCGCGCCGGGCATCGCCATCAACGCGCTCACCGACGCCGCGCTCAAGGGGACGCGTGTCGTGCCGGGGATGCAGATCGTCGAGCGCGCGTACGGGATGCTCGAGCTGCACGCGGCTGATCAGGGCGAGGTGCGGCAGGCCGCGCGCGCGATCCTCGAGCGGCTCGGCGTGAGCGAAACCGATCGCCTCGCCCCTCGTATCCTGTCGCGCGAGATCATCACGGGCATCGACGGCCACCAGTCGGCCCTGATCAACCGCATGCGGCACGGAGACATGCTGCGCGCGGGGCAGTCGCTCTACACGCTCGAGGTCCAG
>JBBQJG010000273.1:0-7699 GCA_038325725.1 Polyangia bacterium | reverse complement strand
CACGACGGGCGCCGCGGGCGCGACGGGCGGCGCGGGCGCGACGGGAAGCGCGGGCGCGACGGCCGGAAGCGGCGGCGCGGGCGCGACCGGAAGCGGTGGCGCGAGCGGTGCGACGGGCACCGCGGGCGCGGGCGGCACGAGCGCCGCGGGCAGCGGCGGGGGCGGCTCGACCACCGTCGACGCCGGCCACCCCGACGCGACGCCCGTCGACGACGGCGGCGCCGGGGGTTCGGGCGGTTCGATTGACGGCCCGAGGATGGTGCCCGCCGGCTACACGGGAACGCCCTACGCGCTGCTCAAGATCCCCGGCCGCATCAACGCCGCCGACTACGATCGCGGTGGCGCGGGCGTCGGCTGGTGCCACGCCGCCGGCGGCTGCGCGGGCGGCACGACGACGGGAGATTGGTATCCGGGCGGCAGCCCGCCCTACCGCACGCCCATGCCGGCGAACGCGAAGATCTGCGGCGGCGCCGCGTGCGACGACAACGTCGGCGTTTGCCGCATGAGCCCCAACAAGCCCGACCGGGTCGACGCGACGACGCTCGCGCCGGCCGCCGACACGTACCTTTGCTACAGCACGGCAGGCGAGTGGACGAAGTACACGGTCGCCGTGCAGCAAGCGGGCACGTACGCCGTCGGCGGCTTCATGGCGGTCCCGCAGGGCGGCGCCGTCAACATCTCGTTCAGCGCGACGATCACGACGGGGAACCTCACGCTCGCCATGACGGATCCGAAGAACTGCGGCGGCGGCGAGTTCTATCACTGTTGGATGCAGCGCGAGAACCTCGCGACGGTCACCTTCCCGTCGGCGGGCATCTACCTCATGACGCTGACGCAGACGGGGCGTTTCAACGCCGACAACTTCACGTTCACGAAGATGTAGCGGGTGCCCTTCTTCGATCCCCAGCCCGTCCCGCACGGAGGCCTGCACGCCGCCGCCACCGAACGAAACCGCGAGCCGATCCTCGAGGTGCTGCGCGGCGTGCTGCCGCCCGCGGGCCTCGTCCTCGAGATCGCGAGCGGCACCGGGCAGCACGTGGCGCACTTCGCCCGCGCGCTCCCCGCGCTGCGCTGGCAGCCTTCGGACCCGTCGCCGGCGCACCTCGAGAGCATTCGCGCGTGGAGCCGCGACGCGGACAACGTCGCGCCGCCCGTGTTCCTCGACGTCGAGCGCGAGCCCTGGCCCGTCGCGAGCGCCGACGCCGTCTTGTGCATCAACATGATCCACATCGCGGCTTGGTCCGCGACCGAGGCGCTGTTCCGCGGCGTCGCGCGGATCTTGCCGCCGTCGGGCGTCCTTTATTCGTACGGCCCGTACACGCGCGGCGGTCAGCACACCGCGCCCTCGAACCAGGCCTTCGACGAGCGCCTGCGCGCCGAGGACCCGCGCTGGGGCGTGCGCGACGTCGACGAGCTGCAGCGCCTCGCGGCCTCCACCGGCTTCGAGCCCGCGGAGATCGTCGCCATGCCCGCCGACAACTTGTCGCTCGTCTTTCGACGCCGGCTCTAACGGCCGCGCGCGATGAGCAACTTTTTGGTTGCACATGATTCGACGCGATCGTATATGCAACCCGGAGGTTGCACATGGAGCTCATCAGCAAGACCGACCGCATCGAGAAAGAGATCACGCTGCGCGCACCGCGCGCGCGGGTTTGGCGCGCCCTCACCGACAGCCGCGAGTTCGGCGCCTGGTTTGGCGTCAAGCTCGAGGGCGACTTCGTCGCCGGCAAGACCATCAAGGGGCGCCTCACGATCGCCAAGTACACCGACGTCGTCCTCGAGGTGCTCATCGAGCGCGTCGAGCCCGAGACGCTGTTCTCGTACCGCTGGCACCCGTACGCCGTCGACCCGAAGGTCGATTTTTCGGCCGAGCCGATGACGCTCGTCGAATTCAAGCTCGACGAGACACCGGGCGGCACGCGGCTGTCGGTCGTCGAGTCGGGCTTCGATCGCCTGCCGCCCCACCGCCGCGACGTGGCGCTCCGCATGAACGAGCCGGGCTGGCAGTCGCAGCTCGAAAACGTGCGCAAACATGTCGAGGTCTGAGGTGACGCCGCTCGCCGCTTCGGCCGTTCGCGACGCGGCGCCGCTGTTCGCGGCGCTCGGCGACGAGACGCGCCTCGGCCTGCTCCAGCGGCTCTCGACGGGCGGACCGTGCTCGATCGCGCGCTTGCGCGTGAAATCGCGCGTGTCGCGTCAAGCCGTCACGAAGCACCTCGAGGTGCTCGCCGGCGCCGGCCTCATTCGTGACTCGTGGCAGGGCCGCGAGCGCATCTGGGAGATCGATCGCACGCGGTTCGCCGCGGCGCACGACTACCTAGAACGCGTTTCCCGACAGTGGGACGCCGCCCTCGAACGCCTGCGGACGTTCGTCGAGACCTGACCGCGCACGAGAACGCCCGCCGCGGAAGCTCCGCGGCGGGCGATCCCTTGGAGATCCCCTATCCTTGCGTCGGTGAACTTCTTCGGCCACGCCGTCGTCGCCTGCCGCGTGAGTGATGAGCCCGCGTTCGTGCTGGGCGCCATGGCCCCCGATCTGTTGCCCCTGTGCGGCGCCGTGCCGACCGGCGATACCTCTCCAGAGGTGACGGCGGGACAGGCGCACCATCTGTCCGTCGACGCGGCCTTCCACGCGAGCCCCGCGTTCTCGTCGCTTTATCTGTGGGCGGCGCGCGCGCTCGGCGAGCGCGGCCTCGCGCGGGGTGGCGCGCGCGGCGCCGCGCACGTCGCCATCGAGCTGCTCCTCGACGGCGTGCTCGCGAGCGACGCGCGCGCGCGCGACGCCTACGCCCGCAGCCTCGCCGACGGCGCGCGCGCGCCCTTCACGTGGCGAGACGAGACGTCGCAGAAACGCTGGGGCGCGCTCATCGCCAGGCTGCGCGACGGCGCCGTTCCCGACGCCTACCGCGATCCGGACTTCGTCGCGGCGCACGTCGTCGGCGCGCTCCGCGCGCGCCCGCGCCTCGCGCTCGCGCCAGCGGACGCGCCGACGCTGCGTGATTTCCTGCCCGCCCTCGCCGCGCGCGTCGCCGCCGAGAGCGCCGCGCTCGTGGGTGCGTGAAGCGCGGCGCGCCTACTCGACGCCGACCACGTGTCGGCAGACGGGCGCCCACAAATTCTCCATGCCGTCGGTGCAGAACACCGTGTGGCCGCCGGGCGAAATGCCGCCATTGCCGCCGATCATCTCGAACAGGTGCTCGTCGGGCGTATACGGTCCCTTGCTCGTCAACGTCACCATCGTGATGGGCCCCGGCCACATGGCCTTCTGCACGTTGGGGAAGATGTCGGCCGCCTGGCCGTCGCTCACGAGCGCGTACTTGCGATCGTTGGGCGTCGCCGACGGATCCGTTATCCAGGTCGCGTTCGGGAACCCTTCGCTCACCGGGCCCGACGCCGCGATGACGCGGCCGAATTTCACGTAGGCGGAGATCATCGACCACGCCTGCGCGCCCCACGAATAGCCGACGACGTAGATGTCCGTCGTGCGCAGCGTTCCGTCGGCGTTGAGGAAGAAGCCCCAGTCGCCGCCCGGATCGTTCTGCATGCCGAACTTGATGGCTCCGAGCGTCTGGTCGACGATGCTCATCGGCGGCGTGTACCAGCTCACGCGATCCTTGCCGTCCCACAGCTCGGCGTGCGCTTCGCCGACCTGACGGTTGGCTTCACGGCTGTTGGGATCCGTCTTGAGCATGTCCTTGTACATCTGGGGGACCTTGCCGCCCGTGAGGTTCGTGTCCGTCTTCGGCGCGAAGACGTGAAAGCCGTACAGCTTGACGAACGATTCGAAGCCGCCGGCTCCCGGGCCGTTGCCGATGCCGGGCAGCAAGAGGAACAGCTTGCCCTGGATCGGCTTCTTGTCCTTGTTGAGGTAGAGCGGCTGACCGTTGTAGCTCATGCTGAACACGCCGGTGCCGGTGACGTTGATGGGCCGCGGGGCCGCGGGATCGGAGCTCCCGGCTCCGCCGCCCGTGCCGGTAGAGCCCGCCAGACCCGTCGAACCCGCGGTGCCCGTCGTGCCTGCGATGCCCGTCGTGCCTGCCGAACCGACGCTGCCGGCGATGCCCGTCGAGCCCGCAACGCCTGTCGAGCCCGCGGCGCCGGTGCTGCCCGCGTCGCCGGTGCTCGTGCTGCCCGCGGCGCCCGTGGTGCCCGCCGCGGCGGTCGACCCGGCCGCGCCCGTTGGGAGCCCGGAGCCAGGGCTGTTCGAGCACGCGCCCGCGAGCAAGACAGCCAATGAGGCCAACGAGACAGCGGCGGAAACGAGGCGCGTGCGAGCGAGCGACATGAGCCGCAGGCTAGATCGTCCATCCGTGGGCCCGTTGCGCCGCGCCCGCGCTCCATGCACCGTCGGGTAGCCACGCGTCACCGGCCGGCCGGAGGTAAGCTCCGCGGCCATGGCGACCACCGTCTATCACTATCCGAACTGTTCGACCTGTCGGAAGGCGCGCAAGTGGCTCGACGCGCGCGGCGTCGCCTACGATGCCGTGGACATCGTCGCCACGCCGCCGAAGACCGCGGAGCTCCAGCGCGCCTTGAAGAGCGGCGTGCCCTTGAAGAAGCTCTTCAACACCTCCGGGCAATCGTACCGCGAGGGCGGCTGGGGCCAGAAGCTCGCCGGCGTCACCGAAGCACAAGCCCTCGCCGCGCTCGCGGCTGACGGCAAGCTCATCAAGCGACCCTTCGTGCTCGTTGGCGACCGCGTCGTCGTCGGCTTCGACGAAGCGACGTACGCCGCGACCTTCGCGAAGTGACGCCTCAGCGAGACGGGGCCCGCACGAGCGGAGGCCCCGGACGATGCCCGCGCTGCCGAGACAACGCGAGCGCGCGGTCGATGGCCCACAGGAGATCGTCGGGTTTCATCGGCTTCTTCAAGCACTCCGAGGCTCCGTAGTGCTCGGAGGCGGTGACGAGATCCTTGGTGTTCTCGATGCCCGTCGTGAACACGACGGGGAGCTCCGGATCGAAGGAGTGCAGCCGACGCACGAGCTCGACGCCGTCGAGGTTCGGCATCTGAACGTCACTCACGACGAGGTCGGGCCGTCGCCGCGCCGCCAGCTCGAGCGCCTCGTAGCCGTCGTGCGCCAGGTCCACCGAGTACCCGGCATCGTGCAGCACCGCTCCCATCACCTCGCACGACTCGACGTCGTCCTCGACGATCAGGATCTGCTCACGGCGTTTCAACACGAGGTCGGGGGATTGCATGCCCCTAGACTGAGCAAGAGCGGCGCCAAGCCGGCGACCACGCCGATCCGCTCTTTTGAGGCGCGCGAAGCCGCGGAGGTCACCGACGGGTGACACGACCATGGCGCTACCAGTGCCACCAGCCTTTGTCCTTCATGGTCTGAACGACGCGGCGGGCGTACTCCTTGTGGCCGTCGAGCGTGAAGTGGTGGTCGCCGTTGGGCTCGAACATCTCGTTCATCTCGATCTGGACGAGCGGGTTGTCGAGCGGCACGACGGCCGACGTCGAGACCGTCGCGGGCACGGCGGCGATGCGCGGAATGATCGACTGCGCGAACGGCTGCGTCGGCGCGAGCTGCGACGTCGCGCCCATCTCGTACCCGTTGAGCAGCACGGGCAGGTTGGGCTCGCCGAGATCGTTGCGAATCGCCGTCGAGATCTGGTTGATGCACGTCGGGAAGTTCTGGATGTCCGCCGCCGTCCCGTGGCGCTCCGTGATGCCGAGCAGGATGACGATCCCGGCGAACGTCACCTTGCCCTTGAGCTCCTTCGCCGCGGCGATGACGTTGTTGTAGTAGAGCGCGCCCGGCAGGAACTGGCTGCAGTACGCGCTCGCGATGCCGTAGCCAAGAGAGATGAAATACTTCCCAGGCGCACCCTGCGCGACGGCCTCCTTGACGAGCGCCGTCCCGAGTCCGCCCGCCATCGTGCCCGTGCGATTGTTGCTCTTGTCGCCGGCCGTCTTCGGCTCGATCGCGAGCTCGAAGCCCGCCTTGGCGCCGTTCGCATAGGGAGCCAGCGACGCCGAGTGGTACATCCACGCGTGCGGATCGGTTTGATCGAAGAAGTACGGACGCGTCGCCGTCGGGTTCAGGCCGCGGCCCGCCATGTTCGAGTGCCCGAAGTGAATGAACGCGATCGCGTTCTCCTTCGGCACGTCGACACCGCCAATCTTGATCGTGACGCCCGAGAGCGACGATCCGGCGGCGCCCGTCGTGCCCGCCGTGCCGACCGCGCCCGCGGCGCCCGCGGCGCCGACGGTGCCGGCGCTCCCCGTCGCGCCACCGCCGCTGCCCGCGACGCCGACGGAGCCCGCCACGCCCGCGGCGCCGGTCGCGCCAGCCGCGCCCGTATCACCGCTCGCGCCCGTCGAGCCGGCGCTGCCGGAGCTGCCGGCGCTGCCGACGTTGCCCGCGCTCGCCGTCGCGCCGGCCTGACCGGTCGCGCCCGCGACGCCCGTGCTGGGCGCCCCCGAACCTTGTACGCCGCACGACGCGGCGGCGCCCGCCAATGCGACGGCGACGAAGACGAAGACGAAACGAGACTGGCCCATGAGCATAATGATAACAGTCGCTCGGATCGCCCCAACGGCTCACCGAACCTGCGAAAGTCACCTGCGACCGCCGGATTTCTCGTCGACGATCTGAGTCATGCCGGTCAATCCCCGCGATGACGTCGCTCGTGCTCGAGCAGCCATTGCTTGCGTTCGAGGCCGCCCCCGTAGCCCGTGAGCGCGCCGTTCGCGCCGACGACGCGGTGACACGGCACGATGATGCTGATGGGATTTCGCCCGTTCGCCATCCCGACGGCGCGCGACGCGTTCGCGTCGCCGAGCCTTCTCGCGAGCGCGCCGTAGGTCTCCGTCTGCCCGAAAGGGATCGCGCAGAGGCCGCGCCACACGCGCTCTTGAAAGGGCGTGCCCGTGCCGCGCAATGGCAGGTCGAACGTCGTGCGCGTGCCCGCGAAGTAGTCGCGCAGCTGGGCGCGGGCCTCGCGGAACGTCCCGTCGTCGCGGCGACAGCCATCGGGCAACGGCGCCTGGTGCTTGTGATCGCTCATGTAGAGGCCGATGAGCGCCGCTCCGTCGCCGACGAGGAGCAGCGGTCCCACGGGCGAATCGAGCTCGCTGAAAAAGTGCGCGTTCGTTTTCAAGTCGTCATCCTCCTTGTGCTTGCGCTGACTGCGCGAGCCCGTGCCACAGGTGAAGCGCGGCGTAGGCGCGCCACGGGCGCCACGCGTCGGCGCGCGCGAGCAGCGCGGCCGGCTTGCCGACGGCGAGCGCGCGCAGCAGGCCCAAATCCGACGACGGGAACGCGTCGGGATCTCCGAGCGCGCGCATCGCGACGTACTCGGCGGTCCACGGGCCGATGCCGGGCAGCTCTTGCAGCGCGGCGCGCACGGCGCCGAAGTCGACGGGCGGCTCGAGCGTGACGACCCCGTCGGCGACGGCGCGCGCGAGCGCGCGCACGGCCTCGGCGCGCTTCGTCGTCAGGCCGCGATCGATCACCTGCTGCAAGGTGGCGTTCGCGACGTCGTTCGCGTCGGGCGCGACGGCGTTCAGCTCGGGCATGGGCGTCTCGACGCGCGCGCCGAAGGTGACGACGAACCTGTCATAAAGCGTCGTCGCCGCCTTGACGGTCACCTGCTGCCCCAGCACGGCGCGCAGCGCGACCTCGAAGCCGTTGAGCGCGCCCGGAAGGCGCAGCCCCGCCGTGCGCCGCAGGAGCCCCCCGAGATC
>JBBQJG010000272.1:0-7721 GCA_038325725.1 Polyangia bacterium | reverse complement strand
CGCCGAGAAGCCCGCGATCCCGATGAGGGCTCCGCCGTGAACCACGGGGACGAGGACGACGGCGCGATCGTTGGCGGCATCGACGATGTCGTCGACGGGCGCGCCGAGGAGGCCGCGCGTGTGCGGCAGCCGAAGGGCGCGGCCCCGGGCCAAGGCCGCGCGCAGCGTCTCGGGCAGGATCGCGAGCGGGAGGCGGGCGAAGCGCTCGATCGACCCCATCGGGCGCTGGTCCGCGGGGTGCCACTCGTTGACGAGCTCGAAGGCGCACGCGGCCTCGTCGAGCCGGTAGTAATACGCGCGCTCGACGCCGCGGTGGAGGCCGACCTCTTCGAACGCGCGCGTGATCGTCGCTTGCGACGGATCCCCCAAAAGCTCAGTCGCGATGCGCGCCGCCACCCGATCGTTCGATTCATCCACCCGTGTCATGTCGATGACATGAGCATCGACCCGCGGACGCCCACGAAGTATCGGGGGAAACCCTAAGGGCCTCGGGTATTACCCCTGAGACCCGGCTCAGCGTTCAGGCGAAACGAGGCCCGCGCGGATCGCGTACCGAACGAGGCCCGCGAGATCGTGAATCTCGAGTCGCTCCATGATCTGACCGCGGTGGGCCTCGACCGTCTTGACCGACAGGTCGAGCAGTTGCGCGACCTCCTTCGTCGATTTGCCCTCGGCGACGAGCTGCAAGATCTCGCGCTGACGAGGCGTCAGGCCGTCGTCCGCGCGCTCGACCCGCCGCCCGTCCGTCGAGCGTCCCAAGAACCCGTCGACGACGTGCCGCGAGATCGCCGGCGACAGATAGGTCTCGCCGCGCATGACGGCGCCCAGCATGACGGGCAGCTCTTCGGCCGCCGCGTCCTTGAGGACGTACCCTTTGACGCCCGCGCGCAGCGCCTGCCCGACGTGTCCGGGCGAGCTGTGCATCGAGAGGATCACCATGCGTGTCGCGGGCGCTTCCTTCGCGGCGCGGGCCGCGAGATCGAGCCCGTTGATGCCGGGCATGCTCACGTCGACGAGGGCGATGTCGGGACGCAGGTCGAGGATGAGCGCGAGCGCCGCGTGTCCGTCCCCCACCTCCCCGACGATCTCGACGCCCGGCACCCGCGCGACGAGGGCGCGAATGCCCGCGCGCACGAGGGTGTGATCGTCGGCCAGAAGAACGCGCATCAGGCTCAAGTGTACCGCCCGACGACGCCGCCGTCTCCGCCGTCTTGCAGCCAGGGTCTCGCAAGCGAATTCCGGGGCGCGTTTTTCTGCGTTCGCCGTCAACATCGCCCTCGAGTCGACCTGCCCGTCGGCGCCGTTGGCCGAGCCGGGCTCGCCGCGGTACCTTCCTGACCGCATGAACCAAACCGAAGGCCTGAGGAGCGAGCCGCTGCGCGCGGCGCTCCGCGATGCCCTCGCGGGGCGCACCGCGGTCCTCGAGGATTTCTTCTCGCGCTTCGGCTGCGGTCCCGACCCGCGGCCCAACCTCAAGCTCGCGGCCGCGTTCGGCGACGAGATGGCGGCGCTCGACGACGGCCGCGCGGCGGCGCGGTTGCTCACGCACCTCGCGGCCGACGACGCCGCGCCCGACACGACTCAGGTCTTCTCGCCCATGGCGGCGGCGCACGGCTGGGTCGGCCGGCTTCGCGCGGGCCACGACGTCGAGGCCGCCTGGGCCTCCCTGCGCGAGCTGGCCGCCGACGAGCGGGCGCCCGTCCGCGCGAGCACGCTGGCCGCGCTGCGCGCCTTCGCGCTCGTGCGCCGCGGCGGCACCGAGCTCGTCGCGCGCGCCACCGAGTGGCTCGACGCCGAAGACGCCGAGGCGCGCTACTCGGCGGCGTCCGTCGTCCTCGAGATCCTCGCCGACCGTCAGACGCTCGCGACGGCGAAGGTCGAGCCGCTGCTCGAATACCTGTCGCGCGCCATCGCCGAGGCGAGCGACGCCCCGCGCTCGGCGTCGCGCTCGGACGGCCGGAGGCGGCTGCTCGCCGCCCTCCCCCGCGTGCTCACCGTGCTCGTCGCCGGCGGGGTCGAGGAGGTCGTGACGTGGCTCGAGGGCGAGTGCGCCGCCGCGAAGCAGCCCGAGATGCGCGCCGCCCTGTCGCTGGCCGTCGGACGCATCCAGCTCGGCAGCGCGCTCGTCGGCAACCGCGTGCGCGGCGCCCTCGAGGGGAGCGCCAAGCCGCCGCGCGATCCGACGCGCCGCCGCCCCGGCGTCGGCCGCGGCAAGGCGACGCGCGAGACGAAGTAGCGCGGCCGACGCGCAGCGCTCAGCAGGCCGAGACGCGCGCGGCGCTCGAAGACGTCCGCCAGCTCGACGCCGCTTCGCCGAGAAGCACGCCGACGATCATCGCGCCCACGAAAGCCCACACCGACGCGGCACCGAAGCCGAGCGAGACGATGGCCGGCCCGGGACAATAGCCCGCGAGTCCCCATCCGACGCCGAAGGTCGCGGCGCCCCCGACGAGCCGCGCGTCGAGCCACGGTGCGTCTCCGTCGACGGCGAACGAGAGCCGACGCCGCCCAAGGCGCAGCGCCGCGGCGTGCACGGCGACAGCGCCGATCATGACGGCCGCGAGGTTGGGGTTCCACGGCCCGCCCGCGCCCGTGACGTCGAGAAACCCGACGACGTTGCGCGGATCGGCCATGCCCGAGACGACGAGTCCAACACCGAACAGCAGCCCCGCGCCAAGCGCGCTCCACGCTTTCTTCATCGGACGCTCCACGCGGGATGGGCGTGAGCGACGACGAAAACCGTGAGCACGCCCATCGCCATGAACGTCAGCGTCGCGATCAGAGATCGCTTCGAGAACCGGCTGAGCCCGCACACCCCGTGGCCCGACGTGCACCCGCCGCCCAGGCGCGTCCCGAACCCGACGAGCACGCCCGCGAGCAGCAGCGGCGTCGCGCCCTCCGCGAGCGGTGCCGGCCGCGCGCCCAGCAGCACGGCCCCGACGCCCGCGGCGACGAGGCCCACGAGAAAGAGCACGCGCTCGCGCCGGTCGTCGCGCTCGCGCAGCGCGCCCGCGAGGACGCCGCTGACGCCCGCGACGCGCTCGTTCGCGAACCAGTAGAAAGTGGCGGCCGCGCCGATCAAGCCGCCGCCGATGAGAGCTCGGAGCATGAAGACCCTCCGTTTCGTTATACGAGACAGATGTCTACCACAAAAATAACCTGCCACCATCGGCTCGGCAGGCCAGCGCCGCGAGATCGTGGTAGAGGCAGCGCATCATCATGATCAAGAAGCGCAAGCTGGGCACGCAAGGTCTCACCGTCTCGGAGCTCGGGCTCGGCTGCATGGGGATGTCGGAGTTCTATGGCGCCCGCGACGACGAAGAGTCGCTGCGCACGATCGATCGCGCGCTCGACCTCGGCTGCAACTTCCTCGACACGGCCGACGCCTACGGTCCGCTCATCAACGAAGAGCTCGTCGGGCAGGCCATCCGCGGGCGCCGCTGGCGGTTCATCATCGCCACGAAGTTCGGCAACGTGCGCGGGCCCGACGGCAAGTTCGCGGGCGTCGACGGCCGCCCCGAGTACGTGCGCGCGTCTGTCGAAGCGTCGCTCGTCCGTCTCGACATCGACGTGATCGATCTGTACTACCAGCACCGCGTCGACCCGAAGGTCCCGATCGAGGACACCGTCGGCGCCATGAGCGACCTCGTCAAGGAGGGCAAGGTCCGTTACCTCGGCTTGTCCGAGGCGGCGCCGGCGACGATTCGCCGCGCGCACGCCACGGCGCCCATCAGCGCCCTGCAGACGGAGTATTCGCTGTGGAGCCGCGAGCCCGAGGACGAGATCTTGGCCGTGTGCCGCGAGCTCGGCATCGGCTTCGTCGCCTACAGCCCGCTCGGCCGCGGCTTCCTCACGGGCGCGCTGACGTCGCCGAGCCAGTTTGGCGAAGGCGATCGCCGCCACGTCCTGCCGCGCTTTTCAGCCGAGAACTTCGACAAGAACCTGGCCCTCGTCGCGCGGGTGCAAGAGCTCGCGAACGCGCGAAAGGTCTCGCCCGCCCAGCTCGCGCTGGCGTGGGTGTTGGCGAAGGGTGACGACATCGTCCCGATCCCCGGCACGAAGCGCCGAAAGTACGTCGAGGAGAACCTCGCGGCCGCCGCCCTCGCGCTGACCCCGGACGAGCTGGCCGCCCTCGACGCCGCTGTGCCCAAGGGCGTCGCCGTCGGGTCCCGTTACCCCGACATGAGCGCCGTGAATCGTTAGGGTGCCCCCCGCGCCGCCCCTTTGCTAAGGTGGCGGCCCATGAGCTCCGCCGCGACGAAATCCCTCCCCACCGACCTCCTCTCGAAGGCCGCCACGATGGCGCGCGGACTGGCGATCGACGCCGTCCACGCCAGCCAGAGCGGCCACCTCGGCCTGCCGCTCGGGTGCGCGGATCTCGGCGCGGTGCTCTTCGGCCACGCGCTCGTTCACTGCCCGTCGCACCCCGAGTGGCTCAACAGAGACCGCTTCGTGCTCTCCGCGGGCCACGGCTCGATGTTCCTGTATTCGTGGCTCTGTCTTTCGGGCTACAGCGAGATCTCGCTCGACGAGATCAAGCGCTTCCGCCAGCTCGGCTCGAAGACGCCCGGCCACCCCGAGCTTGAGCACACGCCCAACGGCGTCGAGACGACGACGGGCCCGCTCGGCCAGGGCATCGCGAACTCGGTCGGCATGGCCGCCGCCGCGAAGATGGCGGCCGCGCGCTTCAACACGAAGGAGCACGCGATCTTCGATCACCACGTCGTCTGCCTCGCCGGCGACGGTTGCATGCAGGAGGGCGTCGCGCTCGAGGCCGTCGAGCTCGCCGGCCACCACAAGCTCGACAACCTCATCCTCATCTACGACTCGAACGCCGTCACGCTCGACGCCATGGCCCTCGAGACGCAGAGCCTCGACGCCGCCAAGCGCTTCGAGGCGATCGGCTTCGACGTGCAGACCGTCAACGGCCACGAGCTGGACTCGTTCCACGCGGCGTATGAGCGCGCCAAGCACGCGGGCAGCGGCAAGCCGCAGCTCATCATCGCCAAGACGCTCATCGGCAAGGGCATCCCCGAGGTCGAGGGCACGCAGAAGGCCCACGGCGAGGGCGGCGCGAAGTTTGCCGAGGCCGCGCGCAAGAACCTGGGCCTGCCGCCCGAGCCCTACTACATCGCCCCCGAGGTGAAGGCGTTTTTCGCGGAGCACGCCAAGGATCTCGACGCCGCCTACGCGACGTGGGTCAAGACGTTCGAGCTGTGGAAGGCCGCGAACCCGAAGCTCGCCGCCGAGCTCGCGACGTCGCGGGCGTCGGCGCACACGCTGCCCGCCGACACGAAGGCGCGCACGCCGGACGTGGCCGCGCTCTTGAAGGCGATCCCCGAGTTCCCGGCCAACACCAACATCGCGACGCGCAAGGCGGGCCAGGACGTGCTGCAGCCGCTCGCGGCCGCCGTGCCGCTGCTCATCGGCGGCAGCGCCGATCTCTACGGCTCGACGCTGAACTACATCGGCGACCTGAAGACCGGCGACGACGACTTCAACCCCGGCCACCGCGCGGGCCGCAACATCCGCTTCGGCATCCGCGAGCACGGCATGTGCTCGATCATGAATGGCATCGCCGCGCACGGCGTGTTCCGGCCGAGCGGCGCGACGTTCCTCGTGTTCGCCGACTACTGCCGCGCCGCGATCCGGCTCGCCGCGCTGTCGCACCTGCCCGTCATCTACGTCTTCACGCACGACAGCGTCGGCGTCGGCGAGGACGGCCCCACGCACGAGCCCGTCGAAACGATCCCCGGCCTCCGCGTCATCCCGAACCTTGACGTCATCCGCCCCGCCGATCCCGAGGAGACCGCGGGCGCGTGGGTCGCGGCGCTCGACCGCACCGACGGACCGACGCTGCTCGCGCTGTCGCGCCAGAACGTCCCGCTGCTCTCCGAGATCCCCGTCGAGACCCGCCGGCAAGGCGCCCTCAAGGGCGGCTACATCGCCAAGAAAGAGACGGCGCCGCTCGACCTCATTCTCTTGTCGGCGGGCAGCGAGCTGCAGCACGCGCTCGTGGCCGCAAAGACGCTCGGGCCCGGGACGCGCGTCGTCAGCCTGCCGTGCTTCTCGCGCTTCGATCGCCAGCCCGCCGCCTACCGCGAAGAGGTCCTGCCGAAATCGTGTCGCCGCCGCGTCGCCATCGAGGCGACGGTGTCGTCGACCTGGGCACGCTACGTCGGCCTGGACGGCGCCATCTGCGGCATCGATCGCTTCGGCATGTCGGCGCCCGGCGGCACCGTGATGAAGGAGCTCGGGATGACCGCCGAGCACGTCGTCGCGGCCGCGAAGTCGATCTAGGCGTCGCGGCGCTGAGCGTCGCCACGGCTGACCTCGCCGCGTGGCGCCGTCGACACCGTCGACGGGGGCGCCGCTTCAGGATCGTGACCGCGCCAACGGCGGGGCATCAGGAAACTGATTCAGCGCGCCGCGCGGAGCGCGAGAAATCGCGCCGAAGGGCGCTGGCCAGAGGTTGGCACGGGGAGTGCTCAGGCTTCAGTTCGCCTGCCTCTCTTAGCCAACCACCACGGAGCACCCATGTCGTTCAAACGATCGATCGTCTCGCTGGGCTTCCTCGCCGTTGCGTTCGCGGCGCCCGCGGTCCGCGCGCAGACCTGCAAGGCCAACGCGGACTGTTCGAAGGGATTCTTCTGCGAGCTTTACGCGAGCACGCCACCGAGCGAGCCCGTGAGCGCGCCGCCGGCCTGTCCGTCTGGGACGATCTGTCCCGTGGAAGACCCGGCGCCGACGACGAAGGCCGCTGTCGCCGTCCCCGTCCCCATCACGGGCTACTGCCAGGAGGCCTCGTGCGCCGCCGACGCGGACTGCGGGACCGGCATGGTCTGCCACAGCGACACGATCATGGCGTGCAGCGGCGGCACCGCGCCCGCGTGTGGGCCCAACGCCGACTGCATCACCGCGAAGCCGGCCGATCCGATTTGCACGGAGACGAAGGTCTCGACGTGCATGTACAAGTGGCAGCTGCCCTGCAACGTCGCGAATGACTGCGGCGCCGGCTTCGACTGCATGCCGACGGTCTCGGGCTGGTGCTCCGGCAGCGGCGGCACGCCGACCTCGGGTTCGGCCGGCGCGACAGGCTCGGGAACCGCGGCGCCTTCGCCTACCTCAGGTGGCACGGCGCCCTCGACCGGCGCGGCCGTCGCGCCGGTTCCCCCGGACATGAACTGCGGAACCTCGTCGACGTTCCCGGGCTACTGCTCGCCGAAGGCGACGACGTGCACCGTCGACACCGACTGCCCCGCGGCCTGGATCTGCGCCGATGCCACGCCGACGCGCACGACGACGAGCCCCGGTGTTGCTGTCAGCCAGGCGGGTCCGACGAGCACGCCCACGGGCACGGGCAACACCTCGGGCGCGTCCGACGTCGCGACGGCCCCGTCTCCGGGCGCGTCTTATCCGCCGCCCGCGACGACGAAGTCGTGCGCTTCGCCGCTCTTCTTTGGCGCGCAGGACGTCGGCGGCACGACGACCACGGGAACGGGGAACGGCGGTGGTACGACGACGATTCCCCCGAAGGGCGGGACCCCCGGCGCGACGCCGATGACGCCGACCTCCGCGGAGAGCGCTCAACCCGCCGCGGGCTGCGCCGTCGGGGGCGCGCCGAGCGGCGCGGCCGTCGCGGGGCGGCGGCGGGGCGCGCGCGGCCACCACCGCGGGCGCCGCCACCGCAAACCCCCCCAAAAACATTAGGCCCCCCCCCC
>JBBQJG010000271.1:0-7777 GCA_038325725.1 Polyangia bacterium | reverse complement strand
AGCGACTGATAGGGAACGTCGCGCTTGTTCGCCAGCGCCTTCAGCTCTTCGAGCATCGACAAGGGCAGCCTCAGCGAGATGGACTCGGTCGTGGGTTTCAGATCGGGAAAACCTGGCTGCACGGCCTTGCCCCAATCGAAGAAGTCGGAGGCGTCGTTCATAGACCAGAACTTCCGCTCCTCGTCCTCACTCTCGAACTTCGGGATCGAGCGCTTAGGCTTTTTTGCTCGCGTGCCCATAGATCCTCCTCTCCTGCCGACTCATATCGCGCGCCGAGATCACTCGAACCCTGGTCCCACGAACGGTGAAGACGATCGTGAGCTGTCTTTCGGCGTTCGTCTTGCCCAACGCTGCGTAGCGCGACTCTCCTGTTGAGTGCTTCGCGTCGGGAGCGACGAGAACCGGCCGGTTGAAGAAGGCTTCTTCCGCCTCGGTCCGCGCGACCTGGTGCAGCACCCAGTTCTTGTCAGCATTGCCCTCGTCCCATTCGAAGCCGGTGCAGCCGTCCAGGTTCTCGGGGAAGGGCGCCACGGAGGACGTATATTATAGACATATACGCCGTTAGATACAACCGAGAATGGTGACGCCCGGCAGGCGGCGGGGCGGACCCTCTCCCAACCCTCTCCCGCAGACGGGCGAGGGAGTATAAGAGGACGGGCGAGGGAGACAGATCAGAGGATGTTGAGCTTGCTGGCGCCGGGGGATGCAGACGGCGCCTTGGTCTCGGGCGTGCCGGTCAGCCCCTCGAAGAAGTCGTTGCCCTTGTCGTCGACGACGATGAAGGCGGGGAAGTCGACGACGTCGATCTTCCAGACGGCCTCCATGCCGAGCTCGGCGAAGGTGAGGACCTCGACCTTCGTGATGCAGTCCTTCGCGAGGCGCGCCGCGGGGCCGCCGATCGAGCCGAGGTAGAAGCCACCGTGCTTCTTGCACGCGGCCGTGACGGCGGGCGAGCGGTTGCCCTTCGCGAGCATGACCATGCTGCCGCCCTTTGATTGGAAGAGGTCGACGTAGGAGTCCATGCGGCCTGCTGTCGTCGGGCCGAACGAGCCCGACGCGTAGCCGGCCGGCGTCTTCGCGGGACCGGCGTAATAGACCATGTGGTCTTGTAGATAAGCGGGCATGGGCTCGCCGCCGTCGAGCATCTCTTTGATTTTCGCGTGCGCGATGTCGCGCGCGACGACCATCGAGCCCGTGAGCGACAGCCGCGTCTTGATCGGGTACTTCGAGAGCGTCGCGCGGATCTCCGCCATGGGGCGGTTGATGTCGATCGAGACGACTGAGGAGCCATCGGCTGACAGGTGATCGTCGACGATCTCAGGGAGGTAATGCGCGGGGTCGTTCTCCATCTGCTCGAGGAACACTCCGTCTTTCGTAATTTTCCCGAGCGCCTGGCGATCCGCCGAGCACGACACAGCGATGGCAACGGGGCACGAAGCGCCGTGGCGTGGCAGGCGAATCACGCGGACGTCGTGGCAGAAGTATTTGCCGCCGAACTGCGCGCCCACGCCCGTGCGCTGCGCGAGCGCGAGCACCTCGGCTTCGAGCGCGATGTCGCGGAAGCCGCGCCCGAGCGCGTTGCCTTCGACGGGCAGCGTGTCGAGGTAGCGCGCCGATGCGAGCTTCGCCGTCTTGAGGCAGAACTCCGCCGACGGGCCGCCGATGACGATCGCGAGGTGGTACGGCGGGCACGCCGCCGTGCCGAGGCCGCGCAGCTTCGCCTCGATGAACTTCATGAGGCTCGCCGGGTTCAGCAGCGCCTTTGTCTCTTGAAACAGCAGGCTCTTGTTGGCCGAGCCGCCGCCTTTTGCGAAGAACAGAAACTTGTAGGCGTCGCCGTCGGTGGCGTACAGCTCGATCTGCGCCGGCAGGTTGCTGCCGGTGTTCGACTCTTTGTACATGTCGAGCGGCGCGAGCTGTGAATAGCGCAGGTTCGACGTCTGGTACGTCTCGTAGATGCCGCGCGCGATGGCCTCCTCGTCGCCGCCACCCGTCCAGACCTGCTGGCCCTTCTTGCCCATGACGATCGCCGTGCCCGTGTCTTGGCACGAAGGCAGGATGCCACCCGCCGCGATGTTGGCGTTCTTGAGCAGCTCGAGCGCGACGAACTTGTCGTTGGGCGACGCCTCGCCGTCGTCGAGGATCGCGCGCAGTTGCGCGAGGTGACCCGGCCGCAGCAGGTGCGAGATGTCGCGCATCGCCTGCCGCGTCAGCAGCGTGAGCGCCTCGGGCTCGACGCGCAGGAAGGTCTTGCCGGCGGCCTCGAAAGTCGACACGTGGTCCGTCGTCAACCGCCGGTAAGGCGTCTGATCGGGACCGAGGGGCAGCATGTCTTGGAACTGGAAGGTGGGCGTGGGCGTCGTCATGGGCGGCGCGCATCTTAGCGCAGCCTCGGCCTCCTTAGCCCGCCGCGCCGGCCCCCGCTCGGGGTACCATCCCGCCGGGATGCGCCGCCTCGCGTTCGTGATCTTCGCCGTCTCGGCGGCGCTCCTGCTCTTGCCGCTGCGCACGATCGGCGATCCCGTCGTGCGCCGGGTCGGCCACGACCTCGTGCTCGACAAGAAGCCCTTCCACTTCGTGGGCGCGAACCTGGCCATCATGCACGGGCCCCTGAACCGCGCCGCGGCCGAGGCCGTGCTCAACGGCGCCGCGAAAGACGGCATCCGCGTCGGGCGCGTGTGGGCCTTCGGCGAGGGCGACGCCAACGCGCCCGCCTGGCTGCGCGACAACTTTCTCTTTCGCGCCGGGCCCGACGGCTGGGTCGACGCGGGGCCGAAGCACCTCGATCGCGTCATCGCCGCCGCGGGGCGCGCGGGCGTGCGGCTCGTGATCACGCTCGCCAACAACTGGGGCGACTACGGCGGCGTGCCGAAGTACATGAAGTGGGCGGGCGTGCGCGACGACGCCGCCGGGGCGTACGGCGCCACCGACAAGTTCTACAGCGACCCGAAGATGCGCGCCTTCTACCGCGCGCACGTCGAGCGGCTGCTCAAGCGCACGAACCCCATCACGGGCACGCCATACCGCGACGACCCCACGATCCTCGAGTGGGAGCTCATCAACGAGTCGACCGTCGTGACGACGGCGGGCGCCGAGGCGCGCCGCGCCTGGATCAGCGAGATGGCGAAGCTCGTCCACACGCTCGACCCGCGCCACCTCGTGACGCCCGGCGTGAGCGTGTACCGCACCGAGAGCGAGCGCCGCGAGTGGCTCGCCGTGTGCCAGCTCCCCGAAGTCGATGTATGCGACGCGCACATCTACCCCGAGGATCTGCTGCGCAACCGCGACAGCGCGCTGCTCGAATCGGCCGTCGACGACTTCGTCCAGCTCGCGCAGCACGTCGCGGGCAAGCCGTTCGTGCTCGGCGAGTTCGGCATCCAAGGCGACGCCGACGGCACGTGGGAGCACCAGACGCGCGGGTACTGGATGGGCCGCATCCTCGAGCGCCTGCGCTTCAACGGCGCCGCGGGTGGGATCGTCTGGCTCTATCAGCCGGCCGGCGGCACCGATCGCAAGCACGGCATCAGCATCGGCGAGCCCACGGCCGAGGGCATGCGCGCGGCGATCCGCACGGCGGCGGCGCGTCCGGTGATGCCCGACGACGCGCTCAATCCCGACCTCGGCGACCAAGTCGGCGAGGTGCCGCTCATGCCTCTGCACGGCGAGTTCCTCGGCAAGGAGACGATCGTGCCCAAGGTGCGGGCGGACCTCGCATCGGCGCGCGTGACGTGGGATCCGAAGGCGTTCGATCGCGCGGCGTGGGAATCGACCGGCGTCTACGGCGCGGGGGCCGTCGAGCACGTGTGGGGCACGGAGACGGGCTGGTTCGAGTACGCGTACGAGGTCGCGGGCGTCAATTCTGAGAAGAGCAAGAAGGTCCCGCGCGTGCAACTGCCGCGCGTGCTCACGGTGCGCGCGCGCGTCTCGTCAGAGTACCCCGGCTCGGTGTCCCCGCCCGACGGCGCATCGGCGTTCGAGGTGACGCTCGACGGGATCAGCCTCGGCGCGGCGACGGCGACGCGCGACGACGGTCGCGGCGCGTGGGTGCAGATTCGGTCGACCGCTCCCGACGTCCTCGCGGCGTCGATCCAGCCGGGCAAGCACCGCCTCCGCTTCGTCGTCGCGCCCGGTCCGAAGGCGCATGGGCTGTGCGTCTACGGCAAGCCCGGCGAAAAGGCAGCGGGCGTGGGCCGCACGGGGCCGATCGAGCTGCGCATCGACAAAGGGTGACGATTTAGGCGTCGTCGCGTTCGAAGCGGACAGAGAGCGCGGCCGCCGCGACGAGCGCGAGATCGCGCAGCAACGTGAGCGCCGTGATGGGGCCGCCGCCCGTGCCGAAGCAGCCGCAGTCGATGTTGATGTGCCGAAAGTAGGCGGCGCCGACGGCCACGGTGAACTGCACGAACAGCACGAGCGCGGCGAGCGCGGCGGCGCGGCGCCACGCGCGCGGCGCGACCAAGAGCGCGCCGCCGACGACGACCTCGACGACGGGCAGCACGACGGCGAGGTACGGCGCGACCGCGGGGAAGAGCTGGTAGTTCGCGATCTCCGTCGCGAAGGCCCCGGGCGCGCGCAGCTTGAGCGCGCCCGCGACGATGAGGACGCCACCCACGACGAAGCGGAGGAGCAACGACAACGCCGCCGTCACGGGTGTGGTCCCACGGCGCACTCGGCGCACGGGCCCGACGAGCAGGCGAGGCCCGCGCGGTTCCAGGCGACGAAGCCGCCGTCGATGACGCCGATGCGCACGTCGGTGCGCCGCTTCAGCTCCTCGGCGACGACGCGAGCGTCTTCGGTGCCCTCTCCATAGACGATGAGCGTGTGGCGGCCCGCGAGGAGACTGACGGCGGCGCTCGCGGCGCCGTCCGAGGAGGTGCACGGCAAGTGGATCGCGCCCGTGACGTGGCCTTCTGCAAATGCCGCCGCCGAGCGCACGTCGGCAACCAGCGTCTGCGCGTCGCCGCAGACACCGACGGCGGCCGCGGGCGCCAAAATCTCGACGGGCGCGATCGCGGGCGCGGCGCCGTGGCCCGGGCCCACCCCGCACGACGTGGGCGCCTCGAACTTCGTGAAGCGCACGCCGTCGGGCCGCGCGGCGTTCACGGCGAAGCCGAGCGCGCTCCCCGCCGCGAGGAGGCAGAAGGCGCGGCCGAGGAGCGTCGCGAACATCGTCCCCCGAAAACTACCAGGCACCCGTCCGACATTCCCGAAAACGTTCACGACGACCGCGATACACTGCCGCGATGCCGTTATCTCCCCTCGCCGGTAAAGTGGCCCCGCCCGAAGTCCTCATCGACGTCGCCAAGTTGCGCGCGGCCTACGCGACCCGCCAGCCCGACGTCTCGGACCCCGCCCAGTTGGTCGCGTTCGGCACGAGCGGCCACCGCGGCGCGGCCGAGGACGGTGCCTTCAACGAGGCGCACATCATCGCCATCACGCAGGCGATCTGCGAGCACCGCGGCAAGGCCGGCATCACGGGCCCGCTGTTCCTCGGCATCGACACGCACGCGGCCTCGGCGCCCGCGCAGGAGACGGCGCTCGAGGTGCTGGCCGCGAACGGCGTCGAGACGCTCATCGCGCCTGACGATCGCGAGACGGGCGATGCGGGGTTCACGCCGACGCCGGCGCTGTCATGCGCGATCCTCGTGCACAACCGCGGGCGCAAGGACCACCTGGCCGACGGCATCGTCATCACGCCGTCGCACAACCCGCCGCGCGACGGCGGCTTCAAGTACAACCCGACGCACGGCGGCCCCGCCGACACCGACGTCACCGACGTCGTGCAGGCGCGCGCGAACGACCTGCTGCGCGCGGGCGTCGCCGCCATCAAGCGCATGCCGTACGCGGCCGCGCGCCAGGCGGCGACCACGCACGAGTACGACTACCTGGGCAAATACGTCGAAGACCTCCCGCTCGTCGTCGATCTCGAGGCCATCAAGAACGCGAAGCTCGAGCTGGGCGTCGATCCGATGGGCGGCGCGAGCGTGCGCTACTGGTCGCGCATCGGCGAGCGCTTCGGCCTCGACCTCACCGTCGTCAACACGAAGGTCGACGGCCGCTTCGCCTTCATGCCACTCGATCACGACGGCAAGATCCGCATGGACTGCTCGAGCCCGTACGCGATGGCGAACCTGCTCGGGCTCAAGGACCGCTACGCCGTCGCGTTCGGCAACGACGCCGACGCCGATCGCCACGGCATCGTGACGCCCGCGGGGCTCATGAACCCGAACCACTACCTCGCCGTCGCGATCCGGTATCTGTTCTCGCACCGGCCCGGGTGGCCCGCGGGCGCGACCGTCGGCAAGACGCTCGTGAGCAGCAACCTCGTCGACCGCGTCGTCGCGAGCTTGGGCCGCACGCTGCGCGAGGTGCCCGTCGGCTTCAAGTGGTTCGTGCCGGGGTTGCTCGACGGCTCGTGCGGCTTCGGCGGCGAAGAGAGCGCGGGCGCGAGCTTCCTCCAGTTCGACGGCGGCGTGTGGACGACGGACAAGGACGGCCTGATCCTCGACCTGCTCGCCGCGGAGATCACGGCGCGCACGGGCAAGGACCCGGGCGTTCACTTCGCTGAAATTGCCCGCGAGTTCGGCATGCCCTTCTACACGCGCGTCGACGCGCCCGCGTCGCCCGCCGAGAAGGCGGCGCTCAAGAAGCTCTCGCCCGCGGCCGTCACGGCGACGACGATGGCGGGCGAGCCCATCGTGGCCAAGCTGACGCGCGCCCCCGGGAACGACGCGGCCATCGGCGGCTTGAAGGTCGCGACGCAGAACGGCTGGTTCGCGGCGCGACCTTCGGGCACGGAGAACGTCTACAAGATCTACGCAGAGAGCCTCAAGAGCGCGGCGCACCTGGACGCGATCCTCACGGAGGCGCGCGAGATCGTGGCGCGCGCGCTCGCGGCCGCGGGCGCCTGACCGTGAGCGCGGCGCGAGATCTCACAGGGCGCGTCGCCGTCGTCGTCGGCGGCACGTCGGGCATCGGCCGCACGCTCGCGCTCGGGCTCGCCGAGGCGGGCGCCGACGTCGTCGCGTCGGGGCGGCGCCTCGATCGCGTCGCCGAGGTCGCGGGCGAGATCGAAGCGCGCGGACGGCGCACGCTTCGCGTCGGGTGCGACGTGGCTGCGCGCGCGTCGCTCGACGGCCTGCGCGACGCGACGCTCTCCGCCTTCGGCAAGGTCGACATCCTCGTGAACTGCGCCGGCAAGACCAAGCGCACGCCAACGCTCGAGCTGTCCGAGGCCGAGTGGAACGACATCCTCGACACGAACCTGACTGGCACGCTGCGGGCTTGTCAGGCTTTCGCGTCGCCCATGCTCGCGGCCGGCTACGGGCGCATCGTCAACATCGGGTCGCTGTCGACGTTCGTCGCGCTCTTCGAGGTCGCGGCCTACGCGGCGAGCAAGGCCGCGGTGGCGTCGCTCACGAAGTCGCTCGCGATCGAGTGGGGCCCGCGCGGCGTCAACGTCAACGCGATCGCCCCCGGCGTCTTTCGCACCGAGCTCACCGAGAAGCTCCTCGACGGCACGGCGCGCGGCCGCGAGTACCTCATGCGCACGCCGATGCGCCGCTTCGGCACCGTCGACGAGCTGGTGGGCGCCGCCGTGTTTCTCTCCTCCGAATCGGCGAGCTTCGTCAACGGCGAGATCCTCACCGTCGACGGCGGCTTCCTCGCGAGCGGCGTCAACTCGTGATGCCCCCTCCTGAGCAAGCCGTCAGCAAGCAATGAGTAAGAAAGACAACAGCTGGTACCTCCTCGAGGGGATGCTGCACAGCTTCGGGCG
>JBBQJG010000270.1:0-7844 GCA_038325725.1 Polyangia bacterium | reverse complement strand
CAAGGACGTTTGCGCCGGTTATGATGCGTCTTCCCCTCGCCCATCGCCCGTCATTTTGCCCCGTCTGTGCCCGTGCGGCTCTTTGTCGCAGGTCCCACGCCCATGCCTCGACTCCGAGACGTCGTCACCACACCTGACCCCCCGCGCTTGCTGCTCGTCGGCATCAACCCGGGGTTGCGCTCTTGGGCCCTGGGGCATCACTTCGCCGGCAACGGAAACCCCTTCTGGCGCCTGATCTTCTCGGCCGGCCTCGTGCCGGAGCCGATTCCCTTCGCGGAGGCCGAACGGCTCGCATCCTTCGGCATCGGCCTCACGAACCTGTGTGCGCGGGCGACGCGCACCGCCGCCGAGCTCGAGGCCGACGAGCTCGCGCGCGGCCGCCGTCTGCTCACGCAAAAATGTGCCCGCTGGCGGCCCGCCGTCGTTGCCTTCGTCGGAGTCAGCCTCTACCAGACCTTCTACCAACTTCCGCGCAGCGGCGGCCCCGGCGAAAAACCGGAGCGCCTCGCGAGCGCGCGCGTCTTCGTCGTGCCGAACCCGAGCGGCCTCAACGCGAGCTTCCCCGGCTTCGAGGACAAGCTCGTCTGGTTCAAGGCGCTGCGCGCGTTCGTCGACCACGTGGCGCCGCGCCCAACGGATCGTGCGACCGCACGCCGTCGGGCACGCCGCCCGTGACGTCCTCGCGCGCGAGGCGACCGTTCGACCACAGCGTTCGATCCGTCATGACGCGAAAGACGTGCAGCAGCGCGTCCTCGATCGCCGCGCCCTCGAGGACGCCCAGCGCGTGAGCGACCGCTTCGATCGTCGCGAGCCGGCCCGGACGCAGCGCCGCGCGCAGCCGCGTCCCCTCGCGCCCCGCGCTCGAGAGCGAGACGCACGGCCACCGAAGCACGTCACCGAGGCGCGAGCGCGCCCGCGACGCCTGACGCCAAGTCCCGTCGGGCACGACGAGCGTCGTGGGCACGTCGGCGTCGCGCCACGCCTCGAGCGATTGCGCCGATTCGTGCGGGAACAGAAACGCCGCGCGCGTGCCCGCGGGAATTTGAGCGGCCAGACGCGCCGCTTGTTCTTCGAGGCTATCGCCCGGCGCGTCCGCGTCGGCGTTCGGCGCATCGTCGGGTACCGGCGCGCGACCACGATAGACGATCGCGCTGTTGACGAGACAGCGAGCGGCGACGACGCCGGTGTTCGTCGGCTTTCCAACCTCGAGCTGGTGCAGCAACAAGACGACGCGCGTGCGGGTCTCGAGCCGAGGCAGCAGCGCGCAGATGCAGAGGCTCACGTGCATGCGGCAAGAGGCACAGCGAAGGTGAGGTTTGCGACGACGAGGCATGAAACTTAAAGGGGCGCGATCCTACTTTGTAAACGGGCCTCAGCCGTCGGCGTGATGCGAGACTCGAAATATTTCAGGATTTCCCGTCCTAAGAATAACAACCGCGACGAGCGTTAACCGCGTGGGAGCGGATGAGCAATGGGGCAACGCGCCGTCGATTCTCCTGGGTTGCGCAACTCATGCTGGCATGTTGCGCAACGGCTTCCTAGGATGCGACCGGAATGACGACGATGGCCACGCCCACGCCCATCGAGGGACCGGTGATGCGTTCGGTGGACATCGATCTCGAAACGCCGGCGCCTGCGCGGCGCGCGCGAGCGGCGGGGCGTCCGGGAACGAGGCAGCCTTGGGTGATAGAGGGAGGTCCGGTCATGAATAGACCCGCCATGAATCCGCCGCGGTCCACGCCGCTCCAAATGCCGGGACAGCTCCCGACGGTGTCGTCGTCGCCGCTGCATCCGTTCGCCGCGGGACGGCCGTACCAGATTCGTCCCACGGAGACGTTCACCTTCACGGAAGAGCTGGAATCGGCGCGGCGTGAGCAGCAGCGCCATCAACGGCGAACCGGCTCCGGCGGAGGCGTGCTGCTGGTGGTGCTCATGCTGCTCGCGGGCAGCGCCGGCTACGTCGCCGTGAAGTACCGCGTCTGGCAGGACACCGCTCCGGTCGTCGAGCGCGCGCAAGAGCTGCTGCAGTCGCTCCGCACGCTCGCGCCGTGGGCGCCGCCCGAGACGCTGGCGCGCCCCGCTCCTCCGCGCGCGCCGACCGTCGCGGCGACGCCGCGCCTCGCGCCCGAGGTGGTGCCGATCACCCGAGACCCTGAGCCCGTCAAGGCCGGAAAGACTGGCAGGACCGAGGCGAAGGCCGCCGCCGCAACCGCGCCCGCGGCGGCGAAGACCGCCGATGCGAAGCCTGTTGCGACAACGCCTCCCGCGGCAACGCCCGCGCGCCACCATCCAGCGCCCGCGCATCGGCGCGTAGGAAATGGGACCGCGCAGAAGGCTTCCGCCGCGAACGCGGACCCGACCGAAGAAGAGTTGCTCGCGCCGTCTTCGAACAGGCGTTGAACAAAGGCCTACGCGCGCCGCGCGAATGCTCGCTGACTCCGAACGCCGACTCCTCCATACTGCGCGGGTGATGGCCCAAGGCCCCGCTCGAACCTCGCGACGCCTCCGTCCGTTCCTCTCTTCTCCGAACACGCCGTTCGCGTTGTTGGCGATGTTGCTCTTCGCGAGCGCCAGCGGCGGCTGTCGCAAAGCCGCGGCGCCCGAGGCCCCGCCGGCGGTGGCTCCGACGCCCGCCGCGGCGCCCGCGCCCAACGTCGATCTCGCGTCGCTCACGGGACGCGTCGGTGTGAAGCCGGGTGCCCTCACGTTCAAGGCCGTCGGCCCCGCGGCGTCACTCATGTCGAGCCAGGGCACCTTGACGATTCGCCGCGCGGGCGACGATCGCTTCGTCGACGCGGACGCGAACGCGCCCCTGTTCGCGGGCGATGTCCTGTGGGCGGGCGCGCACGCGCTCGCGACGCTCGCGCTCGCCGACGACACCGTCGTGCAGCTCGCGGAGGAGACGGCTGTCGTCATCGGCGACCGCGCCCTGTCGGCCGATCCCGCGTCTTGCCTCGGGGTGCTCTACGGCGTCGCGCGCGTGTCGGTGAGCCCGCGCTCGCGCGGCGAGGGCGCGTTCCTCGTCGTCGCGGGGCCCGTCATCGTCGGTGCGAAGGGCACGGCCTTTGGCGTCGCCGTCGCCGCGGGGGGGCTCGTGCGCGTCGGCGTCGAGCACGGAGAGGTCGAGCTCGCGGGCCCGGCGGCGCTCGACAAGCCCACATCGCTCGGGACGGGTGAGGTCGCCGTCGTCGACGCCGCGGGCGTCGTCGGCAAGTCGGAGCCCTTCAAGGCCGACGATTGGGGCGACTGGCGCTATGCGATCGAGACGCACTCGACGCTCGCCGACGCCGCGCGCGTGCACGCCAACCGCCTCGTGAACGCCGAGGCCCACCTCGACGCCGACTACATCGCGCTCCGGCAGCTCGGAGCGTCCGCGTCGACGCTGTCGTGGCAAGCGGCGGCCGGCGCCAAGACGAAGGCCGCGGGCGAATACAAGGCGAGCGCCATCGAGCGCGCCACGGCGCTCGACGCCGTGTACCGCCTCGCGGGAGAGATTGCCCGGCTCACGAACAGTGCGCAGTCGGACGCCTTCATCCTGGCGCAGCTGTACGCGCGGCACCCGAACGAGCTCGCGAACGACGTCGCCGAGTTTGGTCAGGAGATCGTCGGCGCGATCCTCTACGGCAAGAAGCTCGTGCTCGTGTCGGAGACCTTCCTCGCTCCGTTGCGGCCCTCGTACTACGCGCACACGGCGCGCGGCCGCGCGCACGCGGCGAGTCTCGGCATGCCGGCGAGCGCGTTCGCGCAGGTCAAGCTCACCGACCCGTCCGCGGGCGAGCTCGCGAAGCGCCTACTCGGGCCTCATTACGTTGCGCCGCGCATCGAGTCGACCTTACATGGCCACCCCGTGTGGCAGCGCGCGCCGAACGTCGGGTGGGACGAGCGCCTCACGCTCCAGCCGGTTCCGCCGCGCCAGGGCGCGTGGTATCTGGCGCCGCCGCAAGTCGACGGCCACCTCGTTGCCGGCGCACCCTCGGTCGCCGCGATGCCCGCGATGCTGGGAGCGCCCGCGCCGACCGAGCCCGAGAATGCCGACCTCGTGTTCCTCGTGCCGCCGCCGCCTCCGACCGACGCTCCCTAGAACCGCACGGCGAGCCCGAGGTTCGCATCGACGTTGAACGTGTACGCGGGGAACGTCACCTGCGTGTTCACCTGAAGGACGGCCGCGAACGGCCCGCCCAGATCGGCCATGAGGCCTCCGCCCGGACCCGCGGCGATCGGACCCGCGGCGATCGTGTCGACGCAGGTCTGGTTGCGACTGACGCCGCAGTCGTGGAGATAGTTGAACGTGACGACATGCCGGAGCTTTCCGCCGCCCGCGGCGAGCGAGAAGAACGGGTGGACGCGTCCCTTCCCGGCCGCGAGCCACGTCGCCTTCGCGAACACCGCCGCCGCGTAGCTCGCGGAATGGTACGCGCGGCCATCGGCGCCGTAGACGTCCGTCGTGCCCGTGACGGCCTGGAAACGGCCCTGCACCGAGAGCATGAGCCACGAGCGCCACCAAAAGCCGACCTCGGGCGCGAGGTGACCGAGACGTGCGAGCGCGAACGACGACGGACGCACGGCCGAGTCCGCGTTCGTGTCGCCATTGCCCGTGGCCCAACCGGCGCCGCTACCGACCAGCGCGGCGAAGAAGAAGCGTCGTGACGGCGCCGCGTCCTCGTCAGCGTTCTCGTCGGGGGGCGGTCGCGTGACCGTCTCGTCGGGCAGCGGCCCCGACAGTGGGATCACGAGCGCGCTCTCCGCGGAGCCGCGCCCCGCGACGGGCGCGCCGTCGGCGTCGAGCGCCTCGACGTAGTACGAAACGTTGGCGCCGCGCGTGGCCTCGGCCGGAATCTCCGCGCGGTAGGAGCCCCCGCCGATCGGCACGAGCTCGCGGCGGTGGAACTCGGCGCCGCCCGAGCGCCGGTAGCCGAGAACGAGGCGCTCGAACGCGAAATCGCTTTGGACCCCGACGACGACCTCTATCGAAGCGCCGCGTCGCCCTCCCGAGATCGCTTCGTGCGCGAGCCCCGCCGAAGGAACACCCGCCGAAGGAACATCGGCCGAGGGCGTTCCAGACGAAGAAACCTCGGAAGGCGCGCGGGAAGTCGGCGTCGGCGTGCCCGGCGGATCGTCGGAGGGCGTGGCTGAGTCTGTTGAAGCCGGCGTCGGAGCCGCGGTCTGAGTCGACGCAGGGGCCGACGCAGGGGTCGACGCAGGGGCCGACGCAGGCGCCGCCCGCGCGACAGCCGCGAAGCCCACGAAGACCGCGGCAAGCGTCAGCGCGACCCGCGCGCGCGTCAGGAGGGCACGCGCCCCGTGGCGCGGAAAGCGACGACCCATGCCCCTACCAATACAGCCGACACGGCCAGCGTGAGAAGCGTTTGTCCGATCCGCCCCGGCGCGCGCACGCCCGCCGCGGCGACCGAAGCGCCCCCGACGGCGCCCATGGCCAACCCGAACAGGTGCGCCCACACGTCGGCGTGCTCGCCCACGCCGAGCATCGCAACGATCCCCAGGCCCGCGCCGAGCGGCAGCCACGCGTAGCGACGGCGCATGTCGTACCGCCACCGGCGCACGAGCTGAAGCCCCGCGACGACGCCGAGGGCCGCGAACGTCGCCGTCGACGCGCCCACCGACACGAAGTCCGTGCGGTGCTTGAGCGCCGTGAGCGCGTTCGCCGCGCCCGCCGCCCCGACGATGAGCGTCGCGCCCAGCCCCGCACCCAACCAGCGCCCGACGGCCGAGACGAAGATGAGGCACGCGAGGACGTTGCCGACGACGTGCAGGATGTCCGCGTGCAGCGTCAGCGCCGTGAAGACGCGCCACCACTGCCCGCGCAGGATGAGCGCCGCCGACGCGCTGCCGACGTCGAACCACGCCGAAGGCTTGGCCGACTCGAGCCCGCCCGCCACGACGAACATCGCGACGATCGCGGCGCCCGCGAGGACGCCGAGCGCGCTCGGCCCGAGATCGGGCACCGGAGGAACCACGGCGGGCACGCTCTCGGCGTCGAAGGCCGCGAGCGCGGCCGACGCCGGCGCCGCATCGCCCGCCTCGACGACGAGCGCGAACGCGCCCTGCCCCTCGACGAGCCGGTGGGAGATCCCTGCCGACGCGAGCACCAGCGACCAATCACCCGCGACCGTCGGGCTCGACGTCGCGCGCAGCGTCCGCTCGTCGCCGGAGGTCGCCTCGTCCATTGCGCGCAAGTCTAGGAGCCCCTCGCCGCGATCGCCACGACCGCGGCGTTTGATATGCTGCGCGTCCTTCCATGCTGAAACACAACACCTACTTCGACGGCAAAGTGCAGAGCATCGGCTTCGAGCGCCACGGACGCCGCCTCTCGGCGGGCGTGATCGCGCCCGGCGAGTTTCACTTCGGCACCGAAGCGCCGGAGCGCATGACGGTCACGAGCGGCGAGCTCCATGTGCGCGCGAGCGCGGGCGCCGAATGGCGGGTGTACCCGGCGGGCACGGCCTTCGAGATCGCGGGCAAGAGTGGCTTCGACGTGCGCGCCGCCGAGCCCTCCGCGTATCTCTGCGAGTACCTCTAGTCGTTCCCGAAGAGGCGCGCGGGCGGGAGACCCCGCGGGCCCGCGGGCACCGATCGACGACGTCGCCTCCGTTCGCGGTCACTCCGATCGGCGTCGTTTCCTAAAGGGCGACGCGAGTGACCTCGTACGTCCCGATTTGGCGCCACGCCCGCCTGGGTCGCGGTTCCCTATCTGTTGCGGTGCGGCCAACAACCCGTTGCGTCGTCTACAACGGCGCCCTCGCATGTCCCGGGGGGGTACATCACAACGTCCTGGAATCATTTCATTATTTTTACTACAAATAATTTAGTGGGTTAGCACACGCATTGCAACCATGGAAACTACCCCAACCCATCGCCCTCTCGAAAGGCTCGGTAGATCCATGCTCCAAAAGTCGCGCTTCACCCCGCTCGTCGCCCGAGCACTCCCGTTCTTTGCCGTCGCCGTGCCTCTTTTCGGCTGCAGCGATCAATCGCAGATGAGCGAGGAGTCCGATCCGTCGGCGCTCTTCAACAGCTCGGACAACGGCTTGTCCTCGGCGAACGGCCTGTCGTCCGCCAACGGCCTCTCGGCGGCGAACGGCTTGTCGTCCGCCAATGGCCTGTCGTCGGCGAACGGCCTGTCGTCCGCCAACGGTCTGTCGTCGGCGAACGGCCTGTCGTCCGCCAACGGCCTCATGACGACGGCGCCCACGCGCCAGCTCGTGAAGTACCTCGCGAAGTGCGCGTTGCTCAGCGGGCAGAGCCTCGTGAAGGCCGATCAATACGGCACGATGTACACCTACGCGGGCGCGATCGGCGCCGGGCCCATGTGGCTCACGGGCGCGTGCGACACGAGCTGCCAGCAGCGCGTGACGTCCTGCCTGCTCACGATGGCGAACCGCGACGGAAAGCACGTCTCGATCGAGCTGGTCTCGGCGGCGTCGAGCTTGTCGGCGATCGGCTCGTCGGGGGACGACGTCACCTTCCCGAATCAGGAAGGAACCGTGTTCGGCAACCTCTTCCCGTCGCCGCCGCAGATGTATGCGTGCGCCGGCGCGCAGGCCGATCGCGCGGCGCAGGCGAAGCGCTACTGCATCGCGGGAACGGGCTGCGACCTCATCACGCAGACGGCGCCTTGCGCGACGGCGTGCACGCAGAAGTGCGTGACGGGCCCCGGCGGCCAGCAGGTCTGCTCGGCCAGCTCGTGCAAGTCGCCGAACGGAACGACGTGGGCGGCACCCATCACGGTCTACCTGCGCAACCGCATCGAGGCCGGCAACTACGACGCGACGGGCGGCACCGACTTCGGCGGCGTCACCCAGTTCGGCATGTCGGGTGGCACGATG
>JBBQJG010000269.1:0-7987 GCA_038325725.1 Polyangia bacterium | reverse complement strand
TTCAAGAGCACGCTCGACGAGGCGCTCGAGGCGGGCCTGCTCGCGCACGTCGTCGACGCGTCGGACCCCGCCTTCGAACGCCAGCTCGACGTCACGGCCGAGGTGCTCGCCGACATCGGCGCCGGCGAGGTCCCGCGCCTGCTCATCTTCAACAAGATCGATCGCGTCGGGCAGACCGAAGCCGAGACGCGCGCCGCGCTCCTCGCGCGGTGGCCCGACGCGCTCGTCATGTCGGCGCGTCGCCCCGAGGACGTCGCGGCGCTCCACGCGCGCCTCGTGGCTCACTTCGGCCGCGAGCTCATCGAGAGCGAGCTGCTGGTCCCGTACGATCGCCAGAACCTACGCGGACAGATCTTCGCCCTGTGCGAGGTCCTCGGGGAGCGCTATCAAGACGACGGCGTCGTCTTTCACGTGCGGGCCCACCCGTCGACGCTCGACCGCCTACGCGCCGCCTGAGCCCGACCGCAGCAACCCCGTGACGACGCGCGCGAGCGCCGCCATCCGCCGCCCCGCCCTGCCCGCCTCGGCGCTCCACGCGGACTCTCCAGGCTCCGCGGGAGCGAGCGCGTCGAGCCGGAGCGCGCAGTCCTCCGCCGTCCCCACGCGCGTCCCCAGGAACCCGCTCGCCGCGACGCGCGCGTCGAAGCGGCGAACCGGCAGCGACACGCCGCCGCTCGCGAGCGTCGCCGTCGGGAAATGCCCCCAGCTGCAGAGCGCGTCGCTGGGGCGCACAAACGCGTTCCAGCGCGCGAGAAAAGACTCCCACGACTCGCCCGCCGCGAGCGCCTCGCGCGACAACCCGATCTGCACGGGCGTCCCGGGGGCGAGCCGCACGCGCGGCGCGATCACGGCGCGGAAGGTCTCGCCCGTCGACACGCGCCACGCGACCCAATGGACGATCTCGGGCGCCGGGCGGTCCGCGACCCGCACCGACCACGCGTTGGCCTCGCCGTGCACGCACACCAGATCGCCCGCGGCCGCCCGCAGCTCGTCGAGGGCGGGGATCTGTGCGCGCCGCGGCGAGCGCGGCCCGCGCGCGACGGCGGCCCTCAGATGTCGCGCGTCCCCGACGGCGCGCGCGAACGAGAGCTGGTGCTCGACCATGGCGTCGAACGGCGCGAGCAGCGCCGCATAGCGCGCCTCGGCGTCCGCGTCGCCGGCGCCGCCGTCGAGCGCGCGCAGCGCGAGCGCGAGCGCCTCGATCGTCGCCACGCAGTGCTCGTGCGGCTCCTTCCGGATGCGGTAGCGGCTCGGCGCCGCCGGCGCGAGGCGCAGTTGCGGCAACGCCGCGATCCCCGGGTTGCGCCTCAGCAGCTTGTTCGCCTGCCACCACGTCCCATCCAGGACGATGAGCGTGATGGGCCCGGGCGGACGCTCGACCGCGAGGTCCATCGCGTCCGCGCCAGGATAGAGCACGTACGGCGTCGGCCACCCGCCCTGCCCCGCGAGCACGTCGGCGACGACCGGATCGCCGTCGAGCTCGACGCCCTGCCGGATGGTCGCGTCGGGGAGGCACAGCCGCGCGAGTCGCACGGTGTTGATGGGCACGTGCCGCTCGCGCGGGTGCTGCAAGATGAGCACGCGCGTCTTCGTCTGGATCGACGTCACGAACGCGCAGACACAGACGCTCGTGGGCCGGGCACACCCCGCGCAGAGGACGCGCCTCGCGGGCGCCGCCGGGGCGGGTTCTTTCACGGGGCGGACCCTAGCAGCCCCGCCGGTCCCCGCGCCACTGCGGCGATTCTGGAATCGCGGTGCACCGCCTAGGCACCGAACGCACCCCCCGGCAGGTCAATTCGGCTCAGATACGCGGGGTTGCGGGAATTGTTCCTCTCGCCTTGTCGCTTTTTGAAAATTTCCCTGAGACGTTTTCACCGGTGACAGGAACTAGATGGTGAACCCGATTCCCGCTCGCTCCCGTTTCATCCCAGGAGGTCTTCATGGTTCGTGATCGCGTCACCCTCGTTCTTCTTCCCGGCGCCCTTGCCCTCGCCCTCGCCGTCGGCGCGATGAGCTGCACCGATTCCGAGAAGCCAAGCACCACCGCGACGGGCGGACAGACCGGAGCGGCCGGCGCGACCGGAGCGGCGGGCATCACGGGCGCCGCGGGCACCACCACCGGCGCTGCAGGCACCACGGGCGCCGCAGGCACCACGGGCGCCGCAGGCACCACCGGTGTCGCGGGCACCACCGGCGCTGCAGGCACCACCGGTGTCGCGGGCACCACCGGCGCCGCAGGCACGACAGGCGCCGCCGGCTCCACGGGCACCGCCGGCTCTACCGGCACCGCGGGCTCCACGGGCACCGCGGGCAGCGGCGGTGCGGTGATCAGCTTCGCGACGGACGTCTGGACGCCTATCCTCATGAACAAGTGCAAGCCCTGTCACACGACCAACTCCGACGCCGGGCTGTCGATGAAGGACGCGGCCACCGGGTATAAGAACCTCGTCGGCACGACGATGGGCGTCGCGGCGATGAACGACCTCGCATGCACCATGCTGGACGCCTCCAAGAAGCGCGTCGTCATCGGCGATCCCGACCACAGCTACCTTTGGATCAAGGTCAACGGGACCGACGCGAACCTCGCCGGTCCGAAGTGCGGCATCGCCATGCCGAAGGCGGGCTCGAACTTGACGCTGACGGCCGCCGAGAAGACGACGATCCACGACTGGATCATGAGCGGCGCGAAGCCCTAGTTTATCGAGCGCGCCTCGCGGCTCGCTGGCCCGGCCCGCCTCACGGCGCGGTCGGGCCTTTTCGTTTTGGGCGCCGCTACGGCGCCGTCTTGTCGAGCGCCGCGACGACGTCGGCGATGAGCTCTTCGGTGTCCTCGAGGCCGACGGCATAGCGCACGAGGCGATCGGAGATGCCGACGGCCTCGCGCTGCTCGGTCGAAAGCTCGAAGTAGCTCATGAGCGCCGGCTGCTCGATGAGCGATTCGACGCCGCCCAGGCTGGGCGCGATGCGCGGGATGCGGCACGCGTCGACGAAGCGCGACACATCGTCGAGCGTCCCCTTCACCGTGAACGTCACGATGCCGCCGAACCCCGACATGAGCTCGCGCGCGACGGCGTGGTGCGGGTGTGACGGCAGGCCCGGGTAGTAGACGCGATCGACGCGCGGGTGCCGTTCGAGCGCCGTCGCGAGCGCGAGCGCGCTCTTGTTCTGCTGCACGACGCGCACGGCGAGCGTCTTCATGCCGCGCAGGACGAGGTACGCCGCGTGCGGGTCGAGGATCGCGCCCGTGACGTCACGCAGCTCGCGCAGCAGCGACACGAGCCCCGCCGGCCCGGCGACGAACCCGGCGAGGACGTCGTTGTGTCCCGCGAGGTACTTCGTGCCACTGTGGACGACGAGATCGATCCCGTAAGCCGCCGGCTTCATGTTGATGGGCGTCGCGAAGGTGGCGTCGATGAGCGTCTTGACGCCGCGGGCCTGGCACAGCGCCGCCAGCTTCTTGAGATCGACGACGCTCTGATACGGGTTCGTCGGCGCTTCGCTGATGACGAGACGGGTCTCGGGCCGCAGCGCTTTTTCGAGCGCGACGAGATCGCCGGGGGGGACGAGCGTCGACGTCACACCGAAGCGGTCGAGCATCTTCGTGACGAACTGGCGCGTGCGCCGGTAGCAGTCGTTGAAGAGCACGACGTGCGCGCCCGCCTTCGTCAGCGCCAGGATCGCCGTCGTCATGGCGGCCATGCCGCTGCCGAACGCGAGCGCGTCCTCGGTGCCCTCGAGCGCCGTCAGTTTCTCCTCGCAAGCGCGCACCGTCGGGTTGCCGTAGCGGCCGTACTCTTCGCGGTCGACCTTGCCCTCCATGTAGTCGACGAGAGCGCGCGTGTCGCGGAACGAGTACGTCGCCGTCTGGACGATCGGCTCGGTCAGCGCGTGGTGCGGACGGCTGCGGTCCTCACCGCCGTGCACGGCGAGCGTCGCGGGGGTCTTTCCGGGGGCTTGTTTTCGGGTGCGTTCACTCATGTTCGGCGGCGGAGGTAGTTGAGCACATCGATGCGGGTGATGAGTCCCAAAAAGCGCCCCCCTTCTACACCTTCGCCGACGAGAATCGCCACGAGTCCGCGCTCGAAGATGGGCAGCAGGTCGGCGACCGGCGTCGAGGGCGTGACGGTTTCGAGGCGGCTCGTCATGAAGTCGCGCACGGGTCGGCGAAACGCCGCCTGCTCGTGGCTCGCGGCGAGCAGCAGGTCCGACTCGTCGAGGAGCCCGACGATCGTCTCGCCCTCGAGCACCGGGAGCTGCGAGATGTCGTAGAGCTTCATGCGGGCGTAGGCAATGTTGAGCGTGTCGTCCGGCGCGACGGCGACGACGGAGCGCTGGGCCGGGCTGCGCGTCACGAGATCGCGCAGGTCGCCCTGCGCGGCGCTGCGCAGGAAGCCCTGGTCGCGCATCCAGAAGTCGTTGAACATCTTCGACAGGTACTTGTTGCCGCTGTCGCACACGAAGGTGACGACGCGCTTGGGCTCGGTCTGCGCGCGGCAGTAGCGCAGCGCCGCCGCGACGAGCGTGCCCGTCGACGACCCCGCGAGGATGCCCTCGCCGCGTAACAGCGCGCGCGCCGTCGTGAAGCTCTCCTCGTCCGTGACCGTGTAGGCCTGGCCCACGCGCCCGAGGTCGGCGATCGAGGGGACGAAGTCCTCGCCGATGCCCTCGACGAGCCACGAGCCCGCCTGGCCCAGCGTCCCCGTCTTGACGAACTCCGCGAGGATCGAGCCCGCCGGATCGGCCAGCACCATCTCGACGTCGGGCGCGACGCGCGCGAAGTAGCGCGACAGGCCCGTGATCGTGCCGCCCGAGCCCACGCCGCACACGACGGCATCGAGCCGCTCACCCATCTGTCGCCAGATCTCGGGGCCCGTCGTCGTCTCGTGCGCGAGCGGGTTCGCCGGGTTCTCGAACTGGTTGACGTAAAAGCCGGGCAGCTCGCGCGCGAGCCGCGCCGCGAGATCTTGGTAGTACTCGGGGTGGCCCTTGGCGACGTCGGAGCGCGTGAGGCGCACCTCGGCGCCGAGCGCGCGCAGGTGGAAGATCTTCTCCTGGCTCATCTTGTCGGGGATGACGAGCAGCAGGCGGTAGCCTTTGCGCGCGGCGACGAGCGCGAGGCCGAGGCCCGTGTTGCCCGCCGTCGCCTCGACGATCGTCGCGCCGGGATGCAGTCGTCCGTCGCGCTCGGCCGCTTCGATCATGGCGAGGCCGATGCGGTCCGTGATCGAGCCGCCGGGATTTTGGCTCTCGAGCTTGACGAAGAGCGAGCACGGGCCCGTGTCGAATGACTCGAGCTGCACGAGCGGCGTGTTGCCGATGAGCGAGAGGAGGCGCGTCGGCGCAGGCGCCGCGCCCGTCGTGTCGTTTTCCATCCCGTCAGTCTAGTGCCACTAGGGCCAAACGCGCAGAAGCGACAGCGCGAGGCCGACGCTCGTCGGTTGATTGCGGCCGAGGCCGGCGCCGGGACAATCGAACGACGCCGACGCTTGCGCGCGCCAGCCGTCGGCGACGGGGGACGTCGCGGCGAGTCCGGTGGTCACGAGCGCCAGCGCGCTGCCGTCGATGACGGCGCCGTCGGCATCGCGCGCCGCCCCTTGATGGCTGCCGACGAGGAACACGCCCACGGCCGTCTCGTTGGCGAGCGTGACGCCCGCCGTTGCCAACGCCGCGAGGCGGACGCCGAAGGACTGGCGCACGTCGCCCACGGCGCGCGAGGACCGCTGCCCCACGGTCCCCGCGAGCGTCGTGAAGATCCGCTCGAAGTGCTGCTCCAGCTCGACGCCGACGCTGCCTTCGAAGCTGCCCGTCCCGGTGGCGTCCGCGGCCAACGCGCCGTGGGCGGCGTCGGGCGGCGTTCCCGTGGGCACCGACAGGCCCGCCAGCAGCGCGACGCCCGGCACGAATCGCCGCTCCCCCGCGCGCGCCAGCTCGACGTGCGCGCTCGCGCGAACGTCACCGAGCCCGCCGCCCCAGTCCGAGAGGCCGGGCGCGCGGCGGCGCGTCTGAACGAACGGCGCGGCGACCGCCACCTGTGCGCGCGCGAACAGCCGGGCGGCGACGAAGAGCTCTTGCGCCGTCTCGACGTCGCCCGTCGCCGTCGTCGCGAAGGTGCCGTCGGCCGCGAAGGCGCCGAAGGCATTGCGCCCTCGCAGGAGCAGGCCCACGCCGTAATGTTCGTCGCGACCCAAGCGCGCCGGCGTCGCGAGGCTCGGCGCCGCGCAACAGGCTTGCGCCCAGGCCGCCGCGGGCCGCGCCACCAAGATCGCCGCGACGAGCAGGCTCCGGGCGCTAAAGGACATCGAACGTCGCGACGACGTGATCCGGGGCCTGCCCCTCGGGGACGATTTCCGCGCGGAGCTCCCAGCGTCCGGGCATGAAGAACAGGACGCGATCGATCTCGTAGACGCCGTCGCCGCGGGCCGAGATCGAAGGCACGACGGACGTGCCGTGCCCGTGCGCCGGCATCCACGGCGTCGCGGTGACGGCGGCGCCGTCGACGGGCGCGCCCCGGTCGTCGACGATCGTGAGCTGAACGGCGTTCACGCCCGTGCCCGGCCTCGGGGGCGAAGACCGCACGGTGACGACGAGGTGCCCCGAGACGCTCGGCAGGTCGTACGCGGGCGCGTCCGCGAAGTCGGGCGCTGCCGCCGCGGGCGTGGCGCCGCATCCTCCCAGGCTCACCAGCCCAAAGAGCGCGACAGCGACCAGAACCGACGAAGCGCGACCGAGCACACCGACTCAGTAGCAGGCCGAGGCCTCGCGAGGAATGCGTCATTTATTCGCAGGCCGACGAATTTTGATGCGCGCGCCTCGGCGTCGCGGTCAATTCAGTCATGCCCACCGCGTCGACGAACCTCGCGTGGCTGTTGCGGCTGCGCTGGGGCGCGCTCGGGGGCCAGTTGCTGACGATCCTCGTCGTGCGCTACGGCCTCGGGCTCGCGTTGCCGATGCCGCCGCTCCTCGCGCTCCTCGCGTTCGAGGCGGCGAGCAACGCAGCCCTTTACCTCGTTCGTCCCGAGCGTCCCGTGCGCGACGACGCGCTCGGCGGCGTCATGGCCCTCGACGTCCTCTTGCTCTCGGGGTTCCTCTACTTCACGGGCGGCCCCAACAACCCGTTCAGCTTCTTGTTCCTCGTGCCGATCTCGCTGGCGACGCTGATTTTGCCCGCGGCGTGGACGTGGGCGCTCGTGCTGCTCTCGCTCGGTTGTTCGGCGGTGCTTTTCATCTGGAACCTCCCGCTCGAGCTCGGCGACTCGCACGCGGCGCACATGAGCTTGCACCTGCGCGGCATGTGGGTCGCGTTCGGCGTGTCGGCGGCGTTCATCGTCTATTTTTTGCGGCGCATTCGCCGCGCCCTCGCGCACCGAGAGGCCGAGCTCGCCACCTCGCGCAGCCTCGCCGCGCGTCAGGAGCGCCTCGCCTCGCTCGCGACGCTCGCGGCGGGCGCAGCGCACGAGCTGTCGACGCCGCTGTCGACGATCGCCGTCGTCGCCAAGGAGCTCGAGCGCGAGATCGCACGTCTCGGCGTCCCCCCGAGCGTCGCCGAGGACGTCGGGCTCTTACGCGGCGAGGTCGAGCGTTGCCGCGCGATTCTCCAGCGCATGTGCGTCGACGCCGGACAGGTTCTGGGCGAAGCGTTCGTCACCGTCTCGGTCGACGAGCTCGTCGCGCGCGCCCTCGCGGGGCTCGAAGCCCGGCCCGAGATCCGCGCCGACGTCGCCGACGGGACGCGCGGCCTCGCGCTCAACGTCCCGCCGCGCGCGCTCGAGCAGGCGCTGCAAGGCGTGCTCAAGAACGCGCAGGACGCCTCGCCGGCGAACCGCTCCGTCTCGCTCGCCGTCGCGCGCGTCGGCGACCGGGTCGAGTTCACCGTGCGCGACGAGGGCGCGGGCATGGCGCCCGATGTCGTCGCGCGCGCGGGCGAGCCGTTCTTCACGACGAAGCCCGCCGGCCAGGGCATGGGCCTCGGCCTCTTCCTCGCGCGCAC
>JBBQJG010000268.1:0-8040 GCA_038325725.1 Polyangia bacterium | reverse complement strand
GCGCCGCGCCGTCGGGCGCCGCGCCGTCGGGCGATGTTTCGGGCCAGGCACCCAACAACTTCCAGGTGCCGCGCGGGCACTACCGCATCGACGTCACGAAGAAGAACTACCAAGGCCAAACGCGCGACGTCGACGTCGACGTCGCCGAGACGAAGCCGCTGTTCTTCAAGCTCGAGCCGATCCCGGCGCACCTCGAGATTCAAACGTCGCCGTTCGCGGCGACGCTCTACGTGAACGGAAACCGCGCGCGCAACCCCTACCGCCAGGATGTCCCGCCCGGGCACTACGAGATCTTCGCCGAGGCGCCGGCGCATGAGAGCCGCACGATCGATCTCGCGCTCGCTCCGGGTGAGCAGAAAGTGCTCGCCGGAGCGAACTTCCTCCGCCTTCCCTACGCGCAACGTTCGGGTCGACCCGAGATCATCGTCGCGTCGGGGCTCATCGGCACGTTCGTCGGCGCGGGCGCCGTCGCGGCGGCGATCGGCGTCGATCTGGAAAGGCAAAACGTCGCGTCCGTCTTGCTCGTCACGGGCGGCGGGCTCGCGGGCGGCATCGGCGGCGCGCTCATCGCGGCGCCCCTCGTGCCGAACCACATCGCCGACAACCGAGCCCTCTTCATCCTCGGCAGCATGTGGATGGGCGGCGCGGAGGGGGCTGGTGCCGGTATCGTGTGGCAGCAAGTGACGACGCATCGCGAGGTCAAACCCAAGGACTCCGTGTGCACCGGTACGGAGAACTGCCGTGCGCCGCTCGGCGTTCAGCTGCGCGCCGGCTTCATCGGCAGCCTCCCGGGCCTCGCGCTCGGCCTCACGACGGGCGCGCTCACGGCTGATCGCGCCCCGACGTATGGCCGCGCGGCGCTCATTCAAAGCGCCGCCATCGGCGGTGTGCTCGCGGGCGCTCTCGGACAGCTCACATTGCAGTGGAAGCCGTACGGCTCCGACTGGGAGCAGACGGTGCGTAAGCCGACCCATGACGACTTCGGTACCTCCCTCAACAAAGACTGCCTGGAGAGCAGCGACACGTGTGCCTTTCGCCAGGTGAGCGCGATGGACCTCGCGCCCGGCGCGCTCATCGGGCTCAATCTCGGCCTCGCCGCGGGGTTGCTCGGCGCGTACTTGCCGGATCAGACGAAGTACGGCCCCAGCTGGAAGCGCGTCCTCGTGATCGATCTCGCCGTCGGCGCCGGCATGCTCGCGGGCGGCATCGCCGGCTGTGTCGCCAACCACGCTCACTGTCTCATCGGCGCGACGAACGAGAGCGCGCGAGCGATCTCCGCGGGCTCGGCGCTCGCTGGCGGTGCCGTGGGCCTCGGAGCCGGCATCATCATGACGCGCCACTTCGACGACGACCCGGGGTCGTCGGGCCCGATCTCGTCGTCGCTGACGCTTCTGCCGACGCCGATGCCGGGTGGCCTGCCGGGCCTCACGGCGATGGCTGCGTTCTAACTCCGACGACGGCGACGGCGACGGCGAGCCCCGAGCTACGGTTCGAGGCCGAGCGCGCGCAGCTCGGCTTCGAGCGCCACGATCTCGCGCCGCACGTTCGCCGGCGCGGGGCCGCCCGTCGCGACGCGTGCCGCGACCGCGCGCGCGGGGTCGAGCGCTTCCATGACGGCGGGCGTGAGCTTCGGGTCAATCGCCGCGAGCGCTTTTGCGTCGAGCGCGCGCAGCGAGACGCCGCTTTCCTCAGCGGCGCGAACCAGCTTGCCGACGATCTCGTGCGCCGACCGGAACGGCATCCCGCCGCGCACGAGCTCCTCGGCGAGATCCGTCGCGCCGAGCGCCGGATCGCCCGCCGCCGCGCCCATGCGCGCGACGTCGAACTCGAGCCCCTCAATCAGTCCCGGCAACACGGCGAGGACCTGGCGCGCCGTCTCGACCGCGTCGTAGAACGGCTCTTGCGTCTCCTGCAGGTCCTTGTTGTACGCGAGCGTGAGCCCCTTGCTGATCGTCAGCAGCGCCACGAGATCGCCCATCACGCGCGCAGGTTTCGCGCGCAGCAGCTCGGCGATGTCGGGGTTGCGCTTCTGCGGCATGAGCGAACTGCCCGAGCAGTAGCCTTCGCCGAGGCGCACGAACCCGAACTCCGTCGTCGACCACAGGACCAGCTCTTCGCCGAGCCGCGACGCATGCACGCCCATGAGCGCGCACGCAAAGGTGATCTCGGCCGCGAAGTCGCGATCCGAAACGGCGTCGAGGCTGTTGCGCGTGGGCGCGTCGAACTCGAGCGCCGCCGCCGTGTGCGCGCGATCGATCGGCAGCCCCGTCGCCGCGAGCGCGCCCGAGCCCAGCGGCGATTCGCCGGCGCGCTTGGCGGCGTCGAGCAGCCGCCCGCGATCGCGCCGCAACATTTCCGCGTACGCGAGCAGGTGGTGTCCGAGCGTCACGACCTGCGCGCGTTGCAGGTGCGTGTAGCCCGGCAGCAGCGTGTCGGCGTGCTCGCGCGCCCGCCGCAACAACGCCAGCCGCGTCCTGTCGATCCCAGCGACCAGCTCCACCGCCGAGCGTCGCGCATAAAGGCGCAGGTCCGTCGCAACCTGATCGTTGCGGCTGCGCGCCGTGTGCAGCCGCCGCGCCGGATCGCCGACGAGCTCCGTGAGCCGCGACTCGACGTTCATGTGAACATCCTCGAGCGCCGGATCCATCTTGCGCTCGCCGCGCTCGAACTCGCCCGCGACGGCGTCGAGGCCTTTGACGATCGCCTCCGCGTCGTCGGCGCTGATGAGCCCGACCTTCGCGAGCATGCGCGCGTGCGCTTGACTCCCGCGCACGTCGTCACGCAGCAAGCGCCGATCGAAATCGATCGACGCGTTGAGCGCAGCCGCCGCCGGATCCATCGCGCCCGCGAATCGCGCACCGCGTCCGCCCGCCGGCGCCTTGCTTGCCATGCGTCGGTTTCTACCAGAAGAGCTACGTCGCGAGGACATTTCGGATGCGTAACTTCTTCGCGCAGCGAGAGCGAAACGTGGCGCGCTCAGCGACGGCAAGCTACGATTGTTTCCAGGGCATCGTGACCGGCTGGCCCAACAAGGAGGACAAGAACGCATGAGTAAACGCACCCAAACGCACGGTACGAACACTCACCGCACTCTTCGCCGTCTCGGAGCAAAGGAGCCCGGACGGAGCTAAAGCCTCCGGGGAACCGATCGGTTCCCGCCTGCTGAAAGGGTAACGAGCTCGTTGCACCCCAAAACCGGTTCCTCGACGAAAGCTCGCGTCAACGAACCATAAATGGGCGGCGCCTCGAGGCGCCAGCTCTCGACCAGCCCAGTATCGATCCCAAACGCGCCGGAGAGGCACCGCCTCCCGGCGCGTTTCCTTTGTCACGAACCTGACTCGCCCGTTCCGAAGAGCGACCGCGGGCAGCACCGCGCGATCGGGGTGGGTATCCATCCCGCGCGCAGTTGCGCTCCGCGCCGCGACGCCTGCCGAACAGATCAGCTTCCATCGCGGACGGGATTGTCTGAGCACGGGATGGATACCCACCCCGATCGCCCCGCGCCCGAAGGGAGCGAGCTACGAGGCCCGCTTGACGCGCAGGCCGTTGAGCTCGTCGAGGAACTTCGCCGTCGTCTCGATGCTGTTCTCGAGCGACTCGATGACGAGGTTCAAGAGCCCTTCGTTCTCGAAGCGCAGCACCTCGTAGTAGCGCTGGCGCTCGATCGAGTGAATGACCGCCGGCAAATAGCCGTGGCGAATCAGGATGTAGTTCATGAGCAGCCGCGCAACCTTCCCGGAGTTCTTCGTCCACGGGTAGATGTTGAGCAGCCGGAAGTGCGCCTTGGTCGCCCGTGTGATGGGGTGCAGCTCGAGGAACTCCTCCGAGTGCATCCACTCGTCGAGCTTCTTCATCTTGTAGGCGATTTTTTCGGGCGGCGCGATCTCGTGATAGTAGAGCCGGTGTAAGGGGTTCTCTTTACGGAACGGGTACGCCTTCGCCGCCGCTTCGGGAGTCAACAGCGCGTAAAGTTTGCGGACCAGCTCGATGTCGATCGGCGTCGGCTTCTTCCCCGAGTTGGCATCGCGCACGAAGTCGACGGCCAGCTTGTGGTTACGAACCTCTTCGTACATCGGGATCAGCGTGACATCACTGATGATGCGCTGGTCGATAGCAGCCTTGAGCTCGCTGTACGACAGCACGACGCCCTCGAGGGCGTTGTCGTGGAAGATCCAGGAGACGTCGAGTCGATCCTGGTAGGTCTTCAGGATGTTTCCGGGAAATGAATTCTGCTTCGCCCGGAGACCTTCCATCTTGGCGTCGAGCTCGAAGAACTTCGCGTCCATCCCCATCCTAAGTTCCTTCCTGTTAGTCGAGCTTGGTTCGGGAGTGCGTCGGTTCGGGCCGGTTCGGGGACCGGCAAAGAAGAATCGTATTTCGGGAGAACCCTTTGGTCAAGCGGGGTTAGCGAAGTTTCTCCCCAGGCCATCCCGGCGCCGTGTAAGCGCTCCGTTGCTCCCGTCTTCGCTCCCGTCAGCCGCATCACAGGCTAGTTTGTGGCTTCTGGGCGGCCCGCTTCCGTTTGCGGCCCGTTGACGGGCTCTCCCGTGTGTTCGGGCGATGCGTTCAATATCTTCGGAATCATTAGATTTTCTAACTAGGGCAAAACTTGACTCGCCCACCCCGTCGGCAAAAATGACCGGGCATGCGGGCACCCGCTCCTAAGGTCACCCGTCTAGCCGCGTCACGGGACGCGGTTGACGGAATTCGGCGTCACCGTCGGGGGCCGCTGTGACCGGGGAAATGGAAACCCTGAAATCCGATGCGGCCCCGCTGCACCAGCCGGTGCTCCTGGACGAGGTCATGGAGTCCCTCCAGCCGCGGCCAGGGGGCGTGTACTGCGACGCGACCGTCGGGATGGGCGGGCATTCGCGCGCGATCCTCGAGCGGTCGTCGCCGGACGGGCGGCTCATCGGCATCGATCGCGACCGTGACGCGATCACCGAGGCGCGGGCGGCGCTCGAGACGTTCGGCGACCGCGTCACGCTCGTGCACGCGCCGTTCGCGCGCGCGCGCGCCGTGCTCGAAGAGCTGGGCGTCGTCGCGGTCGATGGGGTGCTCGTCGACCTCGGGGTCTCGTCACCCCCGCTCGACCGCGCCGACCGGGGCTTCTCGTTTCGCGCGGGCGGTCCGCTCGACATGCGAATGGACCAGAGCGCGGGTGAGACGCTGGGGGACTATCTGCGGCGCATCGACGAGGGCGAGCTCGAGCACGTCATCCGCGAGCTGGGCGAGGAGCGCTACGCGCGGCGCATCGCGGGGGCCATCATGCGCGCCCGCGACGCCGACGGGCTCGACTCGACGGCGGCGCTCGCGGCGGTCGTCTCGCGCGCCATGCCCGCGCACGAGCGGCACAAGAACCCGGCGACGCGCACGTTCCAGGCGCTCCGCATCGCCGTCAACGACGAGCTCGGTCAGTTGAGCACGTTCCTCGAGGGCGTCACCGATTGCCTCAAGCCGGGCGGTCGGCTGTGCGTCATCGCGTTCCACTCGCTCGAGGATCGGATCGTGAAGCGGCGGCTTCGCATCCTCGCGGGACGCGACGGCGGCGAGACGGCGCGGATCCGACTGCTCAACAAGCACGTCATCGTGGCGGGCGACGCCGAGCGCGACCGGAACCCGCGGTCGCGTTCGGCGAAGCTGCGCGCCGTGGAGCGGATTTGAGCCCCGGAGCGGCGACAGGTCGAACCGTCCAGACGGTTCAAACGGTTCAGACAGATCCGGGACAGCGGAAGGGCCTCGGCGTGGGCGCGTTCCTGTTGGCGCTCGTGACGGCGGGGGCGATGGCGCACGTGGGCGTGCGCATGAAGGGCCTCGAGGTCGCGTACGCGCTCGGGCACGAAAAGCAGATCAACACGAAGCTCGAAGAGGAACGGCGGCGCCTCAACATCGAGATCGGGATGCTCAAGGATCCGGGGCGCGTCGTGAGCTTCGCGCGTGACAAGCTGAAGATGGGCCCACCCGCGCCGGAGGACGTCATTCGGCTCGCGCCGGGACAGGTGCTGGGCGCGCACGAGGCCGAGGTCGCGGCGGCCGCGGCGGCGAAGCAGGCCGAGAAGGTCGCGAAGGCGGCGCGGCGCGAGCTGGCGCGGCAAGAGAAGGCCAAGCGCACCGCGAACGCGAAGGATTCCGCGAACGCGAAAGACTCGGCGAACGCCAAAGACTCGACCTCCGCGAAGGATTCGCCGAGTGGTGCCAGCGTGCCGAAAGAGGATCTCGAGACGCGGCGTTCGACCGGGGAGGGCGACGAGTGACGTTCGCGGGGCGGTGGACGCGCGTTCGCATCGTCGCGTTCGGCGCCGTGCTCACGGGGCTGTTCTGCGCCGTCGGCAAGCGCGCCTACAACCTGCAGGTGAACGAGTCCGACAAGCTGCGCGGTATGGCCGAGGAGCAGTACCTCCGCGAGGTCGAGCTGCCGCCGCGGCGCGGGCGCATCCTCGATCGCAACGGCGCCGAGCTGGCGTCGACGGCCGACGTCGATTCGATCTACTGCAACCCGCGGCGGCTGTCCGATCCGCGCGAGGCGGCTCGGCTGCTCTCGAAGGTGTTGGGGCTCGATCGGCGCGAGCTCGAGAAGAAGCTCTCGCAGCGGCGGTTCTTCGCGTGGGTCAAGCGCAAGGTCACGCCCGACGAGGCGGCCGCCGTCAAGGCGCTCGAGCTGCCGGGGCTCGCTTTCGTCAAAGAGCCGCGGCGCTTTTATCCGAACCGCGGCCTCGCGGCGACGGTCATGGGGCTCGCGGGCTCCGACGGACGCGGCCTCGACGGCGTCGAGCTCGCGTTCGACAAGCAGCTGCGCGGCACGACGTCTTCGGTCGTAGGCATCAGGGACGCGCTCGGGCGCGAGCTGGCCGTCGACGGTCTGCCCGACACGCCCACGGGCGCGGGCTCCGACGTCGTGCTCGCGATCGATCGCTACCTCACGTTCGTCACGGAGCGCGCGATTGCAGAAGGGCAGGCGCGGACACACGCGAAGGACGTCGTCGCGATCGTCATGGACCCGGGCACGGGCGAGCTGCTCGCGATGGCGTCGGTGCCGTCGTACAACCCGAACGATCCGGGCGACGCGGCGAGCGGCGGCGCGCGCAACCGCGCCATCGCCGATGCCTACGAGCCGGGCTCGACGATGAAGACGTTCACGCTCGCGTCGGCGCTCGACGCGGGCGTCATTCGCGCGGACGATCGCATCGATTGCCTGCAGGGCAAGATGATGGTCGGCAAGTACTCGATCCACGACACGCACGCGCACGGCGTGCTCACGGCGGCCGAGGTCTTCAAATTCTCGAGCAACATCGGCGCGACGAAGATCGCGCGGCGCCTCGGGCGCGAGGGGCTCGCGGCCGCGCTGGGGCGTTTCGGGTTCGGGCATCCCACGGGCGTTGGGCTGCCGGGCGAGCGCGCGGGCATCATTCGACCCGTCGACAAGTGGGGCGACATCGGCTTTGCGAACGTGTCGTTCGGGCAGGGGCTCACCGTGACGCCGTTGCAGATGGTCGCGGGCGTGAGCGCCATCGCCGCGGGCGGCATGTACCGCGCGCCGCGCGTCGTCGCGCGCGTCGTGCAGGCCGACGGCACGATCGAGACGCCCGCGTCGCCGCCGGACCGCCGCGTGATGTCGGAGTCCGCGGCGCACACGATGCTGGAGATCATGCGCGGCGTGACCGAGGAGGGCGGCACGGCGAAGCAGGCCGCCATCGAGGGCTATCAGGTCGGCGGCAAGACGGGCACGGCGCAGAAGGTCGCCAACGGGCACTACGATCCGGACAAGTGGGTGTCGTCGTTCGTGGGCGTCGTGCCGCTCGAGGCGCCGCGCCTCGCGATCATCGTCGTCGTCGACGAGCCACAGGGTGGACACCTGGGCGGCGTCGTCGCGGCGCCCATCTTCAAGGACATCGCCGAGCAGGCGCTGCGCTACCTGCACGTGGCGCCGTCTCCCGAGGCGGTGGCCGTGACCGCCAAGGTCGCGGGCAAGGGTCCGGCGGCGCGCGCGGCGGCCTTCGGGGGCGTGGCGGCTGCCGACGCCGACGACGCGCCCGCCGAGGG
>JBBQJG010000267.1:0-8049 GCA_038325725.1 Polyangia bacterium | reverse complement strand
GCCACTCGAAGGTTTGGCCGTGACCGTCGGGGGTCGGACTGCCACCCACCACCTCACCCAACGAGTTGATGGCGTTGGCGTTTGAATTTCCGCCGCCGAGCGTACCGATGTCGTCCACAGCTAGATTCGAGACCGGCGGATACGAGCTCGGCGAACGGCAACTCCCGAGCTGACACGTCTCGTCGCTCGTCGCGGGGTTCGAGTCGTCGCACGTCAGGCCGTTAGGCTTCGCGGGATTGGAGCAGGTGCCCGTCGAGGGCCTGCATTGACCCGCGACGTGGCACTGATCGAGCGCCGTGCAGGTCAGGGAGGCGTCGGCCGGGCACGTAATCGACGTCCCCGTGCACGCCTCCGCCACGTCGCACGCGCCATTCACCGGGCGGCACACGACCCCCGGGTTCCCCGGCGCATGCACGCACGCCGGTATACCCACCGTCCCGTTGCACAGGTCCGTCGTGCAAACGTTGTTGTCGGTCGTGCACGTCGTCGTCGTCGGCTTGACGACGTCCGCCGGGCAATTGATCGACGTCCCTGTGCACGCCTCCGCCAAGTCGCACTCGTTCGCCGCCGCACGGCACGGCGTCCCCGCGTTGCCGGCCGCGTGCGCGCACGCCGGCGCACCCACCGTCCCGTTGCACAAGTCCGTCGTGCAAACGTTGTTGTCGGTCGTGCACGTCGTCGTCGTCGGCTTAACGACGTCCGCCGGGCAATTGATCGACGTCCCCGTGCACGCCTCCGCCAAATCGCACTCGTTCAGCGCCGCTCGGCACGGCGTCCCCGCGTGGCCGGCTGCGTGCGCACACGCCGGCGCGCCCACCGTCCCGTTACACAGGTCCGTTGTGCAAACGTTGTTGTCGTCCGTGCACGTCGTCGTCGGCGGCTTCCCGACGTCCGCCGGGCAATTGATCGACGTCCCGGTGCACGTCTCGGCCACGTCGCACTCGTTCGCGACCGTTCGACAGGTCGCACCCGCGTTCCCCGCCGCGTGCACGCATGCCGGCGCGCCCGTGGTGCCGTTGCATTTGTCCGTCGTGCATTTGTTCCCATCATCCGTGCAGGCCGTCGCCGCGGCCTTCACGCCGTCCGCGGGGCACGCGGTCGAGGTCCCGGTGCACGTTTCCTGGAGGTCGCACTCGTTCGCCGCCAGGCGGCACGACGTCCCGGCATTGCCCGCCGCGTGCTGACACGTCAGCGTCGTTCCGTCGCACTTGTCGGTCGTGCATGCGTTGCCGTCGTCGGGACACACGGTGTTCACAACGACCGGCGAGCACGTCCCTACCTTGCCCGTAAGGTTGCAGGCGCCGCAGCCGGTGCTACACGCCGTGTCGCAGCAAACGCCGCTGACACAGAACCCGGCCGCGCACTGGCTGTTGCTGGTGCACCCCAGCGCCCAGGACGGATCGTACAGCTGGGCGGTCTGAAGGCTGAGGCCACTCGTGAGGCCGCCTGCAATTAGGACCATGTTGTTCCCGAGCAGCGTCGCCGTGTGCCCAGCAATCACGGTCGACAGGGCCGTAGTGGCCGTCCAGGTCGTCGTGCCGTTCCAAAGCTCCACGGAGTTCGTGGTCGTGGGCGCGCCGCCCGCGACGAGCAACTGCCCGTTCGTCAACGTGCTCGTCGCCAACAGCGTCGCCGTGTGACCGGCGTGCGTGGCGTTCATCGTCCCCGCCGACGTCCAGGTGCCCGGCGACGCGGCGTTGAAGAGCAACGTTGACGACTGGAGGGCCGCCCCCGATTTGCCGCCCGTGATCAGGAGCTGGCCGTTGGCCAGCAACGTCGCGGTGTGACCCTCGCGGCCCGAGGGCAGTTGCGTGATCCCTGCTGACGTCCAGGCCGGGCTCGCGCCGAACGTGAAGACCTGAACGACGGCCATGTTCGTCGCGCCACCGGTGTTACCGCCCACGACGATCACCTTGTTGGCGAAGGCGCCTGTCTTCATGAGCGTCGCGGTGTGGAAGCGCGTTTTGCTCGCCATCGCCGTCGTCGTTGTCCAGGTGCCCGTTCCCGTCGTCGGATCGTACGTCGCGGCGGTGGCGAGCACCGTGGTCGTCGCATCGCTCAGGCCGCCCGCGACGAGCACCGGCCCGGTCGAGAGCACGGTGGCCGTGTGCGAGTGCCGCACGCCCGCCGTTCCGGTCCCCATGGCCGTGGCGGCGATCCAGGTCCCCGCCGTGGCGCTGTACAGCTGCGCCGTATTGACGGCGGCTCCGCTCGAGAGCGTGCCACCGCTCCAGCCGCCCGCGAGGAGCACCTTGCCGCTCGTGCTCGCGTTGGCGTTCGTCCCGAGCTGCACGGCCGTGTGCAGCTGCCGCGCGCCCGTGAAGCTCCCCGTCGTCGCCCAGCTGTTTGTGGTCTTGTCGAAGAGCTCGGCGGAGCTGAGCGGGTTCGTGCCGTCCGAGCCACCGGCCACGAGCACGATGCCGTTCGACATCAAGGTCGCCGTGTGCCCCTGGCGCTTGACGAACATTGTGTTCTTCGTCGACCTCCAGCGCGGGTCGAGCAACGCCGGGTAGGCGACGTCGCCGCCGCGCCAGCTCACGCTCAGCGTGCAGGTCGCCTTGCCCGGCGGGGTGACGGCACGCCCCCACGGCGCGGCCGGGCTGCGATCGACCGCGCACCCTTCGACGGTCAGCGTCGCGACCGTGCGCGCGCCGTCGGCGCCCACAACGTACGGCGGATCAACGCGCAGGCGCGGCGCGCCCCCCGCGTCGACGAGCTCGAGCACGTTCTCGACGAGGCGCAGGCCACGAACGGCGGGGGTGAGAGTTACATGAAAGGCTACGCTCGCCCGGCTGGGCCGCTCGTCGAACGCGAGGTAGTCCTCGAGGCCAGAGGGGGACGGCGCGTGCAGAACGGTCGCGCCCGTCACGTGCGCGTGGGGGTAAACGAGATAGCCGTCGCTGAACCGCGCGGCGACGGCCCGCGCACCCTCGAGCGACACTTCGACGCCGAGCCCGCTCGTGGCGTCCTCGATGCGAAAGGCCTCGTTCGCGTGCGCAGGGAGGAGCACCTGGGCGGGGGGGACCTCGGTCGCGTCGAACCGAGGCACGAGGCCGCGATCGGCGCCGCGGATGGCGCGCGCCGGGCCGCGCGCGAGGACGGGCGCATCCGATTCACCGATGTCCTGCTGGTCGGACGCGAAGCGGGCGCGCAACTCGGTGAGGATGCGCGTCGCGACTGTGGACGCCACGAGCGGCGGTCTGACTCTCGGCGGCGGCGCGACGGGCGACGCCGAGACGACCGGGAGCGGTGGCGACACCGCGGCAGTCGTCGTGCTCGCCGCGGCGGCCGGCGTCACCGTCGGGGAACCGTCGCCCGAGGCGCGGCATCCAATCCCGAAGACGAGCATAGAAAACGGGATGGCGAGGACAGTGCCCCCGATACAGCCTCTCAATCCGATTTTGCGTGGCCCCATGACCGATCGGTGCCTCCTTGGAGTAGTCGGTTCGTAACACGCGCATCCCCTACCGGGAATGCGACACGATGTCGCACCCGACGGAGCATCGTTAACGGCTGTTGACGATGCTGGACACCAGATCAAGGCCTGTGGGGCGCAGATACTCCGTACGTGAGCGGAATCTGATTTGGTCTGTCCGAAAGTGCGTGGCCATCGCGGCGAGAGATCCGCTCCCCTATCGGGAACAGGCCGACGTGGTAAGCGCCGTGATCGCCCTCCTTCGCTTCCTGTTCGACATCGTCCTGGCCGTCGTTGCACCGCGAGCAGCCCTGGTCGCCGAGAACCTGATCCTTCGCCAGCAGCTCATCGTCGTCCGCCGACAAGTCAAACGACCTCGATGGCGCCGATTTGATCGGTGCAGAAAGCTGGATTCACCCGCGAAAACGCGCGAGGGATCCGGCTATTGCAATCAGGAATATCTCTTGCCCTACGGCGTCGGCCGCGGCCCTCGTCGGTGAAGCGCTACGATGTGCGTGGTGAGATCTTCGGAGACCCTTTCCAACTTGTCCGCCTTCCACGAATTGAACACCAAGTGGTGAACGTCGAAGTGAAGACGGTCAGTAGCTCCGTCCTTCAAGCATCCCTCCTCACACACGTGGCCGCAGGGCGCGATAGGGGCGGCACACGCCCGCCTGCTTAGGACCGTGCTCGACGAACCATTCGTTTTTCTCCGAAGCACTTGAAACTGCTGACGTTCCTCGACGGAGAAAAACGTTTGATCTTGTAACTACCTGTTCTACTGGCGTTTCGTTCTGAATCGCACTCAGGAGGCCGACGGTTCGATCCCGTTCATCTCCACCATTTGATTCGGTGTTTTTCTTCGGATCGGGCCTCAAAGGCCGGTTAGGAAGCGATTGGGGAACGATTGCTCCCCTGGAGGGACTGATTCAGGAGGCGAGCTTGCCTCCTACCAGGCCCCCGAGCGCCGCTTCGTTGGGCGCCCGCCACCGCATCCCGCTGCGCGAAGTCCCCGCATGGCACGGGCGGTCACCTCGAGGGGAAGACCGCCGAGTTCTGACGGCCTTCGTCGTCTCAGCCGTGCGCGTCGGGCGCAGCCCTGTTAGGGGCTTCCGCTGCCGCGGCGGCGGAAGACGTAGACGATGAGCAGCAGCACGAGGAGGAGCACGAGCCAGATCCACCAGGGCAGGTTCTTCGCAGCGTCGCAGCCGCCGCCGTCCCCGCCCTTGGGGCCGCCGTCGCCCAGCGCGCGGATGACGGTCTCGGCGTTGACGAACCCGTCGGTCGGGACGACGATTTTGTAGAAGTTGGGGGAGATGAGGGTGACCGCCGCGCCCTCGAGCTTGTTCTCCCAGCCCGTGAGGACGCCGTCGTGCGAGACGAAGAAGCCGAACGGCGCCTGCGGCCGCAGCAGCTTGTGGTCGGTCCCGTCCACTTTGATCGTCTTGCCCGTGTCGTGCCACACGTAGGCGACGTGGGTCGGCATGAGCTGACTGACCTCGCCCCAGGTGAGTTGGCCGGCGGCGAGCGCCTGCTGGATGCGCGCCGATTCGGCCGAGCCGATGTGGCCGTCGGCCGGCAGCTCCAGCCGCTTCATCAGCGCGGGGGACACGCCGCGCGGTTGACCGTCGCCGCCCTGACCCGTGTCGCCGGGAGGCGGCTGCGACACGTGCGCCGGCATGTTCCTCGTCTGCAGGTACACGTAGACGTCGCGGTTCGCGCCGAGGCCCGCGTTCGGGAGGCCGTTGACGTCGACGCGCACCTTTCGCCGGAACTCCGAGGCGCCGACGAAGTCGTGGTTGCGGTACGCGCTCGACGACGAGAAGTAGTACTGCGACGCGGCCGTGCGCAGCTCGACGAGGATGCACTGGTGGCCGTCCTTCGTCGCGGGCGGACAGCCGTCGGGCCGGCCGGACGCCACGGCGTAATCGCATCGCTCGCTGGCGCTCAGCGTCCAGGTGCACGTATTGAGATCGAACTGGCTGCCGCTCGCGATCGTGCCCGCGCTGCCGCCCGAGCCCGTCGCACCGGCGCACGACGGGTTGATCGTCTGCCAGATCGCCGACGCGTGCGACGACGTGTTCCAGTCGGCGATGCGGAACTTCGCGAGGAGGCCCGTCCCCGCGACGCCCGCGCCCGTGTTGTTCCAGGGCTTCGCGTGGAACGTGTTGGCGCCGAGCAGCGAGAGCGTGTTGCCGCCCGCGGGGCCCGTGACCGAGTTGACGACCGAGATGTCGCCGCTCGCGATGTTGATGCCCTTCTCGCAGGTCGACAGCGACGTATCGATGCTGGCCTGGAGCCACTTCGAGGTGTCGGGGAAGCGTGGGCCGCCGAGCGCGCTTTCGTCGGCGAAGTTCGCCGGGTCGGTGAGGTCCGGATCCGCGGCCGTGACCGTCGGGTTGAACTCGAGCGAGCTCACGGGCGACGACAGATCGCCGAGCACGGTCTTGATCTCGTACCAGAGCTTGAACGTCGACCCGAGCTCGACGCCGCCGCCCGCCGCCGCGCCCGGGTTGCCGAAGTTTCCTTGCCCCGCGCCGACGAGCTTCACGCGCAGCCGGATGTCCCAGGTGTCACAGCCCGACGAGCCGCACGTGACGTCGAGGCGGGTGTCGTCGGCGATCCAGGCCGGGAAGTGCGGCAAGCCCGACACGGTCTGCCACGCGGGCGTTCCCAGCGTGTTGTTCCAGTAGTAGGCCTCGAGATCGGTCGTCGTCGCGTTCGAGCCGGCGCCGCCGTCGGGCGTGCCGCCGTCCTGGAAGGCGGGGTTGTTCTTGCGCTTGATGCGGAAGACGTTGCCCGTCGACGACGCGGGCGTTCCGCCGTCGTTGTAGAAGCCGAAGTAAAGGAGGTCGTCCGCCGTGAGGTCGGCGTTCACCGACCACATCATGACGAGGTATTTGTCGGCGCCCGAGTTGTCGACGACGACGCGGAAGCGCGACTGATCGCCCACGTGGTTGAACATCGCGGCGCCGCGCCAGCGCGGATCGTCGAGGCCGATGCTCGAGGCGCCGCCCCACCACGCGGGCACGCCGGACGCGCCCGGGACGCCATAGCCAGGCGGAAAGCAGGTCGTGGCGCGCGCGGCGCCCGCGCCGGCCGCGCTGACGACGACGGCCAGAGTCAGGGAGAGGGCGAGCGAGCTCCGTCGGGCGTGCATGGGCATCCTCACTGTTGGGGAATGACGACCAGGAAAAAGCCGAGCGGCCCGGCGAGGCTGCCCGACATGAACGAGGCGGTTGTGACGGTCGCGGGGAGCGCGCCGCCGTAGGTCGCGGCGGTGTAGAGGTAAGGGGTCGAGGGGCTCGTGTTGCGCGTAACGTACCCCGGACTGTTGATGTTCACGAACACCCAATAGTCGCCGGCGGCGAGCGTCAGCCCGCCGGCGGGGTTCGTCAGGTTGAACTCGACCGCGCCGAGCGCGTTCACCGTCCGATCGATCGCCGACGCGAGCAGGGCGCCATTCGGTCCCGTGCCATTGTCCTTGTAGAGCGCGAAGGTGACCGTGCGAGAGAGCGCCGCGCCGGCGCCGTTGCCGGCCCACACGATGCCGAAGCGTCGCAGCGTCGCCGCGACGGGGACATTGATCTTGTTGCCGATGAGCAAGCTCGACCACGTCTCGGCGCCGCCGGAGGCGCCGGGCAGGCCTTTCTTTTCTTCGTCGGCGCAGCGCGAGCTCGGGTACGCGCCGACGCAGAGCTGGTTCGCCGCGCAGGTCTGCGTCGCGAGCTGCTGGCACCCTGCGCCCGCATTGGTGCAGGTCGTGAGGGTCGTTCCGACGCAGCGGCTGCCGTTGGTCTCGCCCGCGGCGTCGCACTCGGGCGGGTTGTAGCCGGCGGGGCAGGTGCACGCCGCCGAGGGCAGCGCGCCCGTGCAGGTCTGCGGCGCCGTGCACGATGTGGGAGCCGCGCTCGTCTGGCAGCCGTTGGCGTCGGTCGAGCACTGCAGGCGCTGGGCACCCGAGCACGCGTAGCCGCTCTGGAAGGCGCCGCCCGGCGAGCACGTCGCGGAGGGCGTCGTGTTGCAGGCGCACGCCGCGGCTCCGGGGCTGCCGGCGCACGGCTTCGAGCCGCCGGGGCAGGTGCCGGTCGAGCTCGTGACCACGACGCAGCCGTTGCCGTCTTTCCCGCACGTCACGTAGGTCGTCGACGTCTGGCAAACGTTGCCGCTCGAGGCGCCGCTGCAAGCGGAGGGAGCCGCCGGGCACTGGCAGCTCGCGCTGCCCGCCGGGCCCGCGCACACGAGTCCCGACCCGCACGGGTTGTTCGAGGTCGCAACGAGGCAGTTGTTGGCGTCGCGGGAGCAACTGAAGGTCGAATTGCCCGAGCAGAAGGTGCCCGTCGTGCCCCCACAGCCCGCGGGCGCCGTCGGGCAGACGCAGGCGGCGCTCGGAAACGCGCCGGAGCAGACCAGGCCTGCGCCGCACCCGGCGGTCGAGCTGACGCTGACGCAGCCCTTGGCGTCGGCGACGCAGGTGACGAGCTGGCCGCCGGCGTTGCACAGCTTGCCGGCGCCGCCGGGGCACGCCGCCGGGAGCGCGGGGCACGCGCACGCGGCAGCCCCGGCGCCGCCCTGGCACGTCTGCGCGGCCGAGCACATCGTCGTCGCCGTGATGACGAGGCAGTTGTTGGCGT
>JBBQJG010000266.1:0-8065 GCA_038325725.1 Polyangia bacterium | reverse complement strand
ATGCCCGACGGCATCAACCGCGCGGTGAAGATGATGGACGAGTGGGGCATCGACGGCATGGTGAACCTCTCGGGCATGTACCCGGGCGGGCCGCGCCAGATGCTCGAGACGCAGCTCGCCGCCGCGGCCAAGACGCAGGGGCGCATGATCGTCTTCGCGAACGCGAACTTTCGCCTCGTGCGCGCGCGGCCCACCGACTACGGCCAGGCCATGGCCACCGAGCTCGCCGAGTCGCACCGCCTGGGCGCGCGCGGCCTCAAGGTCCCCAAGGGCCTCGGCCTCGGCTACCCCGGCCCCGACGGCGAGCACCTGCTGACCGTCGACGATCCAGGGCTCGACCCGCTCTTCGAGCAGGCGGGCGCGCTGCACATGCCGGTCGCGATCCACGTCGGCGACCCCAAGGCGTTCTGGAAGAAGGCCACGCCCGACAATGAAAGGTGGGACGAGCTGCAGGCCCACCCCGAGTGGTCGTTCTACGGCCCCGGCATCCCGTCGTGGCAAGCGCTGTACGACGCGTTCGAGCGTCGGGTCGCGCGCCACCCGAAGACGAACTTCATCGCGGTGCACTTCGGCAACGACCCGGAGGATCCCGCGAACGTCGCGCGCATGCTCGACACGTACCCGAATTTCTTCATCGACACGGCGGCGCGCTTGCCCGAGATCGGGCGACAGCCCGCCGAAAAGATGAAGCGCTTCTACGAGAAGTATCAGGACCGCATCCTCTTCGGCACCGACACGGGCATCGGCGCCGAGGCCGAGGACATGATGTTCGGCTCGAACGGCGCCTTGCCGCCCACGCGCGCCGACGAGGAGCGCTTCTACAAAGCGACGTGGCGCTACTTCGAGACGAACGACGTCCAGTTCGAGAGCCCGACGCCCATCCAGGGGCGCTGGAAGATCGACGGCGTCGGCCTGCCAGACGCGATCCTGCGCAAGATCTATTTCGACAACGCCGCCCGTTTGCTCGGCTGGCGCCCGTCGGGCACGTAAGCCGAGCGCCCTCTTGGCCGCCAGGCGGCTAAGGCCGGGCGCCCGACCTGACGATGGGTGACGGGCTGGTGACGGCGCCGTCTGGCCGCTCGCTGACGCGCCGAGCTTGACTCGGTCGGCGCGATTCTCATAATGGCCCGTCTCACATTCCGGAGTAGCTCAGTGGCAGAGCAGGCGGCTGTTAACCGCCGGGTCGGGGGTTCGATACCCTCCTCCGGAGCCAGCAGGATCTAGGACCTCGATCGGCGTTTCGATCGGAGGCGCTGAATCCTCGGCATCCACGTCAGACAGATCGACGGCGAGGCTATCTAGCGCCCCGTCCGCACCCCAACCTCGGAAGCGGTCAGGAGGGCGCGTTGCAGCTCGAGCACAGCCACGAATGGGCGGTCGTATCGAAGTTGCACGTACCGCTCGGGCAATCGCTGTCGTCCACACAGCTGTCCTTCGAGGTGTGGCAAAAGTAGCCCGAGCCGCAGTCGGCCTCGCAGAGAAAGCGGGCCCCGTCGGGGCCGCAGAGATTCTCGGTCGTGCACGCGACGCAAAACGTGTTGAGCAGGCTCGGCGAACAAGAGCCTTGCGGTCCGCAGTCCGCGTCGACGCGGCAGTTGCTCGCGGTCGCGCAGGTGTTTGCCGTCGTGTTCGAGCCGGACGCTCGGCAGGCACAGGCTGCGGTGCCGGCACAGTCGGAATCGAAGGTGCATTGGTCATAGGAGCAAGCGTAGTCGCACGCGAAAGGGGGAACTTGCAGGCAACGACCATTCGCGCCGGCGGTGCAGTCGCTGTCTGCCGTGCAGTTGCCGACAAACTGAGGATTCTGCGAGCAACCCGCGGGGATGTCAGAGGCGGAGATGCCGGCGGCCCGCTCTTGCGGACAAGCGGAGCTCGCCGGGCGGTGACTCACGGGAACACGCGTCGCGGTCTTGTCCGCGGCGCTGGAACAGGAGGCCGCCGCGGCGACCAAGATCCAAAGACAAAACAGCTTCGCCATACCGACGTCGAACAGCACGAACCATGCCTTACACGGACCATGACTCCCGCCAGGCATTGGCCGGCGAATCGGGGTCGGAGCTGCGACAAGTTTGTCGCGATGAGGTCTCGCCGCCAGCAGTCCCGGCGTTCGGCCCCAACCTCAGAAGGTATCGGCCCAGCGCACGCAGCGCGCGAGGCCGGGAGCGTCGCTGGCGGTCCCTCCCCAGTGGCCGTCCCTGAAATCGACGCTCATCGCCGCAGTGATCGTTCCGTACGAAGACGCCCAAAAGACGGCGGCCGGCGTGTTGGGAAATGCCGTGGCGTCGATCGCCGGGGCCGAAGTCGTGTCATCGACGATCGTCAGCAGCTCGTTGACGCTCGGCAATCGCCAACCCATCCCCAGACCATCGCAGTAGGTCAACGCTCCGAACCAGGAGTACGAGCCCGTATCGGCAACTTGTTGCCACGTCAATCCGGTGGCGCGATCGAGTACCAACCCAGCCTGGACGTCGTAACGGGTGGGGGAACACGCGGCCACCGCCCCACGCACGCAGCGGACGTGCGTGCTCGAGGGCGCATTCTTGGCGACCTTCACGAGGGAGAAGTCGGACGAGACCGCCCAGGCCGAGCCGGGGTCGGCGGCAGCAGACGATGACGTCCAGAAGTTGCCCCCCGGCGTGTTCGTGAAAAGCATTTGATCGGCCGATGGGCCCGAGACCGTGCACCCCAGCAGCGAGACCAGCTCGATGCGGTTCGGCAGGCGCCAGCCCTCGCCCTTGGCGGCGCAGAACGTGGCCGCCTGGCTCTGAGTGAACGAGCCGGGATTCGCCGCCCCTTCCCACGTCAAGCCGGTCACCTCGTCGGTGACGGTGCCGTCCGCGTTCGCCGCATAGCCCGCCAGATTGGGCAGTCCGGACCAGGCCGGGTTCGGCATCGGAAAGCCGCACGAAAGGTCGTGGGTGAGAGGCGGGTCTTCGAGGCGCTCGACGAACGTCGAAAATCCCGGATTCGCGACATCGGGGTTGGTGCTGTGCTGGTTGCCGAGAATGGCGCAGACGACGAGAGGGAAGAGAGCCGGGCAGCCCCTGATCTTCTTGCAGGTGGTATCTAGGTTGCCGCCGCCAATCGGGAAGCGGTCGAACTGAGCGTCGTCGAAGCCAGTGCCGATCGTGCAGCCGTCGACCTTCATGGCGCGCGCGATGGCGAGCTTCGTGGAAGCGAACGGACGGGTTGCGTCACCGATCTCGTGGATCCACATGCCGGCCATTGGCTTGTTGGTGCACGTCGGGAGGAACTTCGGGTTGGTGGACCAGTCGCCGCTGTTCGACATGACGCCACGGATCGGTCGGGTCGCGTCGCCGGCGTACTTGCAGGCGAGCTCGTCGGCGAACCGTCCGCCGCCGCTGGCATTGCCGACGGTGAAGACCCGGTTCCTGTCGAAGCACACCTGCGTGGCGAGCTGGTCGTAGAGATTCTCAAAGAAGGGCCACTCGACGGAGTCGTCGCCCTCGCTTTCGTCGAAGCAGCCCTGCCCGGGATTGGTCGCGTGCCCGATGTCATTGGGCGGCGGCGACAGCCCAACCCTGATCACCTGGTCCGCGAGGTCGGGGAGCGCGTACAGGTTGTTGCCCTTTCCACCGCAGCCTGGACCTTCAAAGAGGATCGGGTACGCCTTGTTCCGGTCGTAATCCATCGGCAACTGGACGTAGTACTCGCGTAGGTAAGACCAGGCGCCGCAGCTCATGTCGGCGCAGTCGGGGGCCTTGATGCCCATGGTTTGAATCGTGCCGCGGACGAGCGTTCCCAGCGCTTGTCCTGGATCGTGCCCGCACCCGAGAGTCGGAGCGACCTCGAGGATCGCGGGAACGCCTCCGTCGGCGGCGGCGTCACCGCGTCCGTCGACGCCAGGTGCCGCCTCGTTGCCGCCGTCGAGGATGGCGATCGTTCCACCGGCACCCGTCGCGCCAGCCGCGCCCGAGGCGTCGGGTTGCGCGCCCGCCGCGCCGGTTTGACCGGCGGCCGCGCTCGTTTGGCCGCCCGAACCGGCGACGCCGCCCGGCGCGAGTGGGGATCGGCGTCCGCACGCGACGCACAGGGTGCCCAGCAGAATCGCCACCAGCGCCAACTTGCTCTTGGTCATCATTAACCGTGCCTCCGTCGCCCGTCCCTCACGTCGCCGTTTGATGAGTCTCACCAGAGGTGCCTGACGTCAACCCGACCCGCGCGAGGGCCCGACGCGACGCACGGGAACCGTCAGACCTTGGCGCGCGCGATCGCGGCGGCCTGGCGGACCCAGCCGCGCAGCGCCGCGCGCGGCACGTCGGCGAGCGAGGTCAACTTGAGGTGGCGCCCCATCTTGCCGTCGCCGGTGAGGCGTCCCTCGGGATCGGAGAACGTACCGGGCGGTCCCGCGAGCACGACGTTGACGTGCGCTTTGTGCGCCGTGAGCGCGCACATCATGACCCCACCGACGGCGTAGTGGGGGTTTCCCCACTTGATGGCCGACGTCGCGTCGGGCGCGGCGTCCTCGATGATCGCGCGCAGCGCCTCGAGCAGCGGCCGTTGTTCCGTCGGTCGCTTCGCGAAGAACCCGTCGATGGGCGCGCCCCGATCGGCGCGCGCCGCGTACGCCTTCACGGCGGGCGCGGGCTTCTTCGCAGCCGCCTCCTTCGCGGGCGCTTTCTTCGCGAGCGCTTTCTTCGCGGCGGGCTTCTTCGCGGGCGCTTTCTTCGCGGGCGCCTTGCCTGCGGCTTTCTTCTTCGATGCGGTTTTCACGTGGCGATGATGCCACGCGCGCGGCCTACGTCGCGCGCTTCCTCATGCCGTTCCCGCGAACGGCCACCGCGTCCTCGAGCGCCTGAATGTCGATCTTCTTCATCTTCATCATCGCGGCCATGGCGCGGGCGGCCTTCGCCTTGTCTTTGCTGCCGATGAGCTTGAGCAGCACCTTGGGGACGATCTGCCAGGACAGCCCGAACTTGTCCGTGAGCCAACCGCATTCCACGGGCGCCCCGCCGTCCTCGATGAGCTTCGTCCAGAAGTAGTCGACCTCCTTTTGATCGTCGCAGCTCACGACGAACGAGATCGCTGGCGTGAACTTGAACACCGGCCCCGCGTTGAGCGCCGTGAACTCTTGCCCGCGCAGCTTGAACCCGACGGTCATCACCGACCCGGCGGGCGCGGGCCCACCTTCGGAATAGCGCGAGACGCCCGTGAGCTTCGTGATGCCTTTGCCGCCCTTCTTGAAGACGGACACGTAGTACTTCGCGGCCTGCTCAGCCTGGGAATCGAACCAAAGAAACGGGGTGACCTTGCTCATGACTCCTCCACGTCGAGAATAGGGGTCCGCGGCTCTATTTGCCTCTTCGTTCGAGAAGGCAAAAGCCATGACCAAAGGGATCGCTGCAGAACGCAGCGGACCCGTGCTCCGGGTTCTCGAAGACTTGCTCGCGCTTCGCGCCGAGCGCCTCAACTCGTTGGAGGGCGGCGTGCAGATCTTCCACATGCACGTCGAGGTGCACGGGTGTCCAATGCCGCTCGTACTTGCGCAGGTCCGTTGTTCTGGGCGACGGCCTGGAACCAGGCGGCTTCTCCATCAAGCACAGCTCGATGTTGAGACCATGCAGGACGGCGACGCCGTGGACAGGCTGACCCTTCTCGGAAAAGCCAAACGCGGCGCAGTAGAAGGCAATCCCCTGCGCAAGGCTCGGGACGTCCACGCTGACAGAAATGGTGGTCGTCATGGGTCGACGCTTGGGGTCCGCGGCTCTCCGATCCCACGGCGTGCGGCGAGCACCTTCCCTAGCTTGCCGAGCTCACTCTCCCAGCCCATGACGGCGCGGCTCGTCCACGTCTCGTCGTGCATGGCGTCGATCGTCAGCACCATGCGCACCTGCCCGCCCGCAGCCGACAGCTCGATCACCTGGCTGGCGCCGTACGGGTCGACCCCGGGGACGAAGTCGACGAGGTTGGTGTACGCGAGGCGACGCAGTGGCGCGACGTCGTCGTAGGTGATGCGCGTCTTCGTCGCGAGCGGCATGCCCGCGCGCTGCATGAACGCGATCTGCTCACGCCCCGTCGCCGTCATCGTGTACAGCAGCTCGCCCCCCGCGCGCAGGTCCAGCTTCTGCACCGTCACGTCGAAGCCCTCGGGGCCCCACCACGACTCGATCCCGTCCTTCGTCGTCCAAAGCTCCCAGACGTCCTCGATCGTCGCGTCGTAGGTGCGTTCGAGCGTGATCTTCTTCTTCGACATCAGGCGATCTCCTTGCGTTGCTGGGCGCGGACCTTTTTTTTCTTTTGAAGGGCCGCCGCGAACCGATCGAGCCGCGCCTCCCAGAGCCTTCGGTAGCGCGAAATCCAATCGTCGAGCTCACGAAACGGCTCGGGCCGCAGCGAATACAGGCGCTGCGCGCCGTCGGGCCGCACCGTCACGAACCCCGACTCCTGGAGAATGCGCAGGTGGCGCGAGACCCCCGACTGGTGAATCGAGGCCGCGGCGACGAGGTCGCCTACCGGCTGCTCGCCCCGCGCGAGCAGCGCCTCGACGATCAACAGCCGCGTCGGGTCGGCCAAAGTCTGAAGCGTCGCGAGTTGCATGTCTGTACATATGCATATCCATGCATACGACGACCGTCAAGCGAAAACCCCGCTGGGCCCGAGATCCGCGCGCGCCAGGTGGCCCCCTTTACGAAGGCCGCCCCGGGGTGCGGCGCCAACGTCAGCAAGGTCCTCGGCGAGCGCGCTGACGGGTTTCGGCTCGCACCAAGTCAAGAATGGCCGTGCACGGGGATGTTTACGTCTGCGCCAAGGGGCTATTTCCGGGACGTAAACTTTCGGTCATGCGATCACCCGTCCGATTGAGGGATGTCGTGGGGTTCCTTGGTCTTTCCCTCGCGCTCGCCGCTGGTGGTTGCGCGAGCGGCGAGGGACCCGCGAAGACGGGCGCGGCCGGCAACGCGGCCGCGGGCACGTCGGGCGCGAACGGGAGCGCCGGCGCGACGGGCACCGCCGGCGCGGGCCTCGCGGGCACGACGGGTGCGGCCGGTGATTCGGGCGGCGCCGCCGGCATGAACGTCGGAGGCGCGGGGGGCACGACGGGTGCGGCCGGAACGGGCGTCGCGGGCGCGGGCGGCAACGCGGGCGTGTCCGGCACCGCGGGCGTTGGCGGGGGTGCTGGCGGTTCAACGGGCAGCGCGGGCGCCGCGAGCGCGACGATGGGCATGCAGAGCGATCCCGGCACCATGGGCGACGGCACCGAGGCCGAGCCCGGGCCCTACAACCCGGCGCCCGAAGAGCTGATGCTGCTCAACAACGCGCCGAAGGGGCAGCTCCTCGGCCCGATGATTCACACGCTGACCGGAACTTACACCGGCTGGAGCCCGTGGAAGTTCACGTACTGGGTCTACGTGCCCTCTCAGTACAAACCGGGGCACGCCGCCGCGATCATGATTTTCCAGGACGGGCTGCTCTACAGCGATCCCAAGGGCGGCGCGGGCGCGACGTTCAACACCGTCAACGTCTTCGACAACCTGATCGCCGAGGGCTCGATGCCCGTCACGATCGGCGTGTTCATCGATCCCGGCACGACCGACGGCCACCACGTCGGCGGCGGTGACGGCGGTCGCGCCAAGCAGTACGACACGCCCAACGATCAGTACGGCAAGTTCCTGCTCGAGGAGTTCATCCCCGCCGAGATCAAGCCGAAGTACGACATCGTCACCGACGCCGACGGCTGGGCGCTCGGCGGCCACAGCTCGGGCGGCGTCGCTTCGATCATCGCGGCCTGGTATTGGCCGAACAACTTCCACAAGGCGCTCACGGCGAGCCCCAGCTTCCCGAACGCGGGGGGCCACTTCCCCGCCGAGTTCCTCACGGTCACGCCCGGCAAGCCTCTGCGCATCTATCACCTGTCGGGGACGCAGGACCTCGGCGGCTTCAAGGCGGCCAACGACCAAGCGGCGAAGGACTTCATGATGCTCGGCTATCACTACCGATACCGTCCGGGAACCGACGTGCACTTCCCCCCGCACGCCGCCCTCATGGATTTCCCGAACGCGCTCCGATGGCTGTGGCGCGGCTACAAAGCCGGGCTTTAGCGTCGGAG
>JBBQJG010000265.1:0-8147 GCA_038325725.1 Polyangia bacterium | reverse complement strand
GACCTCGAAGAGATGATCGCCGCGGGCACCTTCCGCGAAGACCTGTTCTACCGGCTCGACGTCGTCCCCGTGGAGATCCCGCCGCTGCGCGACCGGCGCCAGGACATCCCCGCGCTCGTCGAGCACTTCCGCGTCGAGGTCAACGCGCGCGAGGGCCGCTCGGTCCCCGGTGTCGCGCTCGATGTCATGCAGCGCCTCGGCGCCTACGATTGGCCCGGCAACGTGCGCGAGCTCGAGAACCTCGTCGAGCGGCTCGTCGTCGTCGCCGCGAATCGCATGATCATCATGGCGGACTTGCCCGCACATCTGCGCACGAACGTCGTCGATCTCGAGAAGGCGACGCTCGATCTGCCCCTGAGTGGCGTTGACCTACGGGTGTTCCTGACTCAGCTCGAGGAGCGTCTCATCCTGCAGGCTCTCGAGCGCACGGGCGGCAACAAGAACCGCGCGGCGGAGCTCCTCGGCATGAACCGAACGACGCTGGTGGAAAAGCTAAGAAGGCGAAACGTGGCCTAAACGGCCTGAAAATAGGGATCACATCGTCACCCGCAGACGTCCATCGGAGGCGTCGTCGGGAAATGCATGTCTGTCATTCGGTTGACGGCGTCATGAATCCGCGATCGCCAACGCGCTGACGGTCCGCACGCGTCGTAACTCGCCAAGTGCTTGATCTCCGCGAAGCGAGGTCACGCCATGAACGTGGCATGAGGCGTGCTGTAGGAACGCCTCATGACGACTTTGGCGAAAACGAAGAAGGCGGCGGGCAAGGCTTCGAAGAAGCCGGTCAAGTCTAAGAAGGACGAGCTCATGGCGGTGCGTAACGAGTACGCGGCCAAGTTCTTTCCCTACATCGAGAAGGTTGCACGCCGTCTCGCGCGCCGCCTGCCGGCGCACGTCGAGATCGACGACCTGATCTCGTCGGGCGTCATCGGGCTCATGGAGGCCGCCGAGCGCTTCGACCCGAGCCGCGTCGATCGCTTCGAGGCCTTTGCCGAGTTCCGCATCCGCGGCGCCATGCTCGACGACCTGCGCTCGCGCGACACGCTCTCGCGCGACATGCGCCGCCTCTCGAACGAGCTGCGCGATGCCACGCGCCGCCTCGAGGCGCAGCTCGGCCGCACGCCCGATCACGAAGAGATCGCCAAGCGCCTCGGAGTGGGCGTCGACGAGCTCTACGCGCGTCAGCAGAAGCTCTCCGGTTCGTCGGTCGTCGGCATCGACGACGCGGGCCCCGACCTGCTCGAGCGCACGGGCGACCAGTCAGCGCCCGATCCGTTCGAGGCGGCCTCGCGCCGCGAGCTGCTCGGTCGCCTCGTTGGCGGCATCGGCGACCTTCCCGAGAAGATGCAGCAGGTGCTTTCTCTCTATTACTGCGACAACCTGAACCTCAAAGAGATCGGCACCGTCCTCGGCGTCACCGAGTCGCGCGTCTGCCAGATCCACGGCGAGGCGACCCGTCGCCTGCGCGACACGCTGGGCGAGCTGGCCGTCGAAGCCGCCGCCTGACGCGGCGCCCGCCTGGGAGCATAAGCTCCGGATATCACGGCATTGTTTCTGTGGAGAAACTTTTTCCTCAAGGAATGAAGGGGCGTGGTCGATGGTGTAGGCATGAGCAACACCACCCGGCACATCCCGAATCGTCGGCCCCCGGTTTCCGCGCACCGCGCGTCCGCCCCGATGGCGGCCCCGCAGATCGTCGTCAGCGCGAACAAGGTCGACACGCTTCGCCGCCTCGTGGCCGCCGGTCAGTATCACGTGAGCCCGAAGTACCTCGCGATGAAGATCTTCAAGGCCGCCGGCCTCGAAGAATAGAGACGAGTCCGTTAACCGGCTCGTTCGTTAATCCTCGGGCTCCGCGAGCTCGACGCGGTTTCGGCCCAGAGCTTTCGCGCCGTACATCGCCGAGTCGGCGAGCCGCAGGAAGGTGCTCTCGCGGCGGCGCGCGGTGCCGCCCGGCGCGAGGTGGTCGCGGTACGACGCGACGCCGAGGGACGCCGTGATCTTGGGGAGCACAGTGGCGTTCTCGCCGCCTTCGGCATCGGGGTCGAAGAACGTCGCCTCGGAGATCGCGCGTCGGAGCGTCTCGGCGGTCTCAGTGGCGCGCGCGAGGTCGGCGCCCGGCAGGATGGCGACGAACTCGTCGCCACCGTAGCGCGCGAGCAAGGCCGCGGGCGGCGCCTTGCTCTGGAGGAGCTGTCCGACCTTCTGCAAGGTCCAGCTCCCAGCCAGGTGGCCGAAGCGGTCGTTGACCTCTTTGAAGCGATCGAGGTCGATGAAGATCATCGAGAGCTCCGTGCCTTCACGATCGGCGCGGGAGATCTCTTCTTGGAGCCGCGTGTGAAAGTAGCGGCTGTTGGCGAGGCCCGTCAGGTCATCTATGCGCGCGAGGCCCCGCGCGCGGATGGCGTCGAGCGCGTTCTGGATCGACGACGACATGTACGCGGCGAAGATGCGCAGCAGCTCCTTGTCGCGGCCCGAGTACGCGCCGCCCAGGCGCCGGTTGGCGAGCTGCAGGATGCCGCAGATCGATTCGCCGACGACGATGGGCACGCCGACGACCGAGCGGATCGTGGCGCTGTCGGTCGCCGTCTCGAGGATGGGATCGTTGGGGTCCAGGTGATCGGTCTGCGCGGGGCGGCCGGTGCCGTAGACGCGCGCCGCGAAGCCCTTGTCGCTGGGGATGCGGCGGCCGAGCAGGTGGTTCGACCCGGGGCCGAAGGCGGCGATGAACGTGAGGCGCGGCGCCGGAGCGCCCGCGAGCTTCGAGCGCGGGTCATCGAGCAGGATGCCGCCCGATTCGGAGGGGACGAAGTCGTTGGCGCGTTCCAGGATCTCGCGCAGGGCGGCGTCGAGGCGCACGTCCCAGTGCTCCGTGTCCTGGTCGCGCCGCGCGCGCACGAAAAAGCGGGCAATTTCCTCGGGCGACAGCGTCACGATTGGCCCCGGTGGGATCACGGGCGTCGGGACGGACAGCTCTTCCGTGCGGACGCGCTGGGGGACGCCGGGGCTCGAGGGAGGATCTCGTTCGGAGGACACGCGCCTGTGATTACACCACGTCGGCGGCCTCGGGATCGAACGTCGTGCGATAAGCGGCGCGCAATCGCACGCGGCGCTCGAGATCGCGGATGACGAGGCCAGCCACGTCGAGGCCGTAGAGCTCCTGGATCGAGTGGATGCCGCCGGGCGTGAAGACATTGAGCTCGAGGAGCTTGTCGCCCGCGATGTCGACGCCGACGAAGTGCAGGCCGTCGGCGAGGAGCTTGGGCCGCAAGATGTCGCAGATGCGGGCCTCGACGGCGCCGAACTCGCACTTGCCGCGCGCGGGGATCGTGCTGCGGGCCCCGCCCGCGACGAGCGCGGGGCGCCGGCGGTAGATCGCGACCAGATCCCCTTGTCGCACGGGCTCGGCGTTGAGGAGGAGCAGGCGCTTCTCGCCCTCCTCGGCCTCGGGCAGGTACTCTTGGGCGACGGCGTAGCCGTCCTTCGTGACGGTCGTGATGATCTGGTTGAGGTTCGAGATCTGGCGCCGGCGTACGTAGAAGGCGTGCTCGTCACCGCGCGGCGCGAGCGGCTTGAGGACGGCGGGGCCGTCGAGCTCGCGCACGAACTCGCGCAGGCGGCGCTTCGAGCGCGACACGAGCGTGCGCGTGCGGACGTCGGCGGGAAAATCGGCGAGGTACATGCGGCTGCCCGCGCGGCGCAGGCCCTCGGGGTCGTTGACGACGAGCGTGCCCGACAGCTTGAGGCGCCACCCGAAGTCGATGAGCGGCGCCGCGGGGTGGGCGCCGCCCTCGCGGAGGGGGTTGTAGCGTAGGAACACGACGTCGAAGCTGCCGAGGGTGTCCTCCTCGACGACGGCCTCGTCGGAGGCGAGGGCGCCCACGTAGTCGTCGGCGCGCTCGTAGGCGCCCGCGCGCACGCGCGTCGTCATGCCGAGGACGTTGTTGTCGTCGAGGAATGACAGATCGTCGACCGACACGAAGCGCACGTCGTGCCCGCGCCGGTGGGCCGCGAGCGCGAGGTGCACCGTCGCGTAGGTGGGCTTTTGCTCGCGGACGTCGCCGACGACGAAGCAGACGCGCATGTCGCCTACGCCGACGGTTCGTCGAAAATCGTCCGGTACCGCGCCAGGATCGCCGAGAGCCGATCGAGCGGCAGCGCGGGCGCGACGTGGCCCGTGGGCCCCGTCATCTCGTCGGCCATGCACAGGGCGTTGATGATCGCCTCCTCGGTGCACTCGACGACGGCCTCGTAGAGCGGGTCGCACGCCTCGTCGAGCAGGACGTCGAGCGTCGCCGTCATGCGCGTCGACTCGCGCGGGACGACGTTCGCCGTCGAGAACGCGACGACGATCTCTCCCGAGCCGTGGGCCGCGAACGACCCGCAGCGCCCGATGCCGAGCGCGGCGCGCTTGCACACGCGCACGAGCTGCGGCGAGAGCAGGGGTGCGTCGGTCGCGATCACGGTGATGATCGAGCCGGCGTTGCGCTCACGGCGCGGCTGTCCGAAGGCCGGCGCCAGGAGCTCGCCCACGGGCGCGCCGTCGACGCGCAGCGAACGCATGACGCCGAAGTTCGACTGCACGAGGATGCCGACGGTGTAGACGGGCCCGGCGCCATCGTCGCTGGCAGCGCCGCCGATGGCGACGCGCCGGCTCGACGTGCCGATGCCCGCCTTGAAGTCGCACGTGATGAGCCCCGTGCCCGCGCCCACCGAGCCCTCGGCCACGGGGCCGCTCGCGGCTTGCTCGATCGCCTTGTAGACGTGCTCGGAGCGGACGTGACGCCCGACGGCGTCGTTGAGCCACGAGTCGTCGCACTCGCCGACGAGGGGGATGACGACGTCCTCTTCGCCGCCTATTTTAGGCCACCGCTTCGTCATCCACTTGACGACGGCGTCGGAGACCTTGCCCACGGACATCGTGTTCGTCAGCAGGATGGGGGTCTCGAGCAGCCCCCACTCTTGCACCTGCGTGAGCCCCGAGACCTCGCCCGCGCCGTTGAGCACGAAGCCGCCCGCGACGGCGCGCTTGCCGAAGATGTCGGCGTTGGGGATCACGGCCGTGACGCCCGTGCGCACGGGGCCCTTGCCGACCTCGAGCGGACCGTCGCCGAAGCTCACCGTCGTGTGGCCCACGCGCACGCCCGCGACGTCGGTGATGGCGTTCCAGGGACCGACGGGGAAGCGGCCGATTGAAAAGCCGAGGTCGCGCAGGCGCGTTCGCGCGCGCGGCGACCGGGTCATTCCGCGTCGCCGGAGGCGGGCGAGGCGGCGATGCGCGGCAACTCCGTTTGGCGTGGGTCGACCACGGGGCGCTCGCGTGCCTCGGCCGCCTCACGCGCCTCGCGCCGCTTGTCGCGCAGGCGCTTGAGCCCGCCCTCGAGGATGTCGCCGATGAGCGTGCGGTACTCGATGCCCGCCGCCTTCGCGATGAGGCACAGGTCCGAGTAGCCGGGCGTCAGCCCCGGCAGCGGATTGACTTCAATCACGTAGAACTCGCCCTTGGGCGTCAGGCGCAGGTCGACGCGCGCGACGTCGCGGCAGTCGAGCGCCGCGAATGTCTCGCGACACACGCGCTCGATCGCCTTGAGCTCGAGCGGCGTCAGCTTCGCGGGGCACTCGTAGCTGACGTGCTTCTCCCACTCCTGCTTGATCTGGAAGTCGTAGACGGGCCGCTCGTTGGACTTGTCCTTGAACAGGATCTCCATGGGCGGCAGCACGCGCGGGCGGCGATCGCCCAGCAGGCCGACGGTGAACTCGCGCCCCGGAATGTACGCCTCGATGAGGGCCGGCTGACGATAGCGATCGAGCAGCTCGCGCACGATGGCGCGCAGCCCCTCCTCGTCGTCGACGACCGAGGCCGACGCCGACACGCCCTTGGACGAGCCCTCTTGATTGGGCTTCACAATCAGCGGGAACTTCAGCTTGGGGGACAGGCGCTCGCGGCCCGTCTCCATGACCTGGAATTCGGCCGTGAGGATCTCGTGCTGCATGAGCACGCGCTTGGACAAGGCCTTGTCGAGGGCGATCGAGAGCGTCGCCGCGTCGGAGCCCGTGTAGGGGATGCCCATGAGCTCGCACAGCGCGGGCACGGCGGCCTCGCGGTTGCGGCCCGCGACGCCCTCGGCGATGTTGAAGACGAGATCGACGGGCGTCTGCATGAGGTGACGCGGGAGCTCCGCCGTCGCCTCGAAGGGGATCACCTGGTGCCCGAAGCTCTCGAGCGCGTCGCGGATGGCGTCGATCGTCTCGGGCGCGTCGTACTCGGCCTCGGCGTCGTTGCCGCTCTTCGAGTCGACGCGCTTGACGTTGAACGTGAAGCCGATGCGCAGCGGCTCGGCGGGGCGGCGGCGGCGCGCGCCCGGCTTGACGACGAGGCCTTGGCGCCGCGCCGCGCTCTCGACGATGCACTGGAGCGTCTCGCCGTAAGTGAGCGCCTCGCGCCCCGACGCCGCGAAGAGGCTCGCGCCGTGCTCGAGCGAGGGCAGGGCGTTGACCTCGAGCAAATAGATGCGCCCGTCTTCGCCCAGGCGGAAGTCGACGCGCCCGACGTCGCGGATGCCGAGCGTGCGCGTCGCGATCTTCGAGATCGCCTGCAGCCGCGAGATCACGTCACGCGGCAGCTCGGGCGGGCAGCGCACCGAGACCTTGTTGGCTTCGGCGCTCTTGAGTCGGTAGTCGTACAGGTTGAAGCGGCTCTTGGCCGACGGATCGACGAGGTAGTCGACGGGCAGCAGCACGCCTTCGTCGCCGCGGCCCTCGAGAAAGGGCACGGTGACGTCCGTGCCCGCGATGAACTCCTCGACGAGCACGCCGTTCGGATACGCCCGCAGAGCGCGCGGCAGCACCTCGGCGAGCGTCTTCGGATCGCGCACGACGGCCTCGTCGCCGATGCCCTTCGAAGATCCCTCGTAGTTCGGCTTGACGATCACGGGCAGCGCGAGCCCGAGCGTTCCGAGATCCTTGAGCCGCTTGTATTCGTCGGGCGTCACGAGCCGCCCGCGCGGCGTGTCGATCCCGCGCTGGGCCAGCACGAGCTTCGTGAGCCACTTATCCAGGGTCACCGTGAGGACGTACGCGTCGGAGCCGGTATACGGAAACCCGAGCTCCTCGAAAAAAGCCGGATAAAAAGCCTCGCGCGTGCGGCCGCGTCGCCCCTCGGCGTTGTTGAAGATGAGATCGGGACCGAAGCCCTCTATGCGGGCCGCGAGGTGCGATGCCGGGCCGGTCACTTCGATCGTCTCGACCTCGTGGCCGCCCGCGCGGAGGCCCTCGGCGATCGACTGCACCGTCTCGGCGCTGTCGAACTCCGCCTCTTCCTCGCTGTCCGTCAGACGGAGGTTGTGTGAGAAGGCGATGCGCATGGGGGCAGGGTCGCTGACCGCTGGGGCTACCCTAACAGGATTCCGCCGCGACCGCCGAGCGCTTCCGCGACCTTCTCGGCGAGCTTCTTGAGATCCTCGCTCGGCCGGACGAGAAACGCGTCGACGCCCGTCGCGAACGCCTCCTTGACCGAGTCGTAGGACGGATACGCCGTATAGAGGACGGACGCACAGTGCGGCAGCAACCGCTGCGCGTGCTCGATGACGCGCAGTCCAGAGGTTCCAGGCAGGTGGCGATCCGCGAGCACGAGATCGAACTGTTCTTTCTTGAGCAGCGCGAGCGCCTCGTCGCCGTCCTTGGCCGCCGTGACGTGATGGCGCTTCGCGAGGAAGTCGGCGATGAGCTGGCGGCGCTGGCCTTCGACCTCGACGAGCAGCACGCGCCCGAGCTTCTCGCCGCCCTTTTCGCCCGAGCGCGCGGGGCGTGGCCGGGCCAGTTGCTCGTCGCGGCGTGACAGCGCGCGCCGAATGCGAAAGCGCAGGTCCTCGACGTCGCGAATGGGCTTTTCGATGTAGTCGTGCGCGCCGATGTCGAGCGCCTCGACGGCCGAGTCGTACGACGTGTAGCCCGTGATGAGCACGATCGCGGGCGCGGGCGTGAGGCCGCGGGCCGCGCGCAAGACGTCGAGCCCCGACGCGCCCGGCAGGTTCTTGTCGGTGAGCACGAGGTCGAAGCGACGCTTGTGCATCAGGTCGATGGCCTCTTCGGCGCTCGCCGCCGTCGTGACGCGATAGCCGCCGCGGCGCAGGGCCTCGCGCAGCACG
>JBBQJG010000264.1:0-8201 GCA_038325725.1 Polyangia bacterium | reverse complement strand
CCCGTCTCGCCACGGATGAGGACACTGGCCTCGGTGTCGGCGATCTGGGCGATGCGCTCGAGCACGAGGCGCATCGCGGGGTGGTCGCCGATGACGGCGGCGCCGGGTGTGGGGCGATGTCCGGGGCCAGGGGCCCCATCGCCCAGGAGTCGCGCCAGGGCCTGCTCGACGACCGAGGCGTGGAAGGGCTTGCCGAGGACGTCGGCGGCGCCCAGGCGAAGCGCATCGACGGCGTCGCTCACCGTGCCGTGGTCGGTGAGCGCGACGACGGTGACGGGCGGACGCGCGGCGCGCGCCTCCCGAACGACATCGCGGCCGTCGCCGTCGGCGAGCTGGAGATCCGTGATGCACAGATCGAAGGGGTGCGCGCGCAGCTTGGCGGCGGCCTCGGCGCCCGTGGACGCGACGTCGGCGACATGCCCGAGCGTGCGCACGAGGCGCAGCAACCCGGCATGGATCGACGGATCGTCGTCAACGAGCAGGACCTTCTTCGTCATTGCTTGTTGGGTTCATCGGTGTTCCTGAACGGCCCCTTGAGGATTCGGGCTGTTGCAAAGCCCGCAACAGCGTTCAGAAAAACCGCGAAAATGGGCCCCAAACAGCAAGTCTTGGCCCGTTCGCGGCGTTCAGGGTGCGCGCAAAACGCCGCGCCACGTCGAGCGCGACGACGTCCCCATGTGGCCTTTTTCGGGCGCTAGACGAGCGTGGGCGGCGTGACGCTCTCGGCCTTTGGGTACGAGCCGATCACCTTCACGGTCTCGCACGAGGCGCGAACCTCGGCGAGCGCGGCGGCGACCTTCGCGTCGCGCTCGTGTCCGTCGATGTCGACGAAGAAGACGTACTCCCACGGCGCGCGGCGCGACGGGCGGCTCTCGATCTTCGACATGTTGAGGCCGCGCTCCGCGAACGCCCCGAGCGTCCGGTACAAGATGCCCGGCTGGTCCTTCGTCACGAGCAACACCGACGTCTTGTCGCGACCGGTGGGCTCGGCCTGCTGCCGCCCGATGAGCAGGAAGCGCGTCATGTTGTACGAGAGATCCTCGATCTTCCGGCGCGCGACGACGAGGTCGTAGAGCTTCGCGGCCATCTCCGACGCGACGGCGGCGCCGCGCGCGTCGCCCTGCGCCTGCCGGGCGGCGTCGGCCGTCGAGCGCGTCTCGACGAGCGTCGCGCGCGGCAGGTTCGTCGTGAGCCACCGGCGGCACTGTCCGAGCGCGATGGGGATCGAATAGACGCGCTCGATCTGCGCGAGCTCGGTTCCCGCGCGCGTGAGGAGACACATCATGACCTCGAGGGCGATCTCGGCGCTCACCTTGAGGTCGCTCTCCATGAAGCTGTCGAGCGTGTGGTGGACGATGCCTTCTGTCGTATTTTCGATGGGCACGACGCCGAAGTCGGCGTTGCCACGCTCGACCTCCTCGAAGACGCCGGGGATCGAGCCCATGGGCGTCGCGCGCGCCTGCAGGCCGAACTGGCGCTGCACGGCCTGGTGCGAGAACGTGCCTTCGGGGCCGAGGTACGCGACGCGGACCTTCTTCTCGAGGCTGAGGCAGGCGCTGAAGATCTCCTGGAACACGTTGCGAATGGCCTCGGTGGGGAACGGGCCCGGGTTCGCGGCCGAGAGCCGTTCGGAGATCTGCTTCTCGCGTGAGGGAACGTAAAATGGCACCTGCAACGCCGTCTTGAGGTCGGCGACGGTCGAGACGAGGCTCGCGCGCTCGTTGAGCAGGCGCAGGATCTGGTCGTCGGTGGCGTCGATCTCGGCGCGGATCGCGGCGAGCTTCTTGTCGTCTTCAGGAGCACGGTCGGACATGGCCGGCGAGCTTACACCACGGCCCTGACCCGACGCCGTCCCAGGGCGGCTGTTTCACATGCCGACGGCGATGTCGGCGATGCGGATGGCGCCCGATTCGTCGTTGCCGCGCAGGCGCAGGAACACGGAGAACGTCGAGCCCTTGCCGAGCTCGCTCGCGACTTCGACCTTGCCGCCGTGGAGCTCGACGAGGCGCTTCGTGAGGGCGAGGCCGAGGCCTGTGCCCTCGGGGCGCACGCCGCCCGGCTGCGGGAGCTGCTCGAACTCGCGAAACAGCCGGCCGAGATCGGTGCGCGCGATGCCGACGCCCGTGTCCGAGACCTCGACGATGATGTAGTCGTCCTCGTGACGGGCCGAGAGGCGCACCACGCCGCCGCGGGGCGTGAACTTGATGGCGTTCGAGATGAGGTTGTAGAGGACCTGCTTGATGCGGCCGGGATCGACCTGCACGTCGGGCAAGCCGTCGGCCACCGACACCTCGAGGTTGATGCCCTTCTTGGCGGCGACGGCCTGGATGACGCCGCGGACGACGTCGACGATCGCGCCGATGGGCGTGAGCTCGTACGCGAGATCCATGCGGCCGGCCTCGACCTTCGAGATGTCGAGGATGTCGTTGACGAGCTGGAGCAGGTGGCGCCCCGAGATGAGGACGTTGCTGACGTAGGCGTTCTGCTTGTCGTTGAGCGGGCCGAAGATCTGCTGCTCGAGCAGCTCCGAAAAGCCGATGACGGCGTTGAGCGGCGTGCGCAGCTCGTGGCTCATGTTGGCGAGGAAGGCGCTCTTGGCCTGGTTCGCCGTGTCGGCGATCTCCTTGGCGGAGCGCAGCTCGAGCTGCGCGCGCTCGCGCTCCTCGATCTCGAGCTGCAGACGTCCGTTGGTGTCGGTGAGCTGGATCGTCCGTTTGTCGACGCGCGACTCGAGCTCGGCGTGCGCCGCGAGCAGCGACTCCTCGGCGGCGCGGCGGGCCGTGATGTCGGTGAAGGACGCCATGGCGGCGTACGGGAGCGTCCCCTGTTTCGCCTCGAAGCGCACGAGGGGCTGCGCGTTCATCGAGATCCATACGAGCGTGCCGTCGGCGCGGCGGATCCGGAACACGACGTTCTGATGCGGCTCGCCCGTCGCGAGCGTTTTTGCGAAAGGCAGTTCGGCGTCGGCCACCGCCTTGCCGTCGTCGTCGATGGCGTCCGGAAACGCGCGCGCGGCGGGCGTGTCGATCACCGCGCTCACCGTAAATCCCAGGATGCTCTCGGCGCTCGCGTTCGTCGCGAACACGCGGCCCTCGGTGTTGACGAGCACGATGCCCTCGTCGAGGGCGCCGATCATCGAGCGGTAGCGCTCCTCGCTGTCGCGCAGGCCCTGCTCGATGCGCTTGCGCTCCATGAACTGGCCGATCTGGCCGCCCAGAGCGCTCAGCATCGACAGGTGGTCGTCGTTCGCCTCGCGCAGGTCGCGGCTGTAGAACGCCATGACGCCGATGACCTTCGCGCCGTTGCGCAGCGGGATCGCGAAGGCGCCGCGCAGGTTGATCTCGGTCTTGAAGGCGGCGAGCGGGAAGTTCGGCTCCTCGGACATGTCGGGGATCCACAGCGGCAGGTGGCGCGCCCACACGCGGCCCGGCAGCCCGACGTCGGGTGAAAGGCGCGTCGCGCGCCGCAGCTTCAGATAGTCGGCGCCCTGGAAGTCGTCCGCGTGCCACAGGTCGACGCAGCGCATGTGCTGTTCGCCTTCGTCGACCTCCCACAGCTCGCCGATGTGCCAGCCCTGGTTCTCACCCATGATGCGCAGCATGAGCGGCGCCGCCTCGGTGAGGCTGTTGGCGCCCGCGAGGACGCGCGTGATGACGTACTGGAGCGAAAGCAGGCGCTCGGTGCGCTGCCGCTCGGCGACCTCGCGCTCGAGCGCCGCGCGGCTCGTGTCGATCATCGACTGCTTCTTGGCCGTCCCGAGCATGTCCTCCTGGCTCTTGCGGATCGCGAGCGCGAGCAGCACGTTCTCGAAGACCATCATCGAGACGTGTTGGATCCAGGCGCCGCCACCGACGTGCATGACGCCGTAGAGCGACTTCGGCCAAAAGAAACAACCGAGCACGTGATCGAGCGACGAGATCAGCGTCGCGAGCAAGACGACGGTGATGTCGCGGTACATCGCGAGGAAGGCCAGCGACGCGAACACCGCGTAGCGCATCTCGAAGTGGCCGCCCGAGACGTGAATGAGCAGCGACGTGATGAGGCCCTGACCGATCGCGATCTCCTGCCGGGTCAGCATCGAGCCCGGGTACTTGAAGGCGACGTACATGGGCAGCGACGCGATCGCGGCCCCGAGACCGAACGCCTTGAGCACGAGCGGTGGCAGCTGGCCCAGCGAGCCGTTCCACACGGCGGGGCTCGACCACAGCGCCGTCACGACGGCCGCGAGCCACTGCGCGAGCAGCAGCCACATGAACATGCGGTCCGTGCGCTGGCACAGCTCCTGGCGGTACTCGGCGTACAGCCGCCGCGTGCCGGGGGTCTCGTCGACGACGTTCACGGGACCTCAGCCGGTCGTGTCGGCCCGGGAAGGCGCCGGCTCGTTCGCTTCATCGGAGGCCCCGTGCCCCCCCGGCAGCCCCACCTCGCCCGTGACGCGCAGGGCGCCCGGCCGTCGCGCGAGGCGCACGCAGAAGCAGCTCCCCTTGGCTGAGTTCTCCTCGACCCACAGCTCGCCCCCGTGAACGTCGACGGCGCGCCGGCAAAAGACGAGGCCGAGGCCGTGGCTGTTGCGCACCTCGTGCGCCGAGCGCGCGCCGATGCGCGCGTACTTCTCGAAGATCTTCTGGCGAAACGCCATGGGGATGCCCTCCCCTTGGTCGCGCACGCGCAGCTCGATCGTGTCGGCGGCGCCCCCCGTGCTCGCGGCGAGCACGCTGGCCTCGAGCGCGATCGTCGCGCGTCGGGGCCCGTATTTGTAGGCGTTGTCGACGAGGTTCTCGAGGATCCGCCGCACGAGATCCCGATCGGCCGTCATGAGGCCCAAGCCCGGCGTCACGGCGAGCGTCAGCTTCTGCTCCTTGTCCTCGATGCGCCGCTGCATCTCCGAGACGATCTCGCCGAGCAGCTGCGGCACGTCGAACTCCGCCATGTGCGGCACGAGCGCGCCGTCTTCGCTGCGGCTGATGTCGAGCAGGTTCATCACCATGCGCACCATCGACTGCGAGGCGCGCAGCACGTCGAGCATCGAATCGCGCTCGTCGACGCCCAGGGTCTCTTGCGACAGCGCGAACTGCACGTTCGACAGGATGCTCGACAGCGGGTTCTTGAGATCGTGCACGATGAGCGCCGTGAGCTCTTCCTTTTCGCGGTGAGCCGCCACGAGGGCGTCGCGTTGGTCGGAAATCACCGAGACGTTGCGCAGCTGCTCGTCGGACAGCGCCTTGATGCGCAGGAGCGAACGCACGCGGATGAGGAGCTCCGTGCGGTTGATGGGCTTCGTGAGGAAGTCGTCGGCGCCCGAATCGAGCGCCGCCTTGTGCGTCCCGAGATCGCCCAGCGCCGTGAGGAACAGAATCGGGATGCGATCGCCGCCGGGCAGCGCTCGAATGCGCCGGCAGGTCTCGAACCCGTCGAGGCCCGGCATGAGCACGTCGAGGAGAATGAGGTCCGGCCGGCTCGTCCCGAGCATCGCGATGGCCTCTTCGCCGCTCTCGGCCTGGATCGCGGCGTAGCCGGCGCCCACGAGGTGGCCCTCGGCGACCTCCCGGTTCTGGAAGTTGTCGTCGACGACGAGGACGTGGACGGGGGACTCAGCCGATCTGTCGGGCATTGACCGTTCTTTCCGCCGCGTCTTCGGCGCTCTTGACGAGATAGGACTCGACGGTGGCCCCGAAGGTCCGCGTGTCGATCGGCTTGGACAGGTAGCCCTGGAAACCGATGCCGAGCAGCCGTTCGCGATCGCCCGGCATCGCGAGCGACGTCACGGCGACGATGGGCAGGTGCGCGAGCTGGGGCCGCCGCCGCACCTCGCGGATGACGGCCTCGCCGCCACCGCCCGGAATCTGCACGTCGAGCAGCAGCAGCTCGGGCGGCTCGCGATCGAGCGCGGCGCGCGCCTCGTCGACGGTGGCCGCCTCGACGACCGTGTGGCCACGCAGCTCGAGAATGTCGTGCACGAGCAGGCGGTTGAGCGGATTGTCCTCGACGACGAGGATGCGCGCGCGCGGCACCCGAGGCACGGGTGTCACGACGTCGCGTAGAGTCTCGTCGGCCTTCGGCACCTTCGACATGTTCGACCCACGCCGGGGGCGGGGGGCGTTCTCGCTGTCGGCAGATTCCGGAGGTCCCTTGATGGGGCGAGGACGCACCGCGCGGCGCCGCGTCGGGTTCGTGACGCGGCGCCGTTCGCGGGCCCGCTCGGTGTATTCTGCGCGCCACGCGATGACGGGCGGCGAACAGATTGGCAGCTACCGCATTCTCCGACAGCTCGGCGCGGGCGCGATGGGCGTCGTCTATCTCGCCGAGCACCGGCACCTCAAACGGCAGGCGGCGCTCAAGCTGCTGGCGCGCGAGCTCGTCGATCGCCCCGACCTGCTCGAGCGGTTCTTCATGGAGGCGCGCGCGACGTCGGCGATCGCGCACCCGGGCATCGTGCAGATCTTCGATTGCGAGGTCGACGCGTCGGGCCGCCCCTACATCGTCATGGAGCTGCTCACGGGCGAGACGCTCGCGGCGCTGATCGCCCGGCAGGGGCCGCTCCCCCCGCTGCAGGTGGCGCGCCTCGGGCGCGCGCTCGCAGAGGCGTTCGACGCGGCTCACGCCAAGGGCATCGTCCACCGCGACCTCAAGCCCGAGAACCTCTTCGTTCAAACCGACCCACCCGATTCGATCAAGGTCGTCGACTTCGGCATCGCCAAGCTCGCGGGCGAGCTACAGGCGGCGCAGGTTCACAAGACGCGCAGTGGGTCCGTCATGGGGACGCCGCTCTACATGTCGCCCGAGCAGTGCCGCGACTCGGCGACGATCGACTTCCGCACCGACATCTACTCGCTCGGCTGCGTGCTGTTCGAGATGCTCACGGGCCGCCCTCCGTTCACGAAGGACAACTTCGGCGAGCTCATGGTGGCGCACCTGACCGAGGCGCCGCCCGACGCGCGCGCGCTCAACCCGTCCGTGCCGCCGCCGCTCGCCGAGCTCGTCGGCGAGCTGCTGCGCAAGACGCCCTCCGAGCGGCCGCCGAGCATGCGCGCCGTCGCCGAGCGGCTCATGACCTATGTCTCGCGCATGACGACGGTGCCGGGCGCGGCCGCGTTCGCGGCGCCGAGCCCCGCGGCGGCGACCGCCACCGCCGGGGGCGCGTCGACGTCACCGCCGGCGCCCGCCGTGCACACGACCTTCGGCGGCGCGGCGGCCGAGGTCGCGAGCGAGCGGCCCGGAGGCCGACGCGGCACCCTCATCGTCGCGGCGCTCGTCCTGGTCGTGAGCGGCGGTGCGGCGGCCTTCTTGTTGAACCGCGCGCCCGCCCCGCACGAAGCGGCGAGCGCGGCACCCTCCGCCCCACCTCGGGCACCGACAGCAACGGCGGTCGCGCCCATGGCACCCGCCCCGGCCCCGTCGGCCCCTGCGCCGGCACCCATGGCCCCTGCCCCGGCGGCTGCGACGGCCGAGCCGCACACGCCGGGCCGCAAAGGACATCACGGCGACGCTCCCGCTTCGGTCGCCGCGGCGCCCGCCCCGAGCCAGCCCTCGACGGCGGCGGCTCCCCCGACTGCCAATGTCGCGCCCGAGCGTCGCGGTCCCGCGAACGCCAGCCCCGCCGAGCTCGCCGGCGCGTGGGAAGGTCCGTGGACGGATCCCGCGCACAATCAAAAAGGCCGCCTCTTCCTGCAGATCGCCGGCGGTGGCAACACGACGGGCTGGCTCTACAACACGTCGGCGCGCCAGAGCTACCGAATGATCGGGGCGCTGTCGCCCAGCGGCGGCCTCGACCTCGCCTGCCAGTGTCCCCCGAACCAGACGTTCTCCGCGCGGGGCGCCCTCCGCGTCGATGCGAGTGGCGAGGTCAAGGGACAGCTCGCGCTCGGCTCGGCCGCGGGCGTGTTCGGCGAGACGCACATGACCCTGCGTCGGTCGTCCGCCGCGCGCTGACGGTCCCCGGTTTACCTGCGCGCCGGGCCGCCCTACACTGCGCGTCCATGACGATCACCCGCCTGCGTCTCGGTCGCTCCTTCCCGGTCATCGCCGGTCTCACGCTCTGCGCGTTCGCAGGCTGCGCGAGCTCGACGATCCTACAAACCCAGCCGCCCGGCGCTCGCGTGAGCGTCAACGGCGTCGTCGTGGGCACGACGCCCTACACGATGACGGACACGAAGATTGTCGCTTCGTCGTCGCTGTTGCACTTCGAGTACCCGGGCTACCAG
>JBBQJG010000263.1:0-8219 GCA_038325725.1 Polyangia bacterium | reverse complement strand
CCCGGCCTCAAGGTCGGCGACGTCACGGTCACCGATTCGCAGGGCAACATCCTCGAGGGGGCCGACGCCGCCGCAACGGGCGCGGGCGCCGCCACGGGCGCAGGCGCCGCCACGGGCGCGGCCGCCGCGACGAGCGCAGGCGCCGCCACGAGCGCAGGCGCCGCCACGGGCGCGGGCGCCGCCACGGGTGCGGCCGCGCGGGGCGCCCTCGCGCCAAGGTCGAAGACGACCCGCATGCCGACGACGTTCGGCTCGGCCGACTCGACGACCTCCTCGACGCGCGCCTCTTTGGTGCCATCGGACATTTTGAGCGTGACGATCGTCCCGACGGGGAGCGGCTCGGCGATGCCGATGAAAGCGCCGCTGCCGTCGAGCCCGCGCACGGCCGCCGTGCGCCCCACGATCACACCTGCGTATCGCACCTCGATCGAATCTTCCATGGCGTCAGGATTCTAACAGTCCGCTGTCTGAAACGGCAGCGCTCGTGCGGCCCCCGTCACGGCGCGCCCACCACGGGCGAGCGTGACGGCTTCACACGCGCGCGGAGCGTCGTGCGAGCCCTCACGCGAGCACGCGCGCGAAACCGCACGCGAAGGCGGCGCGGAATGCGCCCACCGCGCGCCAGCGTCGGCGCGATCACGCCGCCCGGCCGCTGGCCTCCGCCTTGCGAAGAGCACGTGCACCTATCCAAGGAGACTCACTCAAATGACGAACGCGATGCTTCGACCTGCGCTCACCCAGTTGTTGTTGACGGCCGCTTTAGCCCTGCCCCTCGCCGCCTGCATGTGCCCGGAGAGCGACGGCTGGAACGCGACGCGAGACGATCAGTACAATCAAACGCCGCCTCCCCAGTACGCGAACGGCGGCTCCCCGTGGGACAACAACTGGCCGACGTACGGTACGGCCGGCGTGAGCGGCACCGACGGGGGCGGACTGCCCTTCGGCGACGGCGGCGCGGCGGGTGGCGGCGGCGGGAGGACTGGCGCCGGCGGCGGGGGCGGGAGGCGCGGCACGGACGGCGGCGCCGCCGGGAGCGGGTCGACGGGGACCAGCGTCGGTGGCGCTGGTGGTGTGAACGTCGGCGGTGCGGGCGGCACCGGCGCCAGCGATAGCGAGAGCTGCACTTGCGGCCCCAACGGTGGCGTGGCCCCGAGCGCGCCCGGCTGTCAGTTCGACAACCAGTGCGGGACGAACGCGCGTTGTCGAAACGGCGCGTGCGAACGTGCCTGCGGCTCGTCGCTCACGTGCGGCACAGGACAAACGTGCACGAGCGGCTATTGTCAGACACCGACGCCGGCGGCGACCGGAGCATGCGTCTACGACGCCGAATGCGGCACGTCCGCGACGTGCATCAACGGCGTCTGCCACGCGCGCTGCCAAGCGGGCGCGACCTGCGCCTCGGCCGCCGATCGCTGCGTCGACGGCGTCTGCCAACCCGACGTCGAACCGAAGCCCCAGTGCCACGGTGCGAGCGACTGCCCCGTGGGCCGCGCGTGCGTGAACGCCGTGTGCCGCACGGCGTGCGCCGGCGACATCGACTGCTGCGCGGGCACGTCGGGCGCGTTCTGCCGCGGCGGCGTGTGCGTCACGGCACACGAGGCCGCGCCGCAATGTCGGCTCGCGAATCAATGCGGCGCGGGCGCCGATTGCGTCGACGGCGCCTGCGGGGGCTGAGGTCGGCGGCTCGGGCCTGGTACAGTCGCCACGCGATGATCGCGCTACGATGACGACGGCTCGGCAAGACGCGCGCGCCTGGACTCCCTCGGCGGGGGGGCCGTGGCGCGCGCTCGCTTACTTGCTGGCGGCGCTCGTCGGCGCCATCATCTTGTGGCGGTTCACGCCGCTGTCGGCGTGGATCGAGCCGCGACGCCTCGCCGCCCTGGGAAGCGCGCTGCGCGACCACCCCGCGGCGCCGGCCCTCGTGCTGCTCGCCTATGTCGTGGCGGCGCTGACGCTGTTTCCCGTGACGTGGTTGATCGCGGCGACGGCGCTCGTCTTTCCGCCCGCACGCGCCTTCGCGCTCGGACTGGGCGGCGTCCTGTGTGGCGCAATGGTGACGTTCGCGATCGGCCGCGTCGTCGCGCGGCACCGCCCGACCTGGATCGAGGGCCCACGCCTCGCGCGCATGCGCGAGCGCCTCGGGCGGCGCGGCGTCCTCACGATGACGATCGTGCGCGTCGTCCCCGTCGGAAACTTTTCGCTCACGAACATCGTCGCGGGCGCCCTGGGGATCCCGTTTCGCGACTACATGCTGGGGAACGCCCTCGGGCTGCTCCCGGCGCTGCTCCTCTTCACGGTCCTCGCGCGGGCGGCGCGGCACTTCGGGTGGGTGGCGTCTTGAACGGGAGCCCGCCCCGTTTCGCGCGCCTGTCGCTTTGGGCGGCGCTGGCCGGCGTGCTGGCGTCGACGACGGCGCATGCCGGCGATCCCGCGCCCGATCCCTGGTTCGGCCGCGACAAGGCCCTCCACTTCGGCGCGAGCGCCCTCATCGCGAACGTCGGCTACTCGGACGCGGCCCTCGCCACCGAAGACGTCCGCGTTCGCCTCGCCGTCGGCGGCGGCCTCGCGCTCACGGCCGGCGTCGGCAAGGAGCTCTGGGATCTGTCGGGACACGGCGACGCGTCCTTCCGCGACCTCACCTGGGACGTCGTCGGCACGGCGACCGGCCTCGCGATCGCGGCCGCGATCGATTGGTCGATCGGCAAGCTCCGCGGCCTGCGGTAAACGCGCACTGAGGTCGCGCCCGCGCGACGGGCGCCGGCGCGCGCGCTCCGCGGCATGGACGCCCATGGATGCCGACGTTGGATCGACGACGCGGCGCACTTGAACTCGGAGTTCCCGGAGCTTACTGTCGTCAACCTATGCATCGCTGGACTACTCGGTGGGTACTCGCACTTTCCGTCTCGCTCTCGCTTCCCGGCGCACTGGCCTCGACTGCCTGGGCCGGTGAGGAAGACGATCTGCAACGTCAAATCGAAACGCAGCGCTCCGGCGCGAGCGACCTCGAGCGTCTCGACGAGCTGCACGCGGCCGGCGACGAGACCACGCTCCTCAAGACCTGGCTCGAAGAGGCGTGGACGCTGCGGGCCAAGCACGAATACGATCAGGTGCGCGAGGTCCTCGACCGCGCGCTCGCGCAGGCCGAGCTCGTGCGCCAGAAGATCAACGTCTCGAAGCTGCGCGCCCAGGCCGACAAGCGCGACGCTGCGCTCAAGGAGCTGCGGCAAAAGATCGATCAAGCCCACCGGTCGCTGGCCGGCGTCGCCGTCAAAAAGAAGGCGCTCGAGGCGGGCTCCAAATGACGTCGATCCGAATGGCTTCGCGTGCGTTCGTCAGCGCCGGTCTCTGCGGGGTTCTCAGCTTGGGCCTCGCGGCCGGCTGCGCGACGCCGCCGCGTCCACGCGAGCTCGAGGCCTACGACAGGCTCAAGAAGGATCCGGGCGTCCCGGACGCGACCAAGCGCTCGCCCGATCTCGTGATGGGCTCCGACAAGCTGGCCGCGCACGCCACCGAAGAATGGGAGTCGAACGACCTCGAGAATTCCCGCCGCGACGCCCTCATGGCGCAGATCAAGCTCAAGACAGCGCTCGCGCTCGCAGAGCAGGATCGCCTCAAGGCGCGCATCGAGAAGCTCTCGGCGCAGCAAGCTGGCGCCGAGGAAGAGTTCGCGAGCGTCTCCAAGGATCTGGTGAGCGAGAGCGAGAAGCTCATCCTCGTGCAGAAGTACGTCGACGCGCGCAAGGCCGCCGACGCCGACAAGGCGAAGCTCTCCGAGCAGATGAGCTCGGAGCAGCAGAAGGCCCAGGCCCAGCAGCAACTGTTGTCGCAGCAGCTCGAGACCGAGCAGAAGATCGGCACCGCGCAGATGTCGCTGCGCACGGCCGAGACCGTCGACGCGAGCAAGTACGCGAGCGCCGAGTACCGCGCCGCCACCGACATGCTCGGCAAGGCGCGGACCGAGCTCAAGGACGGCGCGTTCGCCGACGCGCAGGCGAGCGCCGAGGTCGCGAAGAAGAACGCCGACCGCTCCATCGAGCTCGCCAAGCCGCAGTACGAGCAGGCCGAGGCGACGACCGAGAACAAGCTGCGCGACGATGCGCTCCAACATGACGCGACGGGCATCGCTGGCGTCTCGGTGCGCAACGATCGCCGCAGCGATCTCCAGCGCCTCGTCCTCTCCGTCACCGATCTCTTCGTCAAGAAGCAGACGATCGTCGGCCCCGGGCACGAAGGCGTGCTCGACGGGCTCGCGCAGCTCATCAAGAAGTACCCGACCTACCCCGTCCAGGTGCTCGGCCACACGGACAACAGAGGAAAAGCCGGCGAGCTCGTCGCGCTTTCGTTGTCGCGCGCCCAGTCCGTCGCCTCGGCGCTCGTCGAGCGCGGCGTCGACGCGCGGCGGTTGATGACGAGCGGCCTCGGTCCGGACGAGCCCATCGCCGAGAACCACGGCGCGGGACGGGCCAAGAACAACCGCGTCGAGATCGTATTCCTGTACCACTGAGACAGGGCCGCGCCCGAGCCCAATCCTCTGAGGACTGCCCGAGGTCGGCCGAGGGACCAGGTGCCGGCCGGGTCCGGCTCGGTCGGACCGGGCCGGCGTAGTAACCGGGCCGGGCGCAGTAAACGACCAGAAATTTTGACGAAATCTCGATGTAAATCGGGCCGTTAAAAGCATTCGGCGCGCTTTTCTTCCGACGGGCGCCCGTGCTAACGTCGCCGCCTCGCTTTTGTAGGGTTGCTGGCTCTAGTTCTCCCCCGCGTTTCGTCGTTCGGGAAGAGGTCGCCCCCATGCCCACGGTCCGCGAGTACGAGGCCGCGCTTCAACGCAATCCGGCCGACACCGAAGCCTTCGTGGCGCTGCGCAAAGCGTATCGCCAAGCCGAAAAGCACGACAAGCTCGTCACGCTGTACGAGACGCGCGCGCTCGCCCTCGATGACGGGGCGAAGGCGGGCGAGCTCTTTTATCTGGCGGCAGAGCTGCGCGTCGACCAGCTGGGCGACGCCGCGGGCGCCGAGGCCGATCTCGCGAACGCCGTCGATCGCGACCCGACCCACATCCGCGCGGCCGCCCGCCTCAAGGACATCTACCGCGAGCAGGGCCGCACGGCCGACTACATGACGATGCTCGAGATGGAGGCGGCCGCCGTCGCGCGCACCCGCGATCCGGCGCGCATCGCCGAGCTGCAGTCGGAGATGAGCCAGCTCTTCGTCAACCACTTCGGCAAGCTCGAGCGCGTCGTCCGCAACCCGCAGCGGCCGGGCAAGCTCGCCCCCGAGCACGTCAAGTCGATCGAATCGGCGCGGAAGATTTACCGCGCCCTCGGCGATTACCGCAGCGTCGTCCGCCTCTACGAGCTCGAGCTCGAAGGCACGGCGGACGCCAAGCGCCGCGCAGACCTCCTGCTGGGCCTCGGCCGCGTGCTGGGCGAAAAGCTCGAAGAGCTCGACGCCGCCGCGCAGCGCCTCACGGAGGTCGTGCGCCTGCGCCCGCACGATGAACGCGCGCTCGAGCTGTTGGGCGCCGTCTACGCGAACCCTAACTGGATCGGGGCCGACGGGCTCGAGCGCGCGGCCGCGATCTATTATCAGGTCGCGCGGCGTCGGCAGGAGGCCGGCGACGCCGACAACGCGGTCGCGGCCCTGAGGCGCGCGCTGCAGGCGCAGCCGGGCCACGCCGAATCGGGCGAGCTGCTCGAGCGCGTGTACTACGACGCGCGTCGGTTCACCGATCTCGATCGGTATTACCGAGAGCGCGTCCAAGCGGCCGCGAACGACACCGAGCGGATCGACTATCTCTACAAGCGCGCGCAGCTCGCCGAGGGCGAGCTCGGCGACGCGACCGAGGCCCAGCGCGTCTACGGGGAGATCGCGGCACTCGAGCCGCCGGGCGGCCCGGCGTCCGACAAGCTGTCGGAGCTTTACCTCGGGGGACACGAGTACGCGAAGCTCGCCGAGCTGCGCGAGCGCGAGCTGGGCGTCATCGAGGACCTGCCGACGCGCGCGCGCATCATGGTCGAGCTCGCGGCCCTGTACCGCGACCGGCTCGGCGACCGCGATCAGGCGGCCGTCTACCTGCACGCCGTCCTGCAGATCGAGCCCGAGAACCAGGTCGCGCTCGCCGCCTACGCCGAGCACTTCCGCGACAAGGGCGACTTCGCGGCGCTCGCCGATCTGCTCGAGTTCTCTTATGACCGCGCGCGCGCGACGGGCGCCGCCCCCGAGGATCTCGTCGCGCGGCTCGAGGAGATCGCGAACGTCACCGAGAAGAACCTCGGCGACCCCGACCGCGCGCTGTCGGCCTGGCAGCGCATCGAAGAGCTGCAGCCCAAGAACGCGCGCGCGCGCGAGGCGCAGCGGCGCATGCTGCTCAAGGCGAAGAGCTGGGACCGCATGGCGGCCCTGCTCGAGCGCGAGGCGGCGCTCAACACGGACCTCTCGCAACGCAACGAGGTCCTGCGGCGGGTGGCCCAGATCCACCGCGAGAAGCTCGGCAATGCCTCCCGCGCGATCGAGGTCTACAAGGAAGTCCTGCGCAGCGATCCGCGCGACGCCGTCGCGACGCGCGCCCTGGTAGATGTCTATGAGCACGCGGGCGACTTCGCGGGGCTCGCGCAGGCGCTGCGCGAACAGGTCGACGCGGCAGCGACGAAGCAGGAGCGGGTCACGCTGCTACGTCGGCTCCTCGAGATCTACGACGAGAAGCTCGACGATCGCCCGCAGGCCGAGTGGGCCGCGCGCGAGGTCCTCGAGGCCGTGCCCGGCGATCGCGACACGATGACGAGGCTCGAGGGCGTCCTCGAGCGCGCGGGCGACGCGCGCCGTCTCGTCGAGGTGCTCGAGCACCACGCGAAGCACGCGGGCGGCCCGCACGCAGGCGGGCAAGAAGAGAAGGCCCAGCTGCTCACGCGCGCCGCCGAGCTCTTGCAGGGCCCGCTCGCCGATCCCGCGGGCGCGGCCGAACGCTGGGAGGACGTCGTCCGCGCCGATCCCGACGGCCCGCGCGCGTTCGAGGCGCTCACGGAGCTGTACACGACCCTCGGCAAGCCCGCCGAGCTCGCGCGCATCCTCGACCTCCAGGTCGAACGGCTCGTCGGCGATCCGGCGGCGCAGGGCGAGCAGCTGCGCGCCCTCGCGCGCCTCACCGAAGAGCCGCTGCGCGACGTCGCGCGCGCGCGCCGCGCGTGGGAACAGCTGTGCGAGCTGCTCCCCGGCGACGAGGAATCTCTCACGGCGCTGTCGCGCATCTACTCGGGCGACGGCGACTGGGCCACGCTCGTGCGCATCCTCGAGCGGCAGATCCCCCTCGCGCCAGATCCCGCCCGCGCCGTCGAGCTGGCCCTGCTCCGCGCGCAGCTCTTCGACGACAAGCTGCACAACCCCGACGAAGCCGCGCACGCGCTCGAGCAGGCGATCTCGGAGCTCGACCCGCGCAACTGGGTCGCGCACGAGCGGCTGCGCGCGCTCTACGAGCGGCGTCAGGACTGGGCCAAGGTCGTCAAGGTCGCCGAGCGCCAGCTCTTTCTCACCGAGGATCCAGCCCAGCGCACGCCGCGCGCGCTCGAGGTGGGCGTCCTGTGGCGCGATCGCCTCGGCGACGACAAGAAGGCCATCACGGCGTTCGAGCGCGTGCTCGAGATCGATCTAAACAATCTCGAGGCTCTCCAAGCGCTCGCGGCGCTCTACACGACGACGGGGAACGCCCAGCGCCTCGCGTTCACCGACGAGAAGCTGCTCGATCAGACGAGCGATCCGGCCGAGCGGCGGCGGCTGCTGCTCGAGGTCGCGCGGCTCTACGAGGACAAGCTCGAGGATCCGCGCGTCGCCTTCGAATGGTTCCGGCGCGCCTATACGGAGAGCCCCGACGCCGAGGCGCTCAAGCTCGTCGACGCGGCCGCCGAGCGCAACGGCCTTTACGAAGAGCTGATTCAGATCTACGAGGGCGCGCGCGCGCGTGCCGCCGAGCCGTTCGAGCAGCTCGCCGCCTCGCTGAAGATCGGGCTCATCTGCGAAGAGAAGCTCGAGGATCCGGCGCGCGCCTTCGCGACGCTGCGCGAGTCGCTGCCCGCCGATCCCGCGGGGGACGAGCTGCTCCCCAACCTCGAGCGCCTCGCGGCGGCGACGGGTGACTGGACGGGGCTGCTCGACGTCTACACGCGCGTCGCGCGCGCGCGGCCAGATCTCGGAGCGCGCGTCGAGCTGCTGCGCCTTCGCGCCAC
>JBBQJG010000262.1:0-8270 GCA_038325725.1 Polyangia bacterium | reverse complement strand
CCATGGGGTGGCGCGGTTCGGGACGTCACTGGGCCGAGTACAAGTGGGCCTATCTGCTGCTCGCCGGGCTCTCGACGCCTCTCGTCCTCTCGGTTCACACGATCGTTTCGTTCGACTTCGCCGTCTCCGTGCTCCCCGGCTTGCACACGACGATCTTCCCGCCGTACTTCGTCGCGGGCGCCGTGTTCTCGGGCTTCGCCATGGTGGCCACCTGGATGATCCCGGCCCGTCACTTCCTGGGCCTCAAGCACGTCGTGACCGTCAAGCACATGGAGAACATGTGCAAGGTCATGCTCGCGACGGGGATGATGGTGTCCTACGGGTACATCATGGAGCACTTCATCGCCTGGTACAGCGGCAACCCCTACGAAGCCGGGCAGTTCTTCAAGGTTCGTTGGACCGGTCCCATGGCGCCGATCTTCTGGACGATGTTCTTCTGCAACGTGTGTGTGCCGCATGTCTTCTGGTTCAAGAAGGTGCGGACGAACATGAGCGCCATCTTCGTCGCGTCGATTCTCATCAACGTCGGCATGTGGTGTGAGCGTTTCAACATCGTCGTGACGTCGCTGCACCGCGACTACCTGCCCTCGAGCTGGCACAACTACGGTCCGACCTGGGTCGACATCTGCTTGTTCATCGGCACGATCGGCCTCTTCTCGACGCTGTTCCTGCTCTTCCTCAAGTTCGTGCCGGCCGTAGCCGTGACCGAAATCAAAGAGCTCCGTCACGAGCTGGCCCACGCCGAGCACGCGCACGACAAGGCGGAGGCGCACTGATGAGCGGCGGCGGTCATGAGGGTTCGGGCTTCGTCCCGGAGCACTACGTCCTCGCGAAGTTCGCGGACTCAGACGCGCTCCTCGAGGGAACGCGCCGCGTGCGCGAGGCGGGACACACCGGCCTCGACACCCACACGCCGTACCCGATTCACGGCCTCGAGGCCGCGCTCGGCCTCGGTAAGCCGTTGATTCCCCGCATTGTCCTTGGCGGCGCGATCGCCGGCGCGTTCATCGCCTACTCGATGATCACGTTCATGAACGTGATCGACTGGCCAATCAACATCGGCAACCGGCCGCCGCACAGCCCGCCGGCGAACATTCCGATCACGTTCGAGCTCGCCGTGCTCATGGCCGGTACGTCGTCGTTCTTCGGATTCTTCACGCTCGCCGGCCTGCCGAAGCCGTATCACCCGGTGTTCCAGTCGGAGGCATTCCGTGCGGCGTCGATCGACGGGTTCTTCCTCTCGATCAAGGTCCCGCCGGGCGAGTCTCCCGACCGCGCCGCCGCCGAGGCGCGCGCGCAGGGTGCCGTCCACGTCGAGATCATCGAGGAGGTCGAACGATGACCTCCCGTCTCACATTGCTCGGTCTCGCGACGCTCGCCCTCGGCGCCGCGTCGTGCATCGACGAGAACATTCTCGACGTCATGGCCGACAGTCAGCCACGCGCCGGGCGCTACAAAGAGAGCGTCTTCTTCGAGGACGGCCTGTCGATGCACGCGCCTCCCGAGGGCACCGTGCCGCGCGAGCGCCTCACGCAAAACGTCCCCGTTTCGACGGGCCGCCTGCCTGACGGTCCGATCCAGCCGAACGGCGAGCCGCTCCCGAAGTACGCGACGGCGATCCCCGTGCCCGTGACGCCGCAGCTGTTGGCGCTCGGCCGCAAGCGCTTCGACATCACCTGCGCCACCTGCCACGGCCCCGTCGGCGACGGCATCAGCATCGTCGGGACGCAGATGTCGCTGCGCCCGCCGCCTTCGCTCGTGACCGAGAAGTACATCGCGAAGCCGTCGGGCTATCTCTTCGAGGTCGCGTCGCGAGGCTTCGGCATGATGGCGTCCTACGCCGCCGAGCTGACCGTCGAAGAGCGCTGGGCCGTCGTCGCCTACCTGCGCGCCCTCCAGCTCTCGCAGAGCGCGAACGTCGACCAGCTTCCCCCCGCGGTTCGGGCCAAGCTCGAGTCGGCGCCGCCGGCCCCCGTCCAGAAGGAGCATCCGTGAGCTCGGCAGTGTCCTCGTCCCCCGTGCAAATAGACCGTTTTGCAGGCGGCAAGCAGTGGCTCGTCGCGGGCGGCGGCGTCGGCCTCGTGCTCGTGCTCGCGACCCTCGGCGGCTTCGCGATCGATCCCAAGACGGCGTCGTTCTCGTACCTCGTCGCGTTCGCGTACTGGTGCGGCCTCGCCTTCGCCTCCGTCCTCCTGCTGCAGATCTTCCACGCGACGCGCGCGAAGTGGATGGTGGCGCTGCGCCGCCCCGTCGAGGCGATGAGCGCGACGATGCCTCTGTTTCTCCTGCTGTTCATCCCCGTGATCTTCGGGATGAAGCACCTGTACTCGTGGGTCGACCCCGCGACGTCTTTCCCGGCGGGGACGCCACACCTCAAGGAGACGCTGGCGCTCCTCGATCACAAGCGACCTTGGCTCAACACGAGCTCCTTCATCGGCCGCGGTTTCTTCTACATTCTGCTCGCGTCGTTCGTCTCGTTCCGCCTATACGGGTGGTCGAAGAAGCAGGACACGACGGGGGACGTCCAGCTCACCCAGAAGCAGCGTTCTTTCGCTTCCGGCATGATTCCGTTCGTGGGGCTCGCGATGACCTTCGCGGCCTTCGACTGGATGATGAGCCTCAACCCGACGTGGTTCTCGACGGTCTATGGCGTCTACTACTTCGGCGGCAGCCTCGCGAGCGCGCTGTCGCTGCTCGCGATCGTGACGGCCGAGTCGCGCGGCAAGGATTCGTTCGGCGCCTACCTCACGGCCGAGCACACGCACAACATCGGCAAGCTCATGCTGGCGTTCGTCTGCTTCTGGACGTACATCGCGTTCTCGCAGCTGCTCCTCATCTGGATCGCGGGCCTGCCCGAAGAGACGCCGTTTTACATGACGCGCTTCGCGCCGGGCTGGGCCTGGGTGGGCATCTTCATGATCGTCGGCAACTTCTTCATGCCGTTCGGCGCGCTGCTGTCGCGGTCGCTCAAGCGTGACCCGCGCAAGCTCATGATCGTCGCGTTGTGGATCCTGCTCGTCCACTACGTCGACCTGTACTGGCTCATCATGCCGACGCTGAACCCGACTGAGGTCGCCTTTCACTGGACCGACGCGACGGCCTTCTTCGGCATCGGGCTGCTCTCGGTCTCCTTCGGCGTGTCGCGGCTACGCGGCCAATACGCCCTCCCCATCAAGGATCCGTACTTGGCCGACTCACTCGGGTACAGGCAGCCATGAGCGACCACGCACACGGTAAGGGCCACGTGCCCGACGCAAACGTCGGGCAGGATGTCGTCGACTACAGCAAGGTCGTGGGCGTCGGTGTCGGGTCGCTCGTGATCTTCGCGATCGCCATCTGGTGGGCGTTCATGCTCTACCACTCGACGAAGGACGCGACCGAGGCCAAGACCGGCAAGGCCCGCCCGGTCGAGACGAAGACGATGCCCGCCGAGATCGGCATCGTCGACCAGGTTCCGTTCACGTCGGACCACCGCTTGCCGAAGTGGCGCGCCGAGCGACAGGCGCACCTCGACAGCTACGGCTGGGTCGATCGCAACAAGGGCGTCGTGCACATTCCGATCGACCAGGCCCTCCAGCAGGTGGCGTCGGGCGCGTCACCCGCGGGGGCGCCGAAATGACGGCAGTGGCCTCACGCGCGACGGCGGTCGGCTTTGGGCTCGCGGCGCTCGGCATTTTCTCGGGCGTCGCGCACGCCGAGAAGCTGCCGCTCACGTTCCCCGCGGGCAGCGAGCAGCCGCTCGCAGCGCTCCAGGACATCGACGTCATCGAGCACCTCGGTGATCGCGTGCCCTCGCACCTCAAGTTCACCGACACCAACGGCAAGGTCGTCGCGCTCGACGACCTGCTCGCGCAGGACAAGCCCGTCCTCGTGACCCTCGGCTATCACCGCTGTCCCATGCTGTGCAGCCTCGTCCTCGACGGGCTCGTCAAGGCGCTCAAAGAGGCGAAGCTCACGCTCGGCCAGGACGTCCTCGCCGTCGACGTCAGCATCGATCCCGAGGAAGATACGAAGCTCGCGACCGATGTTCAGAAGCGCATCCTCGGCCTGCTTGGGAACGGCGCCGGCCCCGCGGCTTGGCCGTTCTGGGTCTCGACCGGCGACAAGGGCGTCGCGGCGCGCGCGCTCGCCGACGCCGTCGGCTTCCGCTACAAATACGACGAGCAGAGCAAGCAGTTCGCACACGACGCCGTCGCGTTCGTGCTCGCTCCGGGTGGGATCATCGCCCGCTACCTCTACGGCGTCGAGTACTCGTCGCGCGACTTCCGCATGGCCGTCGTCGAGGCGGGCGGCGGCCGCGTGGGCACGTCCTTCGATAAGGTCATCCTCTCTTGTTACAAGTACGACCCGGTCACGAGGCGGTACGCCCCCTTCGTCTTTGGCTTCATGCGCATCGGCGCGGCGCTCGTGTTTTTCGCTCTCGCGGGACTTCTGACCGTGCTGTGGCGGAAGGAAATCGCGATGAATAAACTACGCAACGCCGCTGGCGGTGGATCGAGGGCGGCATGAACGAGCTCATGCGTCGCCTCCTGTGGCTGCCTGAACAGGCCTCGACCTTCGCGGGCCCGGTCGACAAGCTTCACTACTTCGTCGTCAGCGTGACGATGCTGGCCTCGATCGCGACGGGCCTGCTCGCCTTCGGGTTCTTCTTCAAGTACCGCGAGCGCCGTCCAGATCAGTCGACGCCCGTCATCAACCCGAGCGTGCGGTTCGAGCTCGGCGTCATCGGCGTGCCGCTCGCCTTCTTCCTCGCTTGGTTCGTCCAGGGTTACTCGGACTACGTCTGGTACACGACGCCGCCCGCGAACACGATGGACATCTACGTCATGGCGAAGAAGTGGATGTGGAAGTTCTCGTACGCCGGCGGCGGACCCAACGCCATCGGCACGATCCACGTCCCCGCGAACCGCCCCGTGCGTCTGCTCATGACGAGCCGCGACGTCATCCACTCTTTCTACGTGCCGGACTTCCGCATCAAGCAGGACGTCCTGCCGGGGCGCTACACGGAGACGTGGTTCGAGGCGACGAAGCCCGGCCGCTACCAGATCCTCTGCGCCGAGTATTGCGGCACCTGGCACTCTCAGATGTGGGGCGAGGTCGTCGTCATGCCGGGCCCCGAGTTCGATCAGTGGCTGCTCGATCAACGCGCCGGTCTCGCCGAGCGCGTCGACTCGAGCACCGACGACGGGGGGAGCTTCCACGGGTCTCTCGTCGAGTACGGCAAGAAGATCGCCATGGCGCAGGGGTGCCTCAAGTGCCACTCCGTCACGGGTGAGGCGCACATCGGGCCGACGTGGCTCGACCTGTATCGCCGTCGCGAGACACTCGAAACGGGCGAGCAGATCGTCGCCGACGAGGCCTATCTCACCGACTCGATGATCGATCCGCGCGGAAGGATCGTGAAGGGGTTCAAGCCCGTCATGCCGACGTACAAGGGTCGCCTCGCGGCGCCCGAGGCGGCCGCGCTCGTCGAGTTCATCAAATCACTGCGCAGCACGAGCCTCGAGAACGTGCCGTCCAAGGAAGCGGTCTATGAGCCAGTCACCGTCGGAAAAGGTCGATAACGTGGACGACACCGTCGACACCGGCGCCCCCATCGAGGTGAACTACCTGAACGCCGATCGCGGCGTCATGTCGTGGCTCACGACCGTCGATCACAAGCGCATCGGGATCATGTACCTGGGGTCGGTCCTCATCGCGTTCCTGCTCGGCGGGATCTTCGCGATGGCCCTGCGCCTCGAGCTGCTCACCCCTGATCCGACGATCATGGGCGCGAACACGTACAACCGCATGTTCACGCTCCACGGCGTCGTCATGATCTTCTTGTTCATGATCCCCGCGATCCCGGGCGTGTTCGGCAACTTCATGTTGCCGCTCATGCTGGGCGCGAAGGACGTCGCCTTTCCACGGCTGAACTTGCTGTCGCTCTATCTGTACTGGGGCGGCGCGACGCTCGCGCTCGCCGGCATGATCTTGGGCGGCACCGACACGGGTTGGACGTTCTACGCGCCGTACAGCACGACGACGCCGATGACGCTGTTTCCCGTGTTGCTCGGCGTCTTCATCCTGGGGTTCTCGTCGATCCTGACCGGCCTGAACTTCATCGTGACGATTCACACGTTGCGCGCGCCGGGGATGGGCTGGATGCGCCTGCAGCTATTCATCTGGGCCATCTACGCGACGTCGATCATCCAGGTGCTCGCGACGCCGGTCATCGGCCTGACGGTCTTGCTCGTCGGCATCGAGCGCATCGGCGGCTTCGGCCTGTTCGACGCGACGAAGGGCGGCGACCCGGTGCTCTTCCAGCACATGTTCTGGTTCTACTCGCACCCGGCCGTCTACATCATGGTGCTGCCGTCGATGGGCGTCATCAGCGAGGCCATCGCCGCCTACTCGCGCAAGAACGTCTTCGGCTACAAGATGATCGCGTACTCATCGCTGGGCATCGCGTTCGTCGGCTTTTTCGCCTGGGGCCACCACATGTTCGTGTCGGGGCAGTCGACGTTCGAGAACGGCGCCTTCGCCGTCATCTCGATGTTCGTCGGCGTGTTCACGGCCATCAAGGTCTTCAACTGGGTCGGGACGATGTACCGCGGGTCGATCTCGGTGAAGGCGCCGCTCATCTACATCTGCGGCTTTCTCTTCTTCATCGTCTTCGGCGGCATGACGGGCATCGCCGTCGCCACGGTGTCGCTGGACGTCCACTGGCACGACACGTACTTCGTCGTCGCGCACTTCCACTTCATCATGGTCGGCGCCGTCATCATGGCGTTCCTCATCGCGCTGCACTACTGGTTCCCGAAGATGTTCGGGCGCATGTACCACGAGGGCTGGGCCATGACGGCGGCCGGCTTCATCGTGTTGGGCTTCAACGCGACGTTCATCCCGCAGTTTCTCCTAGGCAACGCCGGCATGCCGCGCCGCTATTACATGTACCCGGAGCGCTTCCAGGCGCTCAACGTCGCGTCGACGGCCGGCTCGTCGCTGTTGGCGATCGGCTTCGTCATCATCCTCATTTACATGGTCTTCGCGCTCGTACGCGGCAAGCGGGCCCCGGAGAATCCGTGGGGTTCGCGCGGCTACGAGTGGCTGTCGGTGTCGCCGCCGCCGAAGCACAACTTCGACGTGCAGCCGATCATCACGGAAGACGCGCACTCGTACCAGAAGCCGGGAGAGGAGGTGGAGCATGTCGTCATCTGACGGGCACGCTCCGGGGCGCGGCGAGGCACATCTCGCGCACCACTTCGACACACAGGCGCAGCAAGACAGTGCCGTTCGCCTCGGCATGTGGCTGTTTCTCGGCACCGAGGTGCTGCTCTTCGCGGGGCTCTTCCTCGGCTACACCGTCTACCGCTACTTTTTCCACGAGGCGTTCCACGAGTGCTCGCGCTCGCTCGACGTCACGATGGGCGCGGCCAACACGGTCATCCTCATCACGAGCAGCTTGTTCGTCGCGCTCGCCTACCACGCGATCAAGCAGGGTAAAGAGAAGGTTTGCGCCGCGCTGATTGCGGCGACGATCGTGTGCGCGGCGGCCTTCCTCGTCATCAAGGGCTTCGAGTACCACCACAAGTTCGAGGTCGGCGAGCTGCCGGGCAAGTGGTACAGCAACCCCGAGATCACGCTGCCGGGCGCGAATCTCTACTTCACGATCTACTTCCTCGCGACGGGTCTGCACGCGTTCCACGTCATCGTCGGCGCCTCGGTCCTTGTTTGGGTTCTCAAGGGCGTCCTCAAGGGCAAGTACGGGCCGAAAAACTATGTCGCGGTCGAGCTCGGAGGCCTGTACTGGCACCTCGTCGATCTCGTGTGGATCTTCCTTTTCCCGCTTCTCTATCTGATTTAGGACCCCGGAGAGCAACGTGGCTGAAACTCCCCACAAAGACGACGCGCACGCCGAGCACTCCCACGGCGCCGGGCGCTACTACGCCATCTGGCTCGCGCTCATCGCGGGGACGATCCTCACCGTAATTACGGGCCGCATGGACCTCGGCGCGGTCAACCTGCCTCTGGCGTTGACGATCGCCACGATCAAGGCGTCGCTCGTCGTGCTGTTCTTCATGCACATGACGGAGACGCCGACGGCGAACCGCATCGTGTTCGTGACGTCCCTGGTCTTCTCGCTCGTGCTCATCATTGGCGTCTTTGGGGACCTTTGGACGCGCAACGAAATGTCGCTCCCGTCGGGGGCACCGAGCACGCTCGCGCCTGAGTTTCAGGTCAACGAGAGTGGGCGGCCCGAGCACGTGGCGCCCAAGCCCGAGTAGCGG
>JBBQJG010000261.1:0-8339 GCA_038325725.1 Polyangia bacterium | reverse complement strand
CGCCGGCACCATGGGCGGCGCGGGGACCAATGGCGGCGCGGGGACCACCGGCAGCGCCGGCGCCAATGGCGGCGCGGGGACCACCGGCAGCGCCGGTACCAATGGCGGCGCGGGGACCACCGGCAGCGCCGGCAGCGTCGCGACGGGCGGGAGCGGCGCGGGCACCAGCGGCGCCGCGGGCGCCGCCGGCGCGCCGACGGGCACGCCCAAGAGCGTCGTCGTGACGACGCAGGACTTCGCCGTCGACGGCAAGGGCACCGTCTTCAACGTGGCCGACGACTACTTCAACGACGGCTTCGTGCCAGCGACGCCCGTCGCCAACTTCGGAATCCATTCGCAGATCACGGCGGCGGCCAATGATGACGGCTCGCTCGATGTCGCGTGGCTCGACTACGCGGGCAGCGCGGGCGCGCCCTGGGCGGTGAAGGCCCCCGCCGCCATCAACGTCACGCACGTCGACGCCGCCTTGGCGACGACCACGACGGCCGCGACGGGCCTGCGCTCGTACAAGCTGCTCGGCTTCGCCCGCGATCCGAGCGGCGCGTTCTACATCGCCTACAACAAGGACCACGCGCTCAAGTCGACCGTGAGCGGCAACGCCAACAACATCAGCGGCAACGAGCTCCACGTCGCGAAGGTGACCGGCGGCGTCTCGACGTGGGACACGCTCGTCTTCGGCGACAAGGACCAGAGCGTCGACGCCACGCTCGGCGATCCGGGCGGCGCCGCGAGCGGCGTCGTCGGCTTCGACGCCGTCAACATGAAGGTCGCGCTGTACCTCGGGCACTCGATGCTGTGGACGCCGACGCGCCATCAAGCGGGCTTCTTCCGCCTGCTCGATCCGGCGTCGGGCGCCATCACCGCGCCCGCGGGCAACGACATCATCCACTTCGGCGCGGGCTGGTGGTACTCGCACAACTTCAATCAGCGCATGATCATCGACGGCGGCAACTACTACCTGCTCGGCCACGGCGACGCGTACCCGCGCCAGCTCGGCCTCGCGCGCTGGTCGCTCAAGAACTACACCGGCAAGAACGACACGGACTTCAACGAAGCGTACTGGACCATCACCGGCAACGAAGGCGACAACAACACGAACGCGCAGACGGGCCAGTTCGTCCGCCTCGGCGACGGGCGCTTCCTCATGGTTCACACGACGTCGCAGGGCCGCGGCGCGCGCGACGTGCGGCTCGTCATCGCCGACGGCACGACCGGCAAGGCCGACGCCGCGAGCGCGACGTGGCTGACCACCAATCAGTCTCCGGTGAACGCGACGATGCCCAAGGTCGGGCTGCTCGGCGACTACGTGCTGGTCACCTACGCGCAGTGGGACAGCAGCAAGAAGCACCAGCTGACCTGGTACGCCGCCGTGCTCGACACGAGCCTCAAGACGGTCGTGCCCCCGACGGTCATGACCGGCGTCGAGTTCGTCGACTCGGCGCCGCTGTTTCGTTTCAAGGCCGGCGCCAACGCCGGCAAGGTCGGATGGGTGTCGGGCAACGCCGCCCACACGCTGTCCGTGCACGTCGCCAGCCTCGGCTACTAACGGCGACCCGTCGGACCGTCACTTCAACAAACGCGACATGCTGAGATTCAGCTGGCTCGCGGCAAGACGCGGATCCCAATCGCGTGGCACCACTTTGAAGGCGAAGGCCGCGTGCTCAATACGGCCCTCGGCCACCCCGTCGACCTCTGGACGCGCGACGGAATGCTGCTCGGCAAGCACGTCATTCCGGGAATTCTGTGGGCGCTGGGACTATGAGCCGACGACGGTCAAGCTCAAACGGAGCCCGAACCGAATCCTCGGGACCCTGGCGATTGGATTGATGAGGCCGATCGCGCCGCCTTACTCGCTGTGAGGCCGCAGCACCGCCCACGCAACCGCAACCATCCACGCGATGAGGAACATCGTTGCCGCGCGCTGGAACACGGGGATGAGTGGCGACGTCGGGGGCAAATGGCCCGTTAGTTTCGCGGCGTAGACAAGCGCGCCCGTGACGCCGCTGATGACGGCGCCTGTTGCAACAGCCAGCATCGTCGAGCGTCGGTTCGCGCGGACGAGCGCGGTGAAGCCGACGATGCCCGCGACGAGGCCGGGGCCGAGGCTCAGGAAGAGCGCCGGTGCGTGCAGCGCACCTGTCGTCACGGGGACGACGGCGACGCCCAACGCCGAGAGGCACCCGCCGATCTGAATGACGCGCGCGCCAACACCGCGCATCCCGATGCTCACGGGCAAGAGCAACCAGAAGAGCGCCACGGCGACCGACATGACGAGCATCCCCACGCGCGCCGACGCGGCCCCGCGCGCGTTGGAGGCGCCGTTCACGGCGAGCTCGCTCGCCAAATCGCAGAGGTAGTTGAACCACCACGAGTGATGGGCCGCGTGCGGCTCGACGGCGGAGCCGCCGGCGTACTGGTTCATCGCCGTGCCCAGGATCGCCGCGCCGACGACGAGCGTCACGACGAGCGCGAGCGCGCCCGCGCGCGCGCCGTCGAAGCCGACCCCGGGGCGCGACACCGCGTCAGGCCCCGACGGCGACGGCCGGAACGGGCGCGAGCGGGATCGGCATGTGCTCGATCAACACGCGACGAATGAAGGCCCAATGCAGCGCCACGCCGACGATGACGGCCGCGTGGAAGATCTCGTGCGGCCCGATCCAGCGCGCGATGAGCGTCGGATGCCCCGTCGCCTCGAAGATGGCGCCCACCGAATAGACGAGGCCCGCGAGCCAAATGTAGCGGGCCGCGCGGAAGCCGAGCCGCTTCCCGACTTTGTAGATCGACAGCGCGCCGACCCAGCCCACGCCGAGGTACAGCGCGAGGCCCGGGGCGCCCGAGAACGTCTCGAGGAAGAAGAACTGGAGGAACATGCCGACCACCGCGCAGCTCCAAATGAAGATGAGGACGCGCGAGCGCCATGGTCCGACGAAGAGCACGCCGTGCACGGCCGTGAACGTGCCGGCGATGAGCAAGAAGATCGCGTCGTGGTCGAGCCGCTGCATGAGGTCGCGCGCCGCGCAGCCGCGCGCGAGCCAGTGATAGCTGCCGCTGATCGCGAGCGTCGCGATCACGGTCGTCACGTAGACGGCGATCGCGCCGAAGCGCGACCGGCTGCCGCGCGCCTGCCGCAACAGCGGGACGGCGGCCAGCAGTGCCACGAAAGCGCCGCTCAGATGAGACATCGCGCTGATCGGCTGACAGGCTCCCAACCACTCTGCGACTTGCATTGAAGATTCCCCCAGCGTCGATCTTGCGCGCGTACGCCTCACGCCCTCAACATCACTTCGTCACGGTGTCGTCACGCTGAAGGTGGGCCGATGCCCACAGTGGTGATGCCCTGCCCCACCCCGTGATATGTCGGTGAGATGCCGTCCCTTCGTTTTCTGATCCTCGTCGCGACGATTCTCTGCGCCGCCGTCGCCGTGCCTCGCCGAGCCATCGCCCAACCGATTGAGCTGCTCCGAAGCGCGCCGCCCGCCGCGCCGCGCGCGCCCGCCGATGTCGCGGAGGCGCCGCCGCAGGCCACGAAGAGCGCGAGCGGATTGGCGTGGAAGGTTCTCGTGAAGAGCGCCGAGACCGCGCGTCCTGGTCAGCACGACAAAGTGATCCTCGCCTTCACCGCGTGGACGCCCGAAGGCGAGGTCATCGACAGCTCGATCCCCGACGGCGAGCCGCGGACCTTCTCGATGGACGACGTCATCAAGGGCCTGTTCGAAGGCGTGGGCGCGATGGCGAAGGGCGAGAAGCGCCGGCTGTGGATCCCCGCGGCGCTCGCCGCCGCCGGGCAGCCGCGACACCGGGCCGGGGGCGCGTGCGTGTTCGACGTCGCGCTCGTCGACTTCGTGGCGATGCCCGATCCGATGCCGGTGCCCGACGACGTCGACGCCACGCCGGCCGACGCCAAACGAACGTCGTCGGGGTTGGCCTACAAGCTCGTCAAGCGCGGCAAAGGAAAGGCCCACCCGACGGCCGCGAGCACCGTCGAGGTCCACTACACCGGCTGGACGCCCGACGGAAAAGTGTTCGACAGCTCCGTGCGGCGGGGCAAATCCGTCAGTTTCTCGCTCGGCGGCGTCATCAAGGGATGGACCGAGGGCGTGCAGCTCATGGTCGTCGGCGATCGGATGCGCTTCTGGATCCCGAGCGCCCTCGCCTACGGCGACAAACCTTCACAGCCGGGAACGCCCGCCGGCCCGCTGGTCTTCGAGATCGACTTGCTGTCGATGCGGTAGCTGCCGATAGCTGCCGGTAGTCGCTGGTGGTCGCGGGCTACCGGAAGATCGCGGCCCAGATGTCGTATTCGGGATCGTAGTCCCACACCACGATCGCCGTGCCGCCGGTGCCGACGCCCATCGCGAGCCAGTCGACGCTGCCCGTGTCGCGGGTCTCGAGCAGCGTGGGCGTGCTCCAGGTGCCTCCCTTGGGGAAGCGGCGCGCCCACACATCGAAGCGTTTGACGACGCGTTTGCGCCACGCGAGCGAGACGTTGCCCGCGCCGTCGAGGCCGAGGACGGGCAGCGTCGCGCGCGGCCAGTGTGCGAACGGGTCGGTGCTGTCGTCCGCGGCGGCGTCGTCCGTCTCCATCGCCATCGCCGTCGGCCACGCTTCGGTGAGCCCGGCGCGGCTCGCGTACACCTGGTACTTCATCTGAATGCGGAACGCCCACGACACGGTCGCCGTGCCCAATTCGTCGAGCACGAGCGAAGGCGCCGCAACGTCGTCGATTTCGCCACCCTGCGTGACGTCGACGGGCGCGGCGAAGGCGCCACCGAACGCATAGCGCCTCGCCTTCATCGTTTGGGTCGAGCCGCCGGCATCGACCTGACAGTAGGTCGCGATCGCGGCGCCCGCGGCGTTGGCGGCCACGCTCGGCGCGAAACTGTTTTGGGCGTCGTACGTTTCGAACAACGCGGCGGGCGAAAAAGCGCCCGCCTTGAACTGGCTCCACCAGATGCTGAAGTGCGGGGTGGCCGCGCCATCGGTCTGCTCCCACAGGACGAAGGCCTCGCCCTTGCCGGACATCGCGACCGCGGGATTCTCCCCGCCCAGCGGATCGGCGGGCCGGAGAACCTTCGCCGTCGACCAGGCCGCGCCCGTCGCGGCGCGGACGCTCGCGGCCACCTGGTCGTTGAATTGAGCGTCCTGTTCCGGCCACGCGACGATGGCCGCGCCGTCGGCGTTCATCGACAGCTGGGGACGCGCGGCGGTGGTCTTGGTGATCGCCGCGGGCGCCGACCACACCTTGCCGTCGGGGGAAGAGCTCCACCAAATGCCCTTGTTCACCGCGTTCGGATCCTGCTGCCACACGACGAGGAACACGCCGTTCTTGTCGACGGCGATGAGCGGACGGTACGAAATCGTCGCGCGTCCATCGACGACGACCGGCGTTGTTCCCCAGGTGTTCGTCGAGCCGTCGTAGCTGTTGGCCCACAGCGCGTCGCCGTGCTGGAAGGCGACGACAGCGCCGCCTCTTTGATCGACGGCGACCGCCGGCCATTGCTCGTCGATCGCCGGATTGCCGGCCGCGGTCTGGGGCGCGCTCCAAACGGGCACGTGCGCCGTGCCGCCCGCGGTGCCTCCCGCGCCACCAGCACCAGCAGCGCCGCCTGCGCCCGCGCTCCCGGCCGCGCCGCCCGTGCCGCCGGACGCCGCCGCGCCGCCAGCACCACCGTTCGCAGACGTGCCCCCAGCGCCACCGACGCCGGCCCCGCCATCGGCGCCGCTCGAGCCCCCCGGGCCCGCGCCTCCGTCCGTGCTGACCACGCACGCGGCCGGGATCGGTCCCGCGACGAGCTTCAGGATGATGACGGGCGCGCTGACCGCGCCGGGCGTCACCGTCGTCTTCATGGACGCGGTGCCCGCGACGGCAACGACACCGGCGTCCGAGAAGCCACAGGCGTAGACGTCGACGTCGCCGCTGATCTCCTTGGCGACGTAGACCCCCATCTTCAACGGCGTGGGCGTGCCGTTCCAGGCCACGTGGGCCTCGGCCAATTGCTCGACGCCGCGTCCAACGATGACCTGCACATGCTCGACGGTCGCCACGTCCGTCGACAGCTCGACGAGCACGAGAGAATCGCCCTTCTTCGTGCACGCCAACGGCGCGACCGCGACGGTCACCGCGGCGACCGCGAGCGCGAGCCTCCGCCCGTTCATCGGGGGCACGTGAACCCCGCCGGGCAAGCCGCGTTGCTCGTGTGCGTGAAGGCCCCAGCGGCGGCGGCACCGCCGACCCCCGCGACGGCGACGCCGACGACGATCGTCCAGAACCACCACCGCTCGTAGACGGGGGACGACGTCTCGACCGGCGCAAGCGGCGGCGCTGACGTGACGACGACGGCGGCCGTGCCCGTCGGCTCGGGGGGCGGCACGGCCGCCGGCACGGGCGCGCGCGCCGGAGCGGCGGCACTCGACGCCTCCTGCTTCGTCTTGAGCGCCTCCATGTCCGCGATGTAGCCGTCCACCTCGACCCGCTCGTCGGGCGTCATGTTCTTGGCCTTGTGCAGGTATTCGCGGAAGCTCGTGATGGCGCGGTCGGGCTGCCCCAAGTTCTGATAGCAGCGGCCGATGTTGCGCAGGTAGACGGGGTGCAACGTCTCCGCGTACAGCTTCGCGAACATGTCGAGCGCCCCTTCGTAGCGACCGGCGGCGAACTCCTCGCGCGCCTTGAGCTCCCGCGGGTCGGCCGCGGCGCTGGCGAAGGACGACGAAATGAAGAGACCAAACGCCAGCGCCAAAGAGATGACGCGCGCGAGGCCTCGCTGTCTCGCGGTCAGGGGAGCGATCATGGCCGTCGACGATAGCGGGATCGCGACTGCGGTGCGAGTGATACGCTGAGCCTCCCGGCGCGATGCTCAACCAGACGGTCGGCAATTTCCGCGTCATCAGCCTTCTCGGGGAAGGCGGCATGGGTGTCGTGTATCTCGCTCAACACCCGGAGATCGGGCGCAAGGCCGCCATCAAGGTGCTGCACCCCGAGCTCGCGCGCCGCCCCGACGTCGTCACGCGTTTCTTCAACGAAGCGCGCGCCGCGAATGCCATCCGCCACCCGGGCATCGTCGACGTGTTCGACTTCGGAACGCTCCCGGACGGCGCCACGTACATCACGATGGAATTCCTCGAGGGCGAGAGCCTCGCGGCGCGCCTCAAGCGCGTGGTCCGCCTCCCCATCGCCGAGGCCGTCGAAGTCGCCTCTCAGATCGCGAGCGCGCTCGCGGCGGCGCACGCGGCCGGCATCGTCCACCGCGATCTGAAGCCAGACAACCTGTTCCTCCTCCCCGACCCGCACACGCCCGAGCGTCCGATCGTCAAGGTGCTCGACTTCGGCATCGCGAAGCTGAGCGTCGACACGTCGGGCTCCGGGTCGGTCAAGACGCGCACGGGCACGGTCATGGGGACGCCTTCGTACATGTCGCCGGAACAGTGTCGCGGCACGACGGCGGTCGATCACCGGACTGACATCTACGCGCTCGGGATCATCTTGTACGAGATGATCTGCGGACAGCCGCCTTTCATCTCGGCGGGGTATGGCGATCTCATCAACATGCACATCGCCGCGGCGCCCGTGTCGCCGCGCGTGCACGCGCCCGGCGTCAGCCCCGAGCTCGAGAAGGTCATGCTGAAGCTGCTCGCCAAGGACCGGGGCGAACGCACCCAGAGCATGGGCGACCTGCAACGGGCGCTCAAAGCGAACCTGGGCAAGAGCGTGTCGACGCCCGACATGATGGGGGAGACCATGTCGGCGACGCCCATCCCTCCGCGCAGCGATCTGCCGGTGCACACGACGTTCACGACGGCCGCGAGCATGATCGAGGGCGAGGCGGCCCCCACGGGCCGGAAGTGGGGCACGCCCGCGCTCGTTGCAACGCTCGTCGTCGCGGGGATCGTCGCCGCGGCGACTCTGAGCGGCAAAGCGCGTGACGCGAAGACGATCCCCGCGCCCGCGTCGCCGGTCGCCGCGCCGATCGCGACGCCCGTGGCGCCGGAGCAGCCGCCCGCGATCTCCGTGAAGATCTCGTCGACGCCCGCGGGCGCGCGGCTCGTGCGGGAGAAGGACGGCGCCAACATCGGCGTCACGCCGTTCGACGAGGCCTGGCCTCAGGGCCAGGGCGTCGAGAAGCTCGAGCTCGAGCTCGAAGGCTATCTCCCCGAGCCCTTCGCCGTTCCCCTCGATCGCGGCGTCGAGCTGTCGTTCCCGCTGACCAAGGTCCCGTCCGCCGCTCCAAAACACAAACGGAGCGCGCCGCACGAAACGCCCGAGCACAAGGGCACGCCCGAGTTGTCCGAGCCGGTTCCTCTCTGAGCGACGGCGACGATCGTCGTCGCGGCTCTACGGCACG
>JBBQJG010000260.1:0-8481 GCA_038325725.1 Polyangia bacterium | reverse complement strand
AACTCTCGTGTTTACGTCAATCCGTATTTAATCCGTCGGTCTTCATCGATCTTCAACGATCGACAATCGGGGGGGTACCGCCGCGGCGCAAAGTGACGATAATTGCGCCCATGAACTCAAAGCTTGGCCTCGCCGCCTTCTTCATCCTCCTCGGCGCCGTCGGTTGCGGCGGCTCCACGTCGCATCCCACCGATGCTGGCAATGACGGCAAGGCCGGCGGAGGCACCGCGGGAGCGAAGGCCGGCAGCGACGGCGGCGCGGGCGCGGGCGGCGGCGGAGCGGGCGGCGCCGGCGGCACCAGCGGCGCCGGCGGCACGAGCGCGGGCGGCTCGGACGGTGGCGTCGCTTCGCTCACCGTGGGCGGCACCGTTGCGGGCCTCGCGGGCACGGGCCTCTTCCTCAACGACGGCGCGGGCCGACAGGTGGCGATCACCGCCAACGGCACGTTCATGTTCCCGTCGACCTACGTCGCAGGCGCGACCCTCACGGTGACGGTGTCGCAGCAGCCGACGGCCCCCGCGCAGGTCTGCACCGTCACGGGCGGCGCGATCCCGTCGCTCCCGGCGAGCACGACGGCCATCATGGTCACGTGCACGACGCCGACCTTCACGGTGGGCGGAACCGTCTCCGGTCTCACGGGCACGGGGCTCGTCCTGCAGAACAACGCGGCGGGCGATCTCACGGTGACCGCGAATGGCCCGTTCACGTTCGCGACGCCCGTCGCCAGCGGCGCCACGTTCACGGTGAGCGTCAAGACGCAGCCGTCGACCCCCGCGCAGACCTGTCAGGTCACGGGCGGCTCTGGGACGGTGGGCGGCGCCGACGTCACGAGCGTCACCATCAACTGCGCCGTCAACAGCTATACCGTCGGCGGCTCGACGACCGGGCTCGTCGGCACGGGGCTCGTGCTGCAGAACAACGCCGCCGGGGATCTGTCGGTCACGACGAACGGCGTGTTCGCGTTCGCGACGCCCGCGCACAGCGGCGACGCGTTCGCCGTCACCGTCAAGACGCAGCCGGCCGCCCCCGCGCAGACCTGCGTCGTCAGCCAGGGCACCGGCACCGTCGCCGGGGGCAACGTCACGACAATCTCCGTCGACTGCACGACGAACACGTACGCCGTGGGCGGCATGGTGACGGGACTGACGGGCGCGGGGCTCGTGCTGCAGAACAGCCTCGGTGACAACCTGAGCGTCACGGCCGCCGGCGCGTTCACCTTCGCGAAGAAGGTCGCGAGCGGCGCCGCGTACGCCGTGACCGTGTTGACGCAGCCGTCGGCGCCCAGCCAGACCTGCGTCGTCACGGCGGGCGGCGGCACGATGGGCACGGCCGCCGTCACGAACGTCGCCGTCGCGTGCGCCATCAACAAGCTCACGATCGGCGGCACCGTCTCGGGCCTCACGGGCACGGGGCTCAAGCTGAAGAACGCCGGCGTCGACGACCTCACGATCACCGCCAACGGCCCGTTCACGTTCGCGACGTCGGTCGCGAGCGGCGCGACGTTCACCGTGACGATCGCAACGCAGCCGTCGACCCCCGACCAGACGTGCACGCTGTCGGGCGCGACGGGCGCCGTGGGCGCCGCCAACGTCACGTCGGTGACCGTCAACTGCGACACGAACAAGCACGCCGTGAGCGGCATGGTGTCCGGCCTCGCGGGCTCGGGCCTCGCGCTCGCGCTCAACGGCGGCACGCCGCAGGTCGTGGGCGCCAACGGCTCGTTCGCGTTCGCCGAGACGCTGCCCAGCGGCGGCACCTACGCCGTCACCGTGGCGACGCAGCCGACGGCGCCCTCGCAGACGTGCGTCGTCGCCGCGGGCACGGGCACGATCGCGAGCGCCGACATCTCCAACGTCGCGGTGACGTGCACCACCAACAGCTTCTCGGTGAAGGGCGCCGTGACGGGCCTGGTCGGCACGGGCCTCAAGCTGCAGAACAACGCCGGCGACGAGCTCGCCATCGCGACGAACGGCACGTTCACCTTCGCGACGAAGATCGTGAGCGGCCAGCCCTACGCCGTCACCGTGTCCGCGCAGCCGGCCACGCCGACGCAAACCTGCCTCGTCACGGCGCCTTCGGGCACGGTCGCGGGCGCCGACATCACCAACGTCACCGTCCTGTGCACGACCAACAAGTACGAGGTGGGCGGGATGGTGTCCGGCCTCGCGGGGACGGTCGTCCTCAAGAACGGCAACGATTCGATCTCGGTGACGGCCAACGGCGCGTTCGCGTTTCCGACCCACGTCGCCAGCGGCGCGACCTACGCCGTGAGCGTCGTGACGCAGCCGACGACGCCCGTGCAGATCTGCGCCGTGGTCATGGGCAGCGGCACCGTCACGAACGCCGTCGTCGCCGACGTCAGCATCACGTGCGTCACCAACCAGTACAAGATCGGCGGCAGCGTCACGGGCCTCGTCGGCGGTGGGCTCGTGTTGCAGGACAACCTCGGCGACGATCTTCCCGTCGCGGCCGCCGCGGCCGGCTTCACGTTCGCGACGTCCATCGCGAGCGGCGCGCCCTACTCCGTCACGATCAAGACGCAGCCGTCCGCGCCGACGCAGACCTGCATGGTCGTCGGCGGCACGGGCGACGTGGGCGGCGCCGACGTCGGCAGCGTCACCGTCAACTGCAGCACGAACAGCTACGTCGTCGGCGGCACGGTCGGCGGCCTCTTCGGCGGCGGGCTCGTGTTGCAGAACAACGCCGGCCACGACGTCGCGATCTCCGGCAACGGCTCGTTCGCCTTCACGCCGCCGCTGCTGAGCGGCGACGCGTACGCCGTCACCGTGAAGACGCAGCCGACGAACCCGTCGCAGACCTGCGTCGTCACGGGCGGCGCTGGAACCATCGGCGGCGCCAACATCTCGGCGACGGTCACCTGCACGTCGACGCCGTTCTCGGTGTCGGTCGCCGTGACGGGCGTGGCCGGCGCCGGCTTCGTCCTGCAGAACAACGCCGGCGACAGCCTCGCCGTCGCCGTCGACGGCACGTACAAGTTCGCGACGGGCGTGCGCAGCGGCCTGACCTACGCCGTGACCGTGCTGACGCAGCCGAGCAATCCCTGGCAGACCTGCACCGTGACGGCGCCGTCGGGCACGATCGCGGCGGGCGACGTCACGCTGGCCGTCGCGTGCGTCACCAACAACTACACGATCGGCGGCACCGTGAGCGGCCTGACCGGCATGGGCCTCGTGCTGCAGAACAACGGCGGCGATGACCTGGCGATCTCGACGACGGGCGCCTTCAAGTTCGCGACGCCGATCGCGAGCGGCGCGGGCTACGCCGTCACCGTGAGCGCGTCGCCGACGATGCCCGCGCAGAGCTGCGTCGTCACGAACGGCACGGGGGCGCCCAATGTGTTCAACATCAGCAACGTCAAGGTCGTCTGCGCCGACGCGGTCAACTGCGCCGCCGTCGACGAGGGCCAGACGGCCACACTGGCCTGCCCGGTGGGCACGACGATCGGCGCGATTGGCTTTGCGAGCTACGGCACGCCGAGCGGCATGTGCGGCGCGTTCGCGCTCGGCACGTGCAACGCGACGACGACGACCTCCGTCGTGACGACCGCCTGCGTGGGCCAGCAGACGTGCATGGTCTCCGCCGACAACGGCGTGTTCGGGGATCCGTGCGGCGGCACGTTCAAGAAGCTCTGGATCCAGTACGCCTGCCAGTGAGGTCGGCCTGAGGGCGCGGCCTCGGCTCCCCGAGGGCCGCGCCCCGCCATTGACGTGAGTCCGCCTCGTCGCGCGACGACCTTCGATCGCGGTTGCGCGCCCGAGGCGGCGCTGCTATTCGTATGGGCGACCATTCAATGGGAACCCATCTATTGTCCACGTCCCCCCGCGCGCCGACCCGAGAGGCCGCCGCCGACGGCTCGACGCGCGCCGTCTTCGACGGCCTTCGCCACATCGTGCGCACGCTGCGCGAAGCGTCCCGCGACGCCGAGCGCGTCGTCGGCCTATCAGCGGCGCAGCTGTTCGTCTTGCAGCGGCTCGCGGGCGGCGTCGCGCTGTCCGTGAACGAGCTCGCGGCGCGCACGTTCACCCACCAGAGCTCCGTCTCGGTCGTCGTCGCGAAGCTCGCGCGCCGCGGCCTCGTCACGCGTGAACGCGCCGCGGACGACGCGCGCCGCCTCGAGGTCTCGCTGACGCCCGCGGGGCGCACCGTGCTCTCGCGCGCGCCCGCCGCGACGCAAGACCGCCTCATCGCCGCGCTCGCGCTCATGGGGCGCGCGACGCGCGACCGGCTCGCGCGCGATCTTCACGAGCTGCTCGACGTCATGGGCGTCGAGCGCGGCCACGCCCCCATGCTCTTCGAGGCGCCGCCCGCCGGCGCGAAAGCCAAACGTCGTGCCCGCCCACGCGCCTGAGGTCACGCCCCTCTCGGGCGAGCTCGGCGACTTCACGACGACCGTGCGCGTGTTGCCCATCGCGGCGCTCGCGACCGGGATTGGCGTGCTCGCCGCCTACATCGCGGCGGCGCTGCTCGCGCTCATCGCGCTCTTCACGAACCTGTTCTATTTCCAGCGCTGGTCGTTCGCGGCGGCGTCCCCCGCCGCCCACACGCTGGGCGCCGCGAGCGTCCTCGTCCCCGTCGCCGGCTGCATCGTCATCGGCCTGATGGCGCGCTATGGCTCCGACCGCATCCGCGGCCACGGGATCCCCGAGGCGCTCGAGGCGATCCTCATCCGCGGCAGCCGCGTCCAGCCGCGCGTCGCCCTGCTCAAGCCGATCTCGGCGGCGATCTCGATCGGCTCAGGCGGCCCCTTCGGCGCCGAGGGCCCCATCATCATGACGGGCGGCGCCTTCGGCTCGATGATCGCGCAGCTCTTTCATCTCACGGCGGCCGAGCGGAAGACGCTGCTCGTCGCGGGCGCGGCGGCCGGCATGTCGGCGACGTTCGCGGCGCCGCTCGCGGCCGTCTTCCTGGCCGTCGAGCTGCTGCTCTTCGAGCTCAAGCCGCGCAGCCTCGTCCCCGTCGCCCTCGCGTGCGTCGCGGCGGCCTTCATGCGCCGGTTCGTCCTCGGACCGGGCCCCCTCTTCCCGCTGCCGCCGATCGTGTTCGACCTGACGCCGGGCGGTCTCCTCGCGTGCGCCGCGGCCGGCATCGCCGCGGGTGTGCTGTCGGCGGTGCTGACGGCGGCTGTCTATGCCGCCGAGGACACCTTCGCGCGGTTGCCGATGCATTGGATGTGGTGGCCCGCGCTCGGCGGCCTCGTCATCGGCCTCGGGGGGCTCGTGTGCCCGGAGGCGCTCGGCGTCGGCTACGACCAGATTCAGGCGCTCCTGCTCGGCGGGCACGGCGTCGGCCCGACGCTGCGGCTCGTGCTCGTCAAATCGACGATCTGGTCGGTCTCGCTCGGGTCAGGGACCTCGGGCGGCGTGCTCGCGCCGCTGCTCATGATGGGCAGCGCGCTCGGCGTGCTCGAGGCCCACATCCTCCCCGACTTCGGCGTGGGCTTCTGGCCGCTCATCAGCATGGCGGCGATCCTGGGCGGCACGATGCGCGCGCCGCTCACGGCGCTCGTGTTCGCGATCGAGCTGACGGGCCGCTTCTCGATGGCGCTGCCGCTCCTCGCGGCGACGGCGACGGCGCACGCGTTCACGGTGCTCGTGCTCAAGCGTTCGATCCTCACGGAGAAGGTCGCGCGCCGCGGGTTCCACGTCAGCCGCGAGTACGCCGTCGATCCCCTCGAGGTGCTGTCCGCGCGCGAGGTGATGTCGACCGGGCTCGTCGTCATCCCCTCGGACGCGACGCTCGGCGGCGCCGTCGCCGTGCTCACGACGCTGGTCGCGGCCAACGAGTGCTTATTCCCCGTGGTCGACGGCGCGGGCCTCTTCATCGGCGTCGTCACGCGCCGCGATCTCGAGCGCGCGACGAGCGCGCGGTCGAGCGCGAACGCCGACCCGAGCGCCGACGTCGTCGCGCCGACGCTCGCGGGAATCCTGCGGCGCGAGGTCGTCACGGCCCGCGACGACGAGCCCCTGCGCATCGTCGTCCAGCGCATGGCCGAGACGGGCTTCACGCGCCTGCCCGTCGTCGACGGGGACGACCCACGCCGGCTCGTCGGCGTCGTGACCTTGAAAGACTTGCTCAAGGCCCGCGCGCGCCACGCCGAGGAAGATCGCCGCCGCGAGCGCGTGCTGCCGCTCGGCGCCCTCGTGCCGTTCGCGCGCCTATTCCCCACCACGCGGCCCGACGACCCCGCGAAGCCGTCCGCCTGACGCTCACCGGGCTTCGACGTGCGCAAGCACGCGTCGAAACCGTTCGTGATGGGCGGCCGAATCGTTGGCGGTCACAGAAGCTACCCGCGCCCCCAACCCCGCGCCTGACCGAAGTTGCTGAAGATCAGCCGTCGCGTTCGTCGGCTCAGAGCGCCGTGTGGTTGACGCAGAACCCAGGCTTGGTCGCGGGGAAGAAGTAGCCGAAGCCGAGGCATTCCTCGTTGGTGTCGAGGCTCGCGCCCCCTTGGATCTGCGCGGTCCCCTGGCTGTTGTCGTACGTGCAGCTCCAGGTCATCGAGCCACTTGCGAAGGTGAAGAACGGAGCGCTCGCCCAAAGCTTCGCGCCGGGGTTTTCCCAGTCGGTGCCCATGAACACGGGCGCCGTGCCGTCGGTGATGGCGGTCGACGTCGCGTGCTTGCGCGCGCTCGTCGTGAGCCGCCAGAACGAGGTGCCCGCGGGCACGGGGCACGTTTGGGTCACGAGATAGTTCGTCGCGCCCGGCGGGATCGCGATGGCCGTGTTGGTGGCAACGAACGTCTCCGTGCGCGTGAAGGCCACGCCGTCCGCGTGAGCGTGGCCGTCGACGCGCGCGCGGACCTTGATCGAGTCCGCATCGGAGTTGAGGTAGCGCACCTCCAACTTGATGAAGGCGGAGGCCGCGATCGCCATGCCCAGGGGGTGCCCGGCGCCGTCGTCGGTCGGCAGCGCGAGCGTGGCGTCGGCGGTCGTCGCCTTGTAGAGCCAAGACGTGAGCGCCGAGCCCTCGGTGAGCTGGCAACCGCCGTCGGCCTGCGTGCCGTCTGCCGGCTGCGTGGCCGCTCCCACGGAGAGGGTCAACGCGCGCCCGCCCGCGTCCATGTGCGACGTCCACTGCTTGATGCCGAGCGCCGCGTTCGACGCGTGAAAGTAAAAGCAGACGGCGACGTTGCCGCCAGCGGGGACGGTGACCTCGGGCGTGACGAAGGAGAGCGCCGGGGACGCACCACCGTCGGGCGCGGCGCCGTCAGACGCTCCGTCGGAGCCGCCCCCGTCGGGCGCGGCGCCGTCGGAAGACCCGGCCTCGAGCGCGTCGCTCGCGAAGGCGTCGTCGGCCGTCGTCTCGTTGGCCGCGTCGGGAACGACGGCCGACACTTCGCCGGCCGCATCACCCTTGGCGTCGGCGGCCCCGTCGCGCGCCGATGATCCCGAGGAACACCCGCCGAGCGCAAACAAGACGATCGCTAGAAAGTTTCCGCGTCCGCGCCATTGAGTCATGTTCGTGGCCGGCATCATACGCCAACGGGCGTGATGCCGGCCGGGGATCGCGACGGCGGATCGCGACGCTCGAAGGCCACCGACGGTGGAACGGCTACTTGAGCGTGCTCCAGAACGCCCAGCCGGTGGGCGACAGGTGGCTCTGCCCCGATTGATGGCCGCCGCCGACGTTGCACCAAAGGACGGGCGACGCGCAGCCGCCGTAGAAGTCGCAGGTGTCGTTGCCGAACTTCATCTGCGTCGGTGTCGCGCTGCACCCGTTGAGCTTCGCGAACATGTCGCGCGCCGCGCCCGAACCGATCTCGCGGCCCTCGCCGTCCTTCGTGGTGGTCGAGTCACCGGGGAACTCGATGACGCCGGCGCCGCCCTGGCACATGGGGCGATCGGCGGGGAGCCCCCCCGAGTCGGAGGCCGTGCCGCGGATGCGACCACCGCGCGCGCAGGCGAGGTAGTTCGCGAGCCACGCGCCGCTGCTCGTGCCCGCGGCGAAGATGCTGCCGCGATCGATGCAGTACTTCGCTTCGACCTCGGCCATGACCTGGTCGAAGTAATTCACCTCGGGCGAATCGACCGTGCTCTCGCGGCCGGCTTGGTAGCACCCCGGCGCGCCGTTCTTCGGCACGAGGGTCGCGCCCGTCGCGTCCTTGGCCATCGTCGCCTGCACCAAGAAGATGTCCGTGCGGCCCGAGAAGCCGTTGCCCTCGCAATTGAAGCCGCCGCAGCCGGTTCCGTAGAACACGACCGGATACGGGTGCGTGGGATCGTAGTTCTTCGGAATGGTCGTGCAGTACGTGCGGTGCGTGTACCCGGGCACGTACTTCGCGTCCATGCCCGTGACGTCGAGCGGGTGATTGACGGCCGCACCGAACGCCTCGTTCGGCGGCGCCAACTTGCAGCCCGCGCTCGGCCCCGTGAGTCGGGCGCCGAGGCCCGTGCCGCCGCCCGTCGTGCCGGCCCCGCCGGTCGTGCCCGCCGCGCCCGTGCCCGCCGCGCCGGTGCCCG
>JBBQJG010000259.1:0-8558 GCA_038325725.1 Polyangia bacterium | reverse complement strand
CGGGCGACGTGCTGCTGCTGCGCCGGCCGGCGCCGAAAGAGCCTGACGTGCCGCGCGACTTCGGGATCTTATACGAGGACGAAGAGGTCCTCGCGATCGACAAGCCCGCGGGGCTGCCGATGCACACGACGGCGAAGTTCTGGCGCAACACGCTCACGGCGCTGCTGCGTGAGCGCTACCCCGACGAGCCGATGCAGATCGCCCACCGCATCGACCGCGAGACCTCGGGCGTGCTGCTCGTCGCGCGGACGCCGAACGCCGCGAGCGTTCTGTCGACCGCGTTCGAGCGACGTGAGGTCAACAAGACGTACCTCGCGCTCGTCAAGGGCGCGCCGACTGACGAGGGTGTCATCGACTTGCCGTTGAAGCTCATGGACACGCCCACGCACCTCATGATGGGCGGCGCGATCGATGGATTGTCGGCGGTGACGCGCTTCCGCGTCGTGCGCCGCTTCGCCGAGCACGCGCTCTGCGAGGCGTACCCCGAGACGGGACGCCAGCACCAGATTCGCGTGCACTTCGCATCGCTGGGTCACCCGCTCGTCGGCGACAAGCTCTACGGCGCGAGCGAGGCGCTGTTCATGCGCGCCTGCGACGAGGGCGTCACGCCGGAGCTGCTCGCGGCCTTCGACGGCCTTCCCCGGCACGCGCTGCACGCGCACCGAATCACGTTCCCCCACCCCATCACACGCGCCCCCACGACGGTCGAGAGCCCGCTCCCGCCCGATCTGGTCGGGTACATGGCGGCCCTGCCGCCAGCCCGCGCCGTCTAGCGAACGGCGCTCCCACGGCCCGCTGTCTAGCGAGCCGTGCCGCACGACGCTCAGGTCGCGCGCAGCGCGGACTCAGCCGCGCGGCGTGAGCTCTTCTTCGACGATGCGCTTGACGGCCGAGGGCTCGAACTTGCCCTTGTTGGCCTTCATGATCTCGCCGACGACGCGCCCCGCTTGCTTGATGTCGGAGACACCCGCGCGCGCGAGCGTCTCTCGCACGGCGGCGCGCACCTCGTCGTCGCTCGCCGCCTTGGGAAGGAAGCGCGCGCAGAACGCGATCTCGAAGTCGAGCTGAGGCAGCGCGTCCGCGCCACGAGCGCCCACAGCGACGTACTCCTCGCGCGACTTGCGGAGCTGCTTCTGGTACGCCGCGATGACGTCGAGCCACAGGCTGTCGTCGAGCGGCCCCTTGAAGCCGGCGGAGGTACGACGCTCCATGTGCTTCGTCTTGATCATGCGGATACAGTCCGCCGTGGCGGCGTCCTTGGCCCGCATCGCGGCTTTCAGCAGATCTGTGATTTGCGCTTCGATCGACATGGTGTGGGGCAGCAAGCTAGGCTGAAAAACGGCCCACCGCAACGGGCGCGCTGTGAAACGGCATCACGCGGCGCACCTTGTCACCGGCGAGAGATGCTGTAATTTTCTAGGGTTGAAGCGCGCGCCCCTGGCGCACGGCTTGCTGATCCAGCGTTCGGGAGCCCCCCATGCAACATCTCAAGGTTTCCGTCCTCACTGTCACCTTCCTCGGCTTGGCCTCGACGGTCGGTCAGCGCACCGCCCACGCGGACGAGCCGCAACCAGGGGCACCGCCGGTTGGCGCGCCGCAGGAAAATCCCATTCCGCCGAACGCCGAGGGCCAGGCCATTCCCTCGCAAAATGGCGGCTACTGCTTCGGCGGACCCCACCCGGCACCCGGCGGTGGCTGGGAAGCGATGACGACGCCCCACGTCCACGACTACGCACCCTTCGACCTGCGCCTCTTCCAGTACCACGACGGTTGTTACTACTTCGTCGGCGACCCGCGTGACTTCGGCTACACGGGCGAGACGTTCAGCTACTACGGCGCGCATCCGATCGCTGATGGCTACGGCGGCGGTTGGTGCTTCATGATTGGCGCCCACTCCCACTGGTGGCGCCCCTGGTCGCCGAACTTCACCGTCGTCGGGTCTTGGTACTACTGGAACGGACCGTACGATCCGTTCTTCTGGTCGTATTGGCCTTACTACTCCTTCTACTATCGGAGCTACTACCCCTCGTACTACTCGGGTGGCCGTTACTACCGTACTTGGCAAGCCGCCCCCGGAATCGCTCGGGTCCCGCCGACAACATGGCGAGGGTCTCCCGGCAATGGCGGTGCGTGGCGAGGGTCTCCCGGCGCGGCGCGCGCGGGCCAGCCCTACGGCGCGGCGCCGGGCGCCGGGGCCTGGAGAGGTGCGCCCGTGGGCGGCAACTCGTGGCGCGCGGCGCCCCAAAGCTCGGGCGGCGGATGGCGCGGAAGCCCCGTGCCGAACACGTCCCCTCTTCGCGGATCACCCAGCGGCGGCTGGCATCCAGCGCCTTCCGGCGGCGGTGGCTGGCATTCGGCGCCGTCGGGCGGCGGGTGGCACGGCACCCCCGGCGGCGGTGGCTTCCGTGGCGGTGGTGGCGGCGGCTTCCACAGCGGCGGCGGCTTCCACGGCGGCGGCGGCTTCCACGGCGGCGGGCGGCGCTGAGCACCTGATTCGTCCCGGGCCGAGCCCCACTGAGTCATTTCCGCGAGCGGCTAGTTGTTCCCGTGCGGGAAGAATGAATCGTCGTAAGAGAAGTCATTCGTGCGGTCGAACGTGATCGCCAAGAAGAGGTTGATGGCGAAGGCGACGACGATCAGGCCCTTGAAGAGGCGCGAGAACGGACGGCCGCCGATCGCGAGCAGCACGACGAAGAAGACCATGTAGTCGAGACTGAAGCGATAGCCGCACTGGATGTAGCCAGAGTTCTGGTACAGCAGCGAGGGGATCGCGACGCCCGCGATCGTGAGCCACAGCGTCTTCGTCAGATGATTCCGCTCGCGCGGCATCACGGTGTACGCGAGGTTGGGTGACGTCACGAGCATGCTCATCCCGTGCTGGCTGATCTTCACGAACGGCGCGTGGGCCATGATGCGCGGCAAGAGCACGAGCGCGGCGGAGAGGTTCCGCGACAGGAAGTGGTAGTTGAACAGGCCGAAGCGGCCGATGCGCTCTTGCCACTGGACGTTGAGGAAGCGGTGGCCGAATTCGAACGGACTCGCGAACCGCGCGTAGTTGTAGACGGCCAGCGCCGCGCCCACGATGGCCAGCGGTGCGCCGAAGCGAACGAGCCGGGGGCCAAGCGCCCGCCAACCGACCGACGTACGCAGCGCGGGCCAGCCGCCCGAGACCCGCACGGCCTCCAGCGCGAAGAGCGGTATCGCGAGCCACGGGGGACGCGTCGCGAAGCCGAGCGCGAGGCAGAGCCCCGCGAGCGCCGGCCGCGCGGCGTCGAGCGATGCCCAGCAGTAGCCGATCGAAACGGTGACGCCGACGATGAGCGCCGTGAACCAGACCTGCCCGATGACGGAGCAGAAGTAATAGACCGAGCCCACGCCGAAGAGCGCCGTGAGCCACAGGTCGTCGCCGACGGAGCGCCTCGAAAGGCCGCGCCGCCGGAGATCTCCGAGCAACAGAAAGAGCAGCGCCGGATTGAGCGCGGCCCAAAGCGCCGTGAAGAGGACGTCGTTGAATCTGAGGCCCCAGATCGCCACGAACGGAGCCATCAGCACCGCGGGGAACGGGGGGAAGGAGACGTAGCGGATGGACGTGCGCGAGACGATGTCGGCGTCGGAGAGCGTCTCGGAGGGACCGCGCAGCGGGTAGAACCGATCGGCGGGGCCGCCCGTGCGGCTGCCGTAGGTTCCGCGCAGCTCGCGGCCGTCCTTGAGCTTGAAGACGTCGATCTTGGCCCAATCGTTCTCGTTGGGCGGCGGACCCGCGAGCGCGAGACGACCGTGGAGCCACCCCTCGGCGAGGTAAACGTAGTGGTTGTACTGCGAGTGCTGCTTCAGTCGGTTTCCCGAGGCGCCCAAATACGCGCCCGCGAAAACGAGGTACAGAACGACGAACGCGCGCCAGCCGTGCAAGCGCGAAAGGACGCGCGCCCCTCTCGAGGGCGGCGCGTCGGTCACCGCGAGCTCCGTTCCGAGGCCGCGGGCTCCGACCGCTGGCTTCGTTCCGTCACCGCGGGCTCCGCTCGTAGACCGTGATGAGCGGAACGCCCTCGCGCTCGCGCACGTAGACGGGGCGGGTCGTGCCGTAGTCGTCCCAGTACCACCCTTCGTAGACGACCCAGTGCTTTTCGTAAAAGAGGAGGCCCACCTGCGATCTCTCGAGGCCGGGCTGCGCATAGCCCGTGTCGCCGGCGTCGAGGGCGAGGCGCCCGTCGCGCTTGTACATCGAGAGCGCGTCGCTGATGACGTCGTGCCAGTAAAGGCTGCCCCGTGCTGGGTTGTCGTTGATCCACGGCAGCATCGGCAACACCGAATAGCCCCAAAATTGTCGGTTCATGCCGAGCGAGGCCCCGCCCGCGAAGCCGCCCGCGAGCAGGTTGTAGTGCGACAGGCCGTCGGGATGAGAGCGACGCGTCTCGACGACCGCCGGCACGCAGACGAGCGCCGCGAACGCCACGGGAGCCGCGCGACGAAGCCCCTCTCGAGAGGCCGGCGCGGCCGCCGACAGCGCGCGCGACAGCGCGTGCAGCCCGATCGCGGCGGCAACGGCGAGATAAGGCATCGCGGTCATGAAGTGCTTCACGCCGCCGAAGATCGGCGTCGCGGGCAGCGCGATCACGCACAGGGGACCGAAGATCTGGGCGGCCAGAAACGCACCGGGGGCGCGATCGACGTCCGCGCCGGGGCGCCGCCAATCGGGACGCTCGGCAAACGGCGCTTCGGGCTCGGTTTCGGGCAACGTCGGGTCGCCGCGCCGGCGGCGTATGAGAACGATGGCCCCACACAGAGACAGCGCCAACGTCGTGACGGGCACCGTGAACAACGTCTCGACGAACGGCGCCGACATGCGCAGCGGCTTGAGCTTTGGATCAGTGACAGGGGCGTTCCAGTTTCGGCCGAGGTACTCGAAGTTGTAGTGCTCGTGCTCGAGGTGGCGGTTGACGTAGGCGCGCGCGCGCACGAGCGGCGCCTGCCAGAGCCAGGGCCAGTGCATGAAGAAGATCAGCGGGCCGAGCACGATCATCGAGAGGAAGGCGAGCGGCACGCGCGGCACGCGCCGCGGACCGAAGCCGCCGACCCGACCGAGGAGATCGCCGCGCCTCATCCACAGGTAGTGCGCCCCGAGGAAAAACGGCATGAGCCAGGCGTTGTGCTTCGTCCCGAGCGCGACGCCGAAGACGACGCCCGTGAGAATCCCCCAACGCGCGCTGCGCAGGGACTTCCAGTAGGCGTACCCGACGGCGAAGGCCATCGTCGTGATGGGCGCGTCGAAGCAGGCGATCTGCGCGTGAAAAAAATAGTGGGGCTGCGCGAGCATGAGCACGGCGCCCGCGGCGGCCGCCGGCCACGGGACGAATCGGCGCGCGAAGCGATAGACGAGGCCCACGAGCAACGCCGCGAACAACATCGCGGGAAAGCGAAACGCCGTCGATTCGCGGCGAAACAGCGGCAGCGTCCGGTGGCGCGCCGCGACGGGGATCGGGTGAAGGCCGCGCGTCACCCCCATGCAATGGCAACGGTGGAAGACGCGCCACGAAAGCCCGTAGAGGATCTTGGCGACGACGGGATGATCGGGCGCGTTGTCGGTCCAGTAGCGATCGAGGTCCGAGGGCGTGAACGAAAGGCCGGGGTGACCTTCGGCGATGTTGTGGCCGAGCTCCGCGAACCAGCCCCAATAGCGCTCTCCGGCGCGAAAGTACTGGCCTTCGTCGCGGCCGAAGCCCTGACCGCCCTCGACGGCGAGCAACCACGTCACCGTCATGAGCGCGAGCAGCGCCGTCACGAGGCGATCGCGGGAGCGCACGGACAAACGCTTCACTGGCGCGCCTCGGCGGCGAAGACGAATTGCCGCTGATAGGGCGCCTGGGAGGTCACGACGAAACGGACACGCGTCGCGCGCCCCGCCCGGGCCGCGGTGTCGATGTGGGTCATGAGCCAGCCGCTCTCGTTCTTCGTCGTGATCGCTGCCACGGGAGCCGAATGCGCGACGACAGGGGTGCCAGTCGGGCCGGCGGCGTCGTCGAGATAGACCCGCAGATCGACGGTGCCGTCGCCGGCCTTGCGCGCCCAAACGTCGTGCATGCCCGTCGCGATGACGAGCTCGCGGCCGAGCGACACGGCGGGATACTCGACGATGACTTCGGCGCTACCCACGGGTTGCGTGAGCAGTCCGCGGTGCAACGTCAGGTCGACCTCGACGGTCTGGAGGTGCACGAAGTTGAAGCCGATGTCGGGGCACTGGAAGCGATCGACGGCCCAGGGACACGGCGTCTCGCGGCCGGCGCTGGCGCGCACGACGCGCGCCTCGGTCCAACGCTGCTGGAAGTCGTAGACGATCGTCGGCGCCGGACGCTCGACGCGGCGGAGCGTGAGCGCGCCGAACGAACGCTCGAACGCGACGGTGCCGCGCGCCTCGGGCGCCCGGGCGCCACGCTGGCTGATTTCCCACACGCGCGAAAAGCGCGCGTCGTCGAAGCGCGCGGCGAGCTCGACCGGCACGAGGTCGCCGAGGTGCAGGCGCATGATCGGATCTGACCACGCCGGTGCGGCGACGATGAGATCGCCCGCGTGGAACCCCGCGCGGAGCTCGCGCGCGGCGTCCTCCCAATCGGCGGCCTTGGGCGCGCGCAAGGGAGCGACGAGCGCGACGCTCGTCTCGACGAGGGCCAGCACGGCCATCGCGGCGGCCACGGCGATGCCCAACCGCGAAGCGCGCGCCTTGCCCGGCAGCTCGGCGGCCGGCGCTTCTGGGGGCGTGTCCACGGGGCCGCCAGACTAGCCCAATTGAACCGCTATCGCACCACGAACGAGCCCACGCGCAGCCGTCCGGCGGCGTCGACGAGCGCCGCCGGTGACGGGCGGAGATGCTCGGCGCCGCGGTACGCGCCGAGGAGAAGCGTGTACGTGCCGGGCCGCGAGCTGGCCGGCATGAAGATGTGCGTCGTGTCGCGGATGCCCTGCCCTGGCCGCCAGCGCTCGAGCGGCATGAGGCCCTCGATGGGCACGTGGTCGAGATTCCGGAAGCCGCCCGGCCCCTCGAGGTGGAAGAACATCTTCCAGCCGTCCGCGAGGCGCTTCTTGGCCGTGAAGTGATACGTGACCGTCACCTCGCCGCCCGGCGCGACAACGGCTGGCGTGACGTCGTAGCCGCGGAACGCGATCTCGTCGCCGAGCGCGGCGTCGACGACGTGAGTCGCGCGTGGCGCGGCGATGCCCGGCGGCGTCACGCCGCTGGACATCTTCTCGGCGGCTCCCGCCGGCAGCGCGAGACCCGCGACGAGGCGCTGCAGCTGCCCCTTCAGATCGACGCACGCGCCCCCGCGGTCGCCGCCCGAACCGAAGCGCCCCCACAGATCGTGGATCTCTTCGGGATCGCGCTGGCGGTCGTAGCACTCCGTCGTGTCGTTCGGCACCCAGTTCCAGATCAGGTGGCGCGTGGACGACACGAGCGCTCGCTTCTTGCCTCGCTCGGACGTCACCTCTTGGAACACCCAGCGCGTCGCCTCGTCGGGCGGGTGCGCGCCCGCGAGCTCGGGCACGAGCGAGCGCCCGAGGAAGCTCGGCTGGGTCTTGCCCCGCGCGAGGTTGACGAGCGTCGGCGCGACGTCGACGTGCCCGACTGGGACGACGGCGCGTTGAGCGGGAAGACCCGGCACGTGGACGATGAAGGGCACGCGCGTCTGCGGCGCGTAGAGATCGAACCCGTGCTCGGTGATGCCGTGCTCGCCGAAGCCCTCGCCGTGGTCGCCCGTGAGGACGACCGCCGTGCGGTTCGACAGCCCCGCCTCCTTGAGGCGCGCGAGCACGCGGCCCACGTGCAGGTCGGTGTAACGAATCTCGCCGTCATAGAGATCCACGCGCTCCGTCCCCGCTCCGAACTTGGGCACGTCGGCGTGAGGCTCGTACGACAGGTGCGGATCGTAGAAGTGCAGCCACAAGAAGAACTTTCGATCCTTGTGGGCGTCGATGAAGGCGATCGCGTCGTCGGCCATCTCGCGCGACGACGAGCCCCGCGACTCCATAGGTCCGTTGACGGCGACGTGAAGGGCCGCGCGCGCCGTGCTGTAGACGTCCATGCCGCGCTCGAATCCGCGGCGATCGCTCGCCGCGAAATAGCTGTAGCTGAAGAGCCCCCCCGTGAAGTAACCGGCGGCGTGCAGCGCCTCGCCCAGCGTGCGCGTGCCTGTCGATAGGCGGGGCCACCAGATCGATTCGTCCCACTCGATCGCCGATGGCCAACGACCGGACGCGAGCGCGGGCATCGAATAGCGCGTCGACGGCGCGTGCGCCCAGCCGTTCTCGAAGAGCGTGCTCTCGGCGGCGAGGCGATCGATCTCGGGCGACGTCGGGCGCGCGTAGCCGTAGCAGCCCAAGTGATCGGCGCGCAGCGTATCTATTGTCACAAAGACGAGGTCGAGGTCGGGCGGCACGCTCGCGGGAAGGGCGACCATCGTCGCGGGTGGGGGCACGCCCGAGGCCGAATCCTGCCCATCGCAGTCGGAGTCGATGCCGTCGTTCGGAAAGTCGACCGCCTCGGGGTGAGTCGTCGGGTCGTGGTCGTC
>JBBQJG010000258.1:0-8577 GCA_038325725.1 Polyangia bacterium | reverse complement strand
CTCCGTGCCCGCGAGGGCGCGGTGTGGTTGAAAGCGCAGCTGATAGCCCAGGTCCCCGAGCGCGCTGGCGAAGAGACCGCGCGTCTGCGCGTCGGTGCCCTCGAGCGCCCGCTGGCGCAGGCGCGCGAGGCGCGCGTACGACGTCGCGACCCGCGCGCGCGTCACCAACCACGCCGGTCGCGACGGGAACTCGATCCGGGTCGTGCCGAGGCTACTGAAGACCGATACCGCGCCACCGCGCGGGCGCGAGAGCAGATCGTCCACGGTCGGCAGATGTCGCCCCCAACCCGCGATGCGCGGCACGTAGACGCGCTCTCCGGGGACGCGCGTCGGGGAGACCTCGGCGAGAATCCCCGTCGGTGCACGCCATGCGCCGCGCGCGACGCGACCGACCGTGTGCCGGTGACCTTGCCTCTTGTCGGGCGACGGGTGCGTCGCCTCGTGGAGCGCGCGCCACCACCGCCGGGCCATCGTCTCGCCGCGCGAGAGCCGCCAGCGCGTCCCGCCGAGCGGCTCCGCCGCGAGCCCGTGGTCGGCGGCCGAGAGCACGGCGAGCGCGCGACCCATTTCATCGCCGTCACCAACGCCATCGACGACGCCGTCGGCACCGACGGGGAGCGTCTGCACCGCGTCTCTCAGACGCACGAGCGTCTGGGACGCGCGCTCGTCCCTGAGATGATGCAGGCGCTCCGCGGCGTCCGCGGCGAGCGCCGCGAGCGCGGGCCAGGGCGACGTCACGGCGAGCTCGTCGATGGCGGCGCGGAGCCCGGTGTCGCCTCGCGCGCGGCGTTCGGCCTCCTCGAGCGCCGCGCGCCGAGGCAACTCGCACGGGTCGGTCAGGAGCGCCATCCCGAGGGCCTCAGGGGACAGAGGCGCGAGCGCGATGAGCGCCGCCGCACGCACGCGTGGAGATGCCTCCGTGTCCGCGTGGGCGAACGTCCGCAACGCAGCCGTCGCGCCGAGCACGCCGAGCCCGCCCACTCCGGCGATGCGCACGTGTTCGCTCGGATCGGCGGCGAGGCGTTTGAGCGCAGGGATAGCGACGGACGCGGGACCGCGTCCAAGGAGACTCGCCACGGCCGCGCGCACGAAGAGATCGTCGGCTGAATCTTCGGGTGAATCGTCGACGGAGAGTCGCGCCGCGAGCGCCTTGGCGAAGGTCTTGCGATCCTCACCGCCTGCGCGCGTGTCGGAGGCGAAGGCGAGAAACCGCCAAGCGGCGACTTGGGACCACACGGGCGCGCCGCGATGGCCCGCCAGACGAAGCGCCCGCTCCTCGGCACCGTCCGGCGGCGCCTGGCGCCGCGCGGTCTCCATGCGCAACACCTCGAATGCCGTGACGACGACGCGCCACGCGGAGTCACCGGTGAGCTCGACGACGAACGACATGAGCGCATCGTCCGCGGCCTCGGACGACGAAGGCGCCGGGAGGGCGAGCAACGCGCACCGGAGCTCCTTCTCTCGACGCGCGACGTCCCGCGCCGCCCGATCTCGCGCAGCGGCCTCGGGCGCCTCGGCGAGCGCGCGCCGCTCCGCCGCGAGCCGCGCAGCCGCCTCGCGAACGACGCCGCGCCAGGTGAGCCCGCGCCGCAACGCCTCGACGATGGCGCGCGCCGCGCGCCGCCCGGTCGCCCGCTCGAACGGCGGCAACCGCGCGAGGACGTCGTCCTCACCGAGAAAGAGCGGGGTCAGGGCGTCACCGTGAGGCGCGACGTTCCGAGGCCAGGTCCGCGCTCCGCGAAGAAGAAGTCCTCACCCTCTCGCGCCGAGTGATCGCGGAAGCGGCGGCCGTTCGAGCCTTCCCACGCGACGCTCAGACTGACCTCGGGCGCGTGCGTTCCGAAGTCGTATCCCGCGATCGTGCCGATCTCGATCATCTGGCGCTCGCTGAGCCACGAGGTGTGAAAAATGCGCGTGCCCACCCACGTGTGTCGTGTGGCATGCGTGCGGGTCGCGTCGGGCAAGAACCACGTCGTCCGGCCGAACCCTTCGACGTACAAGCGACCGAACAACGCACGCGCGAACAACGACGTCGAGACGTGGTCGAGGTCGTTGGCGCGCAGGTCCGGATTCGTCGTTGCCCGCACGTTCGCGTAGAGCACGACGTTGAGAAATGGCTCGGTCTCGAGCCCCTCCTCGAGCGCGAGCCCGCGCGCATGCGCCGCCGCGTAGCGACTGAAGACTTCGGGATCGACGAACGGCAACGTCGCCGCCGACACGTCCGTGAGCGAGCGGCGTGACCACCACGCCGACAGCTTGCTCACGAGGTGCAGCCCCGACGCGAGCGTCACGACCGGCTCGATGAGGAGCGCGCCCCGGCCCGACCACGCCCGCGCGCCGTCGACGGGCTGCGTCCGAACGTCGACGTCCGTCCCGAGCCGCACGCCGCGGTGAGCGGGGTGAATGAAGAATGTCGACGCCGACAGCGCTTGCGACGGCGGCCCGCGATCGTTGAGGCGCTCGGCCACCTCGCCCTTGAACACCGTGTGCAAAGGATCGACGAGCTGTCGGTACGTCGCGCCGAGGTGCAACGACGTCACCGTCTGCACGGGCGCGCCCTCGGGGTCACTCGAGAAGTGGCTGGCCGCCGTCCACGCGCCGATCGAGCCAACGTCATCGTGGCCTGGACCGACGTCCCCGTCGTTCGAGGTGACGACCGGCGGTGCGTCGAGCGACAGGGGCGCCGTCGCGGGCGCCGGATCGCGGCTCAGGTACGTCAGCGGAGGCGCGGAGGCGGCCTCGTCGCCCGCGCCTTCCCAAACGCCGAAGCGCGCGAGCACCAGCTTCGCGCGGGCCGAGACCTCTACGGTGTACGGGCGCGCGAGCGCAAGGGGGACCTCGACGACGACGGGCGCCGAGAGCGGTCCGACGTCCGGACCGCCCGCCTCGGCGTCACGCTCGAGGGGAAGCACGACGTCCCTGCGGAAGACGACGCCGACCTCGGCGGCGTCGGTGCCGTCCGCGGGACGCGACTCGACACGCGCGCCACCGGCATCGCCGTCGACGCGCCGCCGCAACTCGAGCTTGAGCACGGCAGGGCCTCGGACCGTGAGGCGGATCGGCGACGCGGGCATCGCCGCCAGATACTCGGCGACGACAGTCGTCGCGAGCGCACGCGGCGCCGAGCCCGAGGCCGAGACGAAGGTGGCTCGGCGCAACCCCATGGGAACCGGTCCTTCGTCGTCGACCCACAGGCGCGCCGCGGGTCGAACCCCGCCCACGAGCCGCGCCGTCACGACGTGCGTGCCCGGGCTCAGATCGAAAGGTGGCGTCGTGCATTCCTGCTCGCCGGGGCATGGCAAGGTCGCGGCGGGTCCACCGTCGTGCGACCACGAGAGCCCGACGGCGGCGGACCGCAGCGCCTCGGCGGCGCGCGGGCGCAACTCGAGGGGCGAGACGCGCAGCGCGACACGCGTCGGCCGCGCGACCGAGAACGAAAGCGCGAGCTCGCGCTCTTTGCCGACGACGCCGGCGCGGTGATCCGCGCGGGACCACGACGCCACGACGGGCTCGTCAGCCTCGGTGGCCTCGCCTCGCGGCACCTGAACCAAGAAGCTACCGGCGCTCATTTCGGCGAACGGAATCGAACGGAGGCGCGCGCGGCCGCGGGCGTGTTTGAGGGCTCGCGCGGTCGCCGCGTCCGTCGGATCGAGAGCGGCCGCCGTCGCGAGCTCGACGAGCGCGCGGGTCGCGGCGTCGGCCCCCGGATCGGCGGCGAGCCCGGTGAGGGCGGCGAGCCGGCGCAGCACCGCGCACCTCGGGCGCGCCGCCGCGAGCGTCGCCCATCGCGCCGTCGCACGCGCGAAGTCTCCGGTGCTCTCGGCCGCGCGCGCATCCGCGAGCCCGTCGAGCAGCGCGGCGGCGTCGTCGGGCGCCGCCCGCCCGTCCTGAGGCCACAAACAAAGCGCGGGTGAGAGCGGCTGATTCGGCGGCGCCGACGAGAGCGGTGATCCGCTCTCATCGAGCTCGCGCCACAAGGCAGCCGCCGTCGTGAGGTCTTCGGCGCGGGCTTCTGGATCTTCGAAAATTCCCAGCAGCGTCTCGCGCGCCAACAGCGGCTCGTCGCCGGCAACGAGCAAGCGCGCGCGGTCGACGGTCGTGGGGGCCGCGCGACCGGCGCGCGGCAGAACGCGCCGCGCGTCCGCCGCGACGACGGGCGGCGACGCGACGAGAGTACGACGAGCTCTCACGGCGGCGCTCACGAACACGCGAACGCCGGCCCGCCGGGGGGCGCCGACCGTGAACGACGTCGTGCGCGCCGACAGCGGGATGACGACTGTGACGGCCGCTGTCACGCGCCAAGGCGCGGGCAGCGGGCTCGCCTCTCCGATCGGCGCGAGCGTCATTTGCGCAGGGACTTCCCAATGCTCGCCGCTCGCCGTGCGCAGGTCGAGCGTGACGGGCCCGCCGAGCGAGGCCGGCGCGCGCACCGCCGCGCGCAGCGAGAGCTGGATCGCCGAAGAGACGCCGAGCTCGGCGAGCTGGAACGTCAGGGGCTCGTCGCGAACCTCGCCGTAGCGCCGCAGCAGGGCCGCGCCCGTCGCCGTCGTCGCGAAGTTCGTGAACGCGGGGCCGTCGGGCGTCACCGTGACGCGATGGCGGCCCGCCGCCAGGGGAAGGTCGTAGCGTTCGAAAGTCGTCGTGGGCGGAAGGCGCGCGAGCGCGCGACCATCGACCATCACGGTGCGCGCGCCGACGCCGGACAACGGTGACGTGAGCAGCGTCAACGGCGAGAGGCGTCCCGGCGTCGAGGGCGGCACGTCGACGTCGACGCCACCGCTCACGACGACGGAGAAGCGCGACCGTCCGCCGGGCGCAGCGCCGTCGCCATCGAGGAAGTCGACCTCGGCGCCCGTCCGGCGCGGCGACAACCGGCGCCACTGCCCGCCGAGGACGAACGCACGCGCGTGGGCCGCGACGAGCGCGCGGTCGAGGGGCCGGCGGCCAAGCGCGCCGTCGATCGCGGCGAGCGCGTGCCCCGCGAGCGTGATCTCGTCGGGGATGAAGGCCTCCGCGTCGGCGAGCCACGCCGCCTCTTCGTCGCAGAGCGTGCGCGTGGCCGCCGCGCGCACGAGGGCCCGCACGCCGGCCACGGCGTTGCCCGCGCCGAGCTCGAGCCCGGCGCGCAGGTCGTCGCCGAGCCTGCGCACGGCGGCGTAGGCCGCGACGTCGAGCGCGTCGCGTCCATCGATCCGCGGCGCCGTCATCCCGTCGAGCGCGTCGAGGGCGCTGCGCAGCGCCTCGGGGCTCGACAGCAGACGGGCGCGTTCGAGGACGAGCCACGCCCCGAGCGCGCCGGGAGCCGCCGCCTCGACCGCACCCGCGCCACGTGTGGCGCTCCCGCCGAGGAGCGCGCTCGTGAGCGCCTCCGTCAGTGCCCAGCGCACGTCGCCGGCGGGCGCGGCGGCGGGCCGCACGACGAACCGAGGCCGGACCTCTGCCAGGTGACGCTTCCGCCAAACACGCTCGCCTCGCACGAGCCACGCCCGATCGCGAGACACGATCCGAACGCGACGTGCGCCCACGGGAACCGCGACGACGAGCGTTCGCGGGCGCGTGAGACCGGGCATCCCGGCGTCACGCCCGCCGAGCAGCGGCACAGTCACGACCGCGCGCTCATCGAAGGCGAGCTCGAGGCGCGTCGCCGCGGGACCCGCCTCGCCGTCGAGCGGCAAACGTACGTGCAGCCGCAGGGCCTCGGCGTCACCGAGCTCGAAGATCTGTGGCGCGCCCGCGGCCAAGACGCTCGACGGCTCGGGCTCTCCCGGAACCTCGCGCGTCACGCCCGAGAAGGCCAACGGCTCGTGCCACGTGTAGCCCACCTCGGGCAACGGCGCCGCGCGACGCGCGCGCGCGACGAGCGCGTCGCGTAGACCTGACAGCGCGCCGTCGGTCCCAGGCACGCGCGCGAGCAGGCGCAGGACGACGGCGCCGTCGGCCATGGCGTCCTGCCAGCGGTGAGCGTGCGGCGCGCGCGCCCACGCGATGGCTTCGGCATCCCCGAGGTCCGCGCGCGCAAGCGCCTCGACGGCCTCGGCGATGCGCAGCGGCCCCTCGGGATCGTCCTGCCGCTCGGCCTGGAACACGCGGGGCCGCGTGTCCGTGCACGTGCCGCCCACTTCGAGGACGAACGTCGCAGACGGCGCGTCCTCCGACGCGGCCCCGCTCGCGGGCTCGGCCCGTCCGAGCACCGGCGGCGGCACGACGATCCGACGCGCGCCCTCTCGCGCGACGGGGAGCGCGACGTCGGCCGAGGCTCCCGCCGAACCGAAACGACGCTTCACGATGACGGGACACGACGCCACGACGCCATCGACGCGCAGGAGGACGGGCGGCGCCGCCTCGAACACGAACACGCGCGCGTTCGCCACGTCCGTCGGTCGCCCGAGGTCGAGCGTGCGCCAGCGCAACCGCGTCTCCGGCTCGGCGTCGGTCAGGACTGGCGGCGCGAGGGTCGCCGTCGTCGCCATGAGGCAGGCGGTCGCCAACAACGACAGCATCAAGGCGCCAACTTCAGCGCCTCTCGCAGGGCCCGCGCGAGCGCCGGCGTGGGCGCCGCCTCGCGCGCGGCGCGGCTCATCTCGACGTGCAGGAATGGCGCGCGCGCCGCTCGCGCCGCCCTCCCCTCGACATTGACCGTCGCGCCGAGCTCGTGCGCGTCGACGCCGAACAGCAGCACCCGCCCCGCGAGCTTTCCTTGGAGGGCCGCCCGCAGACGCTCCGCAGGCGCGCCCGCCGAGCGCTTCGTCGCGCCGTCGGAGACGACCGCCGCCGTGTCGGGCGGCAGGCTCTCGGACGGACCGAAGCCGTGCACTTGGACGATCGGCATCGTGCGCGCCGCGAGCAGCCCCACCGTCGCTGCGGCGAACAGCGAGCGAGAGGCGTGGGCGACATCGGCGGCATCGACATCCGCTCCCGGGACGACGGACGAGTACCGATGAACCGTGTTCGTGAAGAGCGCGACGGCGCGCACCTCGGCCATGAGCGCGAGCGCGATGTCCCCCGTCCGCTCATCGAAGAACGTGTGCGGCGCCTCGAGGCACACGGGCGCGCCGTCCGGGCGCCACACGAAGAACCCATCGCCGGCGCGCCTCGAGTCGGCCTCGCGGAGCACCCACACGGGCCCCTGGGCGTCGCGCGCGCTCACGAGCTCCAGCCCCAGGTCGTGCGCGAGCGTCACGGCGCGCGCGGGTGGCTTGCTGTTCCCGGCGAGCGCGGCCGCCGTGAGCGACGTCGCGAGCGCCTGCATCTTCTCCGTGCGCTCGACGGGTGGAGGCTCGAAACGAAACGACGTCTTGTCGTACTGGCGAGCCGAGGCGTAGAGCGATGCCGTCGAAGGCACCTGTTGACTGACAGCGATGGCCACGAGCAGACCTCCTTTGGTGATGAGCGACGCGAATGTCATGTGCCGAGATCCCACGCGAGGGGCCCAGCGGTCGTCGCGCCGCCGCCTTCTTCGCCGTGACCGAAGATCCGCGCGAAGACGGGCCCGCCCACCCCCGTGACGTGGATGGCGACGTCGTGAACGCCCGGAGCGAGATCGTCCTCGAGTGTGAAGAACGAAGGCCGCGACACCCAGGTCGGCTCCACCGCCGTGTTGAGGAGGACGGGGTCGCGAAGCGTGCTCGGCGCGACGGCGAGCGCGCGCCGCAAGGCGGTTCGCGCGCGCGACGAACGTCCCCCACGGGCGCGGGCGGCTCCGTCGATTTCGACGGCGAGGCGCGCTTCGTCGTGAACGACCCCGCGCCCATAGAGCACGACGCCGACGACGTAGGTCGCGCCGCGTTTCACGAGCTGGACGTGCGTCGCGCGCCCCGGCGCGACGCCGTAGACGGCGATCCGCCGAAACGTCGGCATGTGGGCGACGGGGCGGTTCACGAACAGTCGCACCGACGCCGGCGCATCGACGTGCAAGTGGTGTTCCCCGGAAGGGGCCGCGAACGCGAGCTGTCCCCGCGCTGCGTACAGCGGCCCCGTCGCGACGACGCCCCCATCGAGGGTCACGGTGACGGCGCCGCCCGTTTCGCCGATCGGCGCGGCGTACACGATGCCGATGCTGCCCCCGTCCGAAAGAAACGAGACCTCGCGGCCAACGGGCAGCGCCCAGACCTGCGTGGGGACGTGGTCCCGCGCCGTGTCGGGGACCAGCATCTCGACGCGCGGGCGCTGCCCGACGGGCGCGAGCGTCTGCGCGGCGACGTGCTCGAACGGCGGCATCGGCTCGAGGCGCGGCGCGAGCGCGAGCCGATCGATGCGCCCCGCGGCGAGCAGGACCGCGCGGTTGGCGGGCGCGATGCCGAAGTACCGACGTCGCGCGTGACGAGCTCCGTGGGCGAAACGCACGGTCGGCGCGAGGCCCAACTGAGCCTGCTCGACCACCAACGAGAGGGGCTCGGCGTCACGGGCATCGACCCACGCGGGCGACGCGCCCACGATTTCGGCCGCGCGATCGGTCTGGACCTCCAACGTCGCCGCGCCCGCGGGCGGCCACACGAAGACTGACGCGGGCGCGCCCAGCCCCGCCGTCGACCCGACGACGCGATCCTCGGGCGCCGCGCTCACGGGCATCGCGCGCGT
>JBBQJG010000257.1:0-8623 GCA_038325725.1 Polyangia bacterium | reverse complement strand
GGCGCGGGCGGGGCGACGGCCGCTGCGGGCGCGACGGGCACGGCGGGCGCGACGGGCACGGCCGGCGCGACGGGCGCCGCGGGCGCGACGGGCGCGGCCGGGGCGACGGGCGCTGCGGGCTCCGTAGGCGGCGCGGGGATGACGGGCGCCGCGGGCGCGATCGGTGCCGGCGGCGTGACGGGCGCGAGCGGCGCGCCTGGGATGACGGGCGGCGCGGGGAAGAACGGCGGCCCGACGGGTGCGGCCGGCTCCGTCGTCGGCGCGGCCGGAAGCTCGGGCGCGGCGGGCGCGTCGCAAGCCGGTCAGACCGGTCAGACCGGTCAAACAAATCCGGGCGCCGTCACGGGCGCGGGCGGTTGCGCGATCGCGCCGACGTCGGACGCGCGCGGCTTCGCCTGGGTTGGGCTCGTGGGGCTCGCCGCGCTGATCGCGCGACGTCGGTCAGCGCGACGTCTTAGGTAAACCCACCGGGCGCGCCCCAGAACGGAGCATCGACGGCACAAGAGAACGTCGCTCCCGACGGCTCGGTCCACGTCACGGTGCCCGTAAGGTGCGCGATGAACGCGCGGCCCGAAGGATCGACGCGTGAGAAGGTGACGGTGCCTTGGACGCTGGAAACGCCGGCCATCCGGCCGCCGACGGCGACGACCGCGCCTGACGTCGGAGATCGCGGGAAGTCGGCCGGGGAGATAAGCGGTGTGCTGGGGTGCTGCGCGACCTCGTCGAGCGCGACCAAGAAGGACCAGACCAGCGGATGCCCCGACGTCGAAAGCTGACACTCGACCTCGTGGACGCCCAAGGAAGCGGCCGAGGTGAACGCGAATCCCACGAGGCACGGGTCGACGAAGGCAATCGTTCCGATGCCGTGATCGCACGTCAACGCGAGCGTCGTCGGCGCCTGCGTGAGATCGACTGGGGCAACCACCGCGGCAGGAGCGCTCGGGTCGGTCTCGTCGGCGGGCGTCAGGATTTGGCGGCCGCCGCACCCGACGATCCCGGCGGCGATCGCCGCCCACGCGCACACGCTTTTCATGAGAGCTCTCCTGCGTCCGAGTGTCGCTACTTCCAGTTCAAGACGACGATCTGCACGGCGGGACGCGCCTTCACGGGCGTCAGCAGGATCGTGTTCGTGGGCTCGTGCCGGACGTTCGCCTTTCGCTCGAGGAACTCGTCGACGGGCGCGAGCTCCTTGATCGTCGAGACCGCCGTCTTGTAGTGCATGGGGATGACGACGAGGCGCGGGTGGAGCTGGTCGATGACGCGCGTCGCTTGATACGCGTCGATCGTGAACGAGCCGCCCACGGGCACGAGCACGACGTCGACCGAGCCGATCGCCGAGAGCTGGTCGTCGGTCAGGAGATGGCCGAGATCGCCCAAGTGCGCGATGCGCAGCCCGCCCACCTCGAAGACAAAGACCGTGTTGAGGCCGCGCGCGGCGCCGTGTTGATCGTCGTGATAGACGCCGACGCTGCGAATCGCGACGTCCTTCACCTTCTCGTCGATCTTCGTCCAACCCTTTTTGTCGGCCGTGAGGCCGCGCAGCACGCGCGCCTTGTTGACGACGAGGCCGACGTTGTTGTGGTCGGGGTGTTCGTGGCTGATCGTGATGGCGTCGGCCTTGAGCCCGGCGGGCAGGTCGTAGCCGAGCCCCTTGGGGAGCGGATACATGACGATGCGCGTGCCCGTCTCGGTCTCGAGCAGGAACGCCGATTGGCCGAGCCAGGTCAGCTTGCCGATGACGGGCGTGCCCGCGGCGCGCGCCCGCAGCACGAGCGCCCCCGAGGCGAGCGCCGCGACGGTGACGACGGCGAGGAGAGTCCGAGTCCAAGTTCGCGCCCGCGCCTTCCGCATGGGCGCGACTATAGCGCCGGTCCCGCGCGCGGCGTCCGCGATTGTCAGCGGCGGAGCCGGTCGAGGAAGCGGGGCGTCGTGCCGAAGATCGCGAACGCGACGCCGCCCAGCGTGAGCGCCGCGCCCGTGAGGAAGCCCGGCGACAGCCTGTCGCCGAGGAAGACCGCGCCCGCGCCGATGGCGCCCACGGCGGTGAGCTGCGTGATGACGCCCGCCGTGCCGACGCGCAGGTGGCGCAACGCTTCGGTCATGAGCACCTGCGCGGCGACGCTCGAGAGCCCGACGCCCAGCATGAGCGCCCACGCGCCCGGGCTCGGCGCGACCCAGTGCCCGAACGGCGGCAACACCGTCGGCAGCGTCATGAGGAGGCCGAGGATCGTGAACGACGCGAACACGGTCCACGCCGTCTCGGCGGGCGAGCCGTCGGCGACCTCGCGGCGCGCGGCGCGGACCGACGTCACGGCGACGCCGGAGAGCACGGCCGAGCCGAGGGCCAAGAGCTGACCCAACGTCAAATCTCGCGCCTGGAAGTCCGACAGTCGAATGCCAACGATGAGCGTGATGCCGACGAGCGTGACGGGCAGGGCGACGAGCGCGCGTCGCGGGGGGCGCTCGCCCAGCAGCAGCCACGCCCCGAGCATCGTGAAGACGGGTTGGGTGTAGTTCAGCAGCGTCGCCTCACCGACGGTGATCCGTTGCATGGCGCTGAAGTAGAGGATGACGGCCGCGCCGCCGAACAGCCCGCGTGACAGGAGCCAGCCCCAGCGTCGTGGCCGGATGACGATCCGGCGCGCCGCGAGCAGCGCGACGACGACGACGACGCCCGTCGCGAAGCGCACGGCGGCGGCTTGCGTGCCCGGGACGTCGCGCGACGCCAGCTTCGTGAGCACGGCCATGAAGGCGAACAGCGACGACGACAGCACGAGGCGAAAGGCCGCCCCGCGCGCGGCGGGATCGGGCTCCGTCACGTCCGCGCCTCGCGGCGCGCGGCATCCGGTATGTTTGTCGACGCATGTCCGAAGAGGTCCCGCGCCCTTTCAAGCCGCCCGCGGAGGCGACCGACGCTCCCGCTGACGAGGCGCCCGCGCTCACGCTGCGCGAGGGCGAGGTCACGCCCAAGCGCCGCACGCTCGCCCAGATTCTCGAGGACCTGCCCGTCGCGCCGGGCGTCTACATCATGAAGGATCACCGCGGCAAGCCCGTGTACATCGGGAAGGCCGCCGTCCTTCGCAACCGCGTCCGCCAGTACTTCCAGCCCGCCTCGGGCGACAGCCGCGACTTCGTGCCGTTGCTCGAGGGCATCGTCACCGACATCGAAACGGTGATCACCTCCAACGAGAAGGAGGCGTTGCTGCTCGAGAACACGCTCATCAAGAAGCACCAGCCGCGCTTCAACGTCAACCTCAAGGACGACAAGAACTACTTGGTGCTGCGCCTGGACCCCAAGGCGGAGTGGCCGCGCCTCGAGGTCGTGCGGAAGCTCGGCGACGACGGCGCCCACTACTTCGGTCCGTACCACTCGGCGTCGTCGTGCCGCGAGGCCTTGCGCGTCGTGAACCGGCACTTCCAGCTGCGCACGTGCACCGACCACGTCTTGCACAACCGCCGCCGCCCGTGCCTGCAGTACCAGATCAAGCGCTGCCCGGCGCCGTGCGTGTTGCCCGTCGCGCCCGAGGCGTACGGCGACCAGGTGCGCGACGTGCGGCTATTTCTCGACGGCAAGAGCGACGAGCTCATGGACCGGCTGCGCGCGCGCATGAAGGAGGCCGCGGCGCGGACGGACTTCGAGGTCGCGGCCGACATCCGCGATCAGGTGCGCGCCCTCGACACGACGCTCGAAGAGCAGCGGGTCGTGTCGGGTGATTTTTGCGATCAGGACATCGTCGGCTTTCACCGCGCGGGCATCGCGCTCGAGCTCGTCGTCATGTCGATCCGCGGCGGCATCCTGTCGGGGAACCGCGCCTTCTCGTTCACGGGGCAGGAGTTCCCCGACGCCGAGCTGCTGTCGTCGTTCATCGGCCTTTACTACGACCTGGGCGCGCCGCCGCCCGACGAGGTGTTGTTGCCCTTCGAGATCGAGGACGCCGCCCTCAAGGCGGACTGGCTCACCGAGCGGCGCGCCGCCGTCAGCCACATGCTCGGCGGCGCCCGGCGGCGCAAGGTCGAGGTGGTGGCGCCGCAGCGGGGCGATCGCAAGCGGCTCGTCGAGCTCGCGCAGAAGAACGCGGCGGCCAGCTTCGCGACGCGCCGGAGCGCGCACGCCGACGTCGAGCTCGCGCTCGGCAAGCTGCAGAAGCGCCTCAAGCTCACGAAGCTCCCGCGCGTCATCGAGTGCTACGACGTCTCGCACATCCAGGGCTTCGCGACGGTCGCGTCGATGGTCGTGTTCGTCGACGGCAAGCCGGAGAAGTCGCGCTACCGCACGTACAAGGTCCGCGCGCCGGGCCGCACCGGCCCCAAAAACGACGACTTCGCGTCGATGTACGAGGTGCTGTCGCGGCGCTTTCGGCGCGCTCGCGAAGGGCAGGCCGCCGTCGACCGCGGCGAAGCGCAAGAGGGCGACACGTGGGCGCTGCCCGATCTCATCGTCATCGACGGCGGTAAGGGGCAGCTCGGCATGGCGCTCGCGGCGGCCCGCGACGTCGGCATCGACACGCGCCCGGGCACGGGCGTCGCGCTCGTGGGCCTCGCCAAGGAGCGCGAGCTCGCCGAGGCCGTCGTCGACGCGGGCGCCGAGACGAACGAGGAGGCCGCGCCGGCCACTTCGGCCCAGGAGGCCGCGCCCGTCGAGGAGGCTCCGCCTCTCGAGGCCGCCGCCGTCGCTCCCGTCGATGAGTCTCCGCCCGGGCAGGGCGCGCCCGTGGAAGACGCCGCGCCCACCTCCGGCGGCGCGCCGCCGGAGGCCCCCAAGAAAGGCGGCAAGAAGAAGGAAGGCGTCAAGGTCCCGGACCGCGTGTTCCTCGCGCACGCGAAGGACGCGATCCTCATTCGGCCCAACAGCGCCGAGATGTTCGTCCTGCAGCACCTGCGCGACGAAGCGCATCGCTTCGCGATCACGTTCCACCGCAGCCAGCGCAAGCGCCTCACGTTGCGGTCGGCGCTGGCCGAGATCCCAGGCATCGGCGACACGCGCCAGCGTCTGTTGCTGCGGCACTTCGGCAGCGTGAAGAAGATCCGCGAGGCCTCGCGCGAGGACCTCGCGGCCGTGCCGGGCGTGACGCGCACCGCGGCCGACGCCGTCTTCGAGCACTGGCAGCGCCAGCCCGCGCCCCGCGAGGAGGCCGCGCCCGATCCGACGCTCACGGTCCACGTCGCGCGCCTCGACGGGGCGCCCTCCGAAGACGCCGAAGAAGACGCGCTCGAGACCGCCTTCGCCGAGATCGAAGACGACGCCGACGCGACGGTCGAACCGGACGCGGGCGACGGCGGCTGAGCCCGTTTACGCCGAGCGGGCGGCGCGACGGGGCGCCGCCTTGACTCGCGCGGCGCCTGGTCGCTAGCGTCCGCCCATGAGCTCGAGGCGATCGCGTGACGTCGGGGCGGCGATCGTGACGATGCTCTTCGGGCTCGCGGCGGGCGGAGCCTGCTCATCGTCGTCGTCGTCGTCGCCGGCGGGCGCCGAGGCACAAGCGTGCTATCCGAACGATACGTGCAACGCGGGCCTGACCTGCAAGAGCCACAAGTGCGGCAAGGGCACGGGCGGCGCGGGCGGCGCGGCGGGCATGTCGTCGACGGCGGGCAGCGGCGGCGCCGCGGATGGTGGCGCCGCGGGCGCCAACGGCGCGTCGGACGTCGACGCCTCGCCGGATGCAGACGACGCGACGGCAGCCGATGGCGCGGCGGGCGCGGACGGCGCGGACGGAGACGGATCGGCCGATGGTGCCGACGGCCCGTCGTGCGGCGTCTCTCCGAGCTACGGCCCCGTCACGTTCGCGTCGGCGGTTCAGAGCGCCGTCGGTTCTGGCGACGTCGCGAACAGCACGTCGCCGCGCGAGATCGATTGGAACGCCCCGCTCAACAACGACGTGAAGCCCGACATCCTCGATCTCGCGCTCGTCAACGGCCAGGCGCCGTTCGCCGCGGGGCTCGTTGCGACGGCCGCGATCGACCTGGCCGGGCAAGATGACTTCAAGACGTGCGGCGCGTGCGTGCTCATCATCGCGCACGCCGACACGAGCTTCCCGCCCCTCAAGGCCGGCGACGACTACATCGCGACGAGCGGCACGCTGAAGCTGACGGACGTTCCGATGTTGCCGCTCACGGTGACCTCACGCGTGGCGGGCACGCTCACGAACGTGGTCTTCAAGCACGTCAGGATCAACGCGACGACCTTCGTGACGACGAAGGTCGACGACTGCACGATCACGATCTCCTCGGCGACCTTCAACGCCGTCATCAACGCCAGCCCGTGACCTGGCGCCGGGGCGATCTTGTTCGTGGTCGTCGTCGAGACGGCCGGAAACAGGGCCCCAGCGCGTCGCCGAGCGACCCAAAAATGGATCGTTATCAACAGGATGACATGAATAAAATCATATTGTTATGTGTCCGGTGGCTCCGGCGACCGGGGGAGCGCTGACAGTAAAATTTGACGACATTGTGAGGACACGTAGTCTGATGTAGGTCTAGGGTTCACCTGACCGCACAGACAAACCGAGGCCCCCATGTCCAAGACTTCCAAAGCCGCCCGCTCCGAAGCCACCCGCTCCGAAGCCGCTCCGTCCCCCAAGAAGGGACAGGGACCGCAGGGCCGCAAGCGCGAGATCGCGGGCGTCGTCATGCTCGCGATCGGGTTGTTCTTCGGCCTCGCGATGTTGTCGAAGCACGTCGGCGCGCACCAGCTCATGGGGCCGGGCGGCGCGGCGATGGCGTCGGCGCTGTACTCGGCCGCGGGCTTCGCGGGCTACCTCTTCGTGACCGGCCTGCTCGTCGCGTCCTGGCGTTGCTTTTGCGGGCGTCGGTTCCTCGACGGCCCGCGCGAGGCGTTGGGCGCCGTCCTGCTGCTCGTCGCCGCGGCGGTCATGCTGCACCTGCCGTTCACGGGCGTGCCCACCGAGCAGCACGGGCCCGGCGGTTTGCTCGGTCAGTGGATGGGCGAGGTCGTGGCCAGCTTCATCGGCGTCGTCGGCGCGGCCCTCGCGGCGAGCACGATCTTCGTCGTCGCCATGTTGCTCGTGACCGAAATCAGCATGCACGAGGCCTCGGTCGTCGTCGGGTGGGTGTTCCGTAGCGCGGGGCGCGGCCTGCTCGTCGGGCTGCGCGGCGCGTGGCGGCTCGCGCGCGCCGCCTTCCCCGAGAGGGACGAAGAGGCCGAGGAGGCGCGCGCCGAGGCGCGTGCGCGCAGCATGGACATCAGGGTCGTCGAGGCCGAGCGTCGCGCCGTCGCGCGGGACGGCGACGACGAGTTCGACGAGGCGGGCGGCTTCGCGCACGACGGCATTCCGTCGCTCGTCGCCGAGCAGCCGAGCGACGGCGTGCTCGTGGGCGCGCCGCGGTCGGTGGCCGACGAGCGCGATCGGGAGCGCGCCGCGATGGCGGCGATCGTCGCCGAGATGGCCGCCGTCGAGCAGCTCGCGGAGCCCGAATCAGACGACGCAGACGAAGCTGACGCGGCCGAGGAAGCCTACGCGGCCGAGGCCGTCGAGGAAGAGGTCGCTCCGAGCAAGCAGCAGCGCGTGCGTCCGTCCCTCGCCATGAATGGCGTGCCGCTGTCGTCGGCCGCCGAAGCCGCCGACACCGACGAGATCGAAGAGGCGCCCGCGCCCGCCGACGGTCCCATCATCGTCGAGGCCGCGCCCGTCCCGTTGAACCCCGACCGCGTTGCGACGGCGCTCGCCAAGCCGCGCGCGGCGGCGGCCGACGGCCCGGGCTTCATCAAGCTCACGAACGGCGCCTATCAACTACCGGGCACCGACATGCTCGAGTACATCCCCCCGCAGGCGCAGGACAACGCCGACAAGCAGGCCCTCTACGACATGGCCGAGCGGCTCGAGCAGGCGATGTCGAACTACGGCGTGCGCGGCAAGGTGAAGGAGATCCACATGGGTCCCGTCGTCACCATGTTCGAGTTCGCGCCGGCCCCCGGCACGCGCACGGGCAAGATCGCCAACCTCGAGAAGGATCTCGCGATGGCGCTCGAGGCGCAGGCCGTTCGCATCGTCGCGCCGATCCCCGGCAAGGCCGTCGTCGGCGTCGAGGTCCCGAACAAGACGCGCGAGATGGTCTACCTCAAGGAGATCCTCGGCGATTCGTGCTTCGCGGGCTCGACCTCGAAGCTGCAGGTCGCTCTCGGCAAGGACATCAAGGGCGCGCCCGTGAGCGTGAACCTCGCGAAGATGCCGCACCTGCTCGTCGCCGGCACGACGGGCTCGGGCAAGTCCGTCGCCGTCAACGGCATGATCACGAGCATCCTGTACAACGCGTCGCCCGAAGACGTCCGCTTCATCATGGTCGACCCGAAGATGCTCGAGCTGTCGATCTACGAGGGCATCCCGCACCTGCTGCTCCCCGTCGTCACCGATCCGAAGAAGGCGAATCTCGCGCTGAAGTGGGCCGTCGACGAGATGGAGCGGCGCTACGAGCTGCTCGCGAAGACAGGCGTGCGCGACATCGCCAGCTACAACGCGAAGCTCGAGTCCGGCGGCGCCGTCGCGAAGGCGGCGCCCGTCGCCGCCAAGAAGATTCGCGTCGTCGTCGCGGGGCCCGACGGCACCGAGCAGGAGGTCGATCTCGACGCCGACGCCGAGATCTATTTGGACGAGGCCAACGGCGTCGT
>JBBQJG010000256.1:0-8669 GCA_038325725.1 Polyangia bacterium | reverse complement strand
GGTCGTCGTCGCGACCACCTTGTGGTTCGACGTTGTATCCTGGCCCCGGGCGCCGCGATTCTCTAAGTTGCGCCGGCCCGGGCGCGCCTCCATGACGCGGATGCCGACGTGCGAGTGGCGCAGGGCCGAGTCGGCGAGGATCTCGCGCAAGGCGGCCTGCATGCGCACGATGCGCTCGCGATCGGCGTCGTTCTCGGGCGGCGGCGGGGCCGTCTCGACGGCGGCCGTCGAGGACTCGTGCTTCTTCTCGGGGGCCTTCTTGTTGCCGACCGACGAGGCGACGGGCCGTGAGACCGACGAGGCGACGGGCCGTGAGACCGGCGAGGCCAGGCGACGTGGGACCGGCGAGGCGAGGCGGTGCGAGGCCGACGAGGCCAGGCGGCGCGAGGCCGACGACGTGAGGCGACGCGAGGCGGGACGACCGTCGGCGGAGGCCGTCGCGCCGCAGACGAGCACAAGCGCGAGCAGCGCCGTTGAACGCCTCACGGCGCGCCCGCGCAGCGGAAGCCCAGATCCGTGTCGCGGTGCTCGGGCGCCCACGCGTTGCGGTTCGCCGCGCGCGGCCCCACGAAGTAGCTGCAACACGAGCCGCCCCGCACGACGCGGCGGGTGGGGTCTTCGTCGTACTTGTCGGCGACCCACTCCCAGACGTTGCCCGCGAGATCGAGGACGCCGTAGACGCTCGCGCCCGTCGGGTAGCCGCCCACGGCGACGGGTCGCCCCGGATTTTTTCCCGCGCACGGACCCTCGCCGTCGAAGTTGCCCCAGTTCGCGCGCGCGCACTCGAGCGCGTCGCCCCACGGGTACTCGCGCCCGTCGGGGCCGCGCGCGGCCTTCTCCCACTCGAGCTCCGTGGGCAGGCGTCCGCCCGCGAACTTGCAGTAAGCCTGCGCGTCGGCCCACGAGACGTTCGTCATCGGCAGCGCGGCGTCTTTGGCCCCGTCTTCGCCCCCGTCTTCGCCCCCGCCTTCGTGGGCGTGGGCGTCACCCGAAGGTCGCTTGCAGCGGCGGGCGGCGACGCAGGCGGCGTAACTGGCGCGCGTCACCTCGGTGCGATCGATCGCGAAGGCTTTGACGACGACGGTGCGCTCCGGCCGCTCGTCTTCTTCGCCCTTCGTCGAGCCCAGCTTGGCCGGACCCGCGGGAACGACGACGCGGTCCCGGCGCACCGCGCTTTTGCCACCGGCGCGGGCGCGCGCGTCGGCCGACAGCCCCAAGAGCGCCAGCGAGAGGAGCAGGAGCGAGCAGGCGCCGCGTGTCGCGCGCTTCCGGTTCATGGGCCGCGCGCCTCGGAAGCTCGCGCCTCCGTGGCGGCGACGAGCGACAGCTTGCGCGCGCGCGGCAACGCCTTGATGGCGGCCTCCCGCTTGGCCGCCGTGCTCTGCGAGCGCTTGCGCTCGGTGTGCAGCAGGACGACAGGACGCCGGGCCCGCGTGTAGCGCGCGCCGCGCCCCGCGTTGTGCGTCGCGACGCGCGCCGCGACGTCGGTGCTGATCCCCGTGTAAAGTGAGCCATCCGCACAGCGGACGACGTACACGAACCAGCGGGCCATCCAACGATGATATCGACCCAAGCGCGGCCCAGCGCAAATTCCGCTTTCGTCGGCCCTGGAGGGACGCGCCCATGAGCGACGAGATCACGTGCCCCTTCTGCGGCGAGCCCGGCGAGGTCGCGGCGGACTACGACGCGTCCGAGCCCGGGGACCAGACGTTCATCCAAGACTGCGAGGTCTGCTGCCGCCCGTGGTCCGTGACAGTCCACGTCGGCTACGACGGCGAAGTGACCTTCGACGTCGGTCGTTCATAGCCGCGCGGGCGCGGCGACGACCTCAGCCTCAGCCGACTTCGGCGAGGCGCGCGATGAGCGTGCGCGCCTGCTCGGCCCACGGGCTCGTCGTCGTCGCGCTGTCGTGCTCGAGCACGAGGTACTTCTGCAGATGCGCGCGCGCCTGCGAGCGGCCGCCGAGGCGCTCGAGGGCGACGGCGAGGTTGTAGTGGGCGTCCCCGAAGTCGGGCGCGCTTTGCAATACGCGGCGCAGCTCGGCGATCGCGAGCTCGACGTCGCCCGTCTCGAGGATGAGGTTCGCCAGGTTGTAGCGGGCCTCGACCTGATCCGGATCCAGGGCGAGGGCACGCTCGAAGGCGGCGCGCGCCTCGGCGGCGTCGCCGCGGCGGTGGGCGATGCTGCCCAGGTTCGTGTGCGCGGCGGCGAGCCCCGCGTCGAGGGCGAGCGCCTGCTGGTAGCAGGTCTCGGCGCTCGCGTCGGCGTCGGGCGCCCCCGAAGACTCGCGGAGCGTGCCCTCGGCGAACCAGTCGTAGGCCGTGCGTTTGACGGGCTCGCCCGTCGGCGTCGTCCCGCGCGGGCGCACCTCGGCGACGCGCTCGGCGGACGTGCGCAGCTCGGCGAGGCCGAAGTCGAAGACCTTCTGCCCCGTCGCTTCGTAGGCGCCGCCCTCGTCGACGACGACCAGGCGATCGCCGTCGAACGCGACGCGGATGCGATCGAGCGGCCGCTCTATGTTGGGGAGCGACGCGCGCACGCCATCGAGCGTCTTGCGGATCTGCGCCGCCTTGAAGCCGCGATCCGTGAGCTCCTTGGCGGCCTTGACGCTCACGAGGTCCTGGAACGTGAACACGGGCTTGCCCGCGCGCTTGGCCGACGGGCCCACGAAGCCGACCTGCGCCCAATAGCGCAGCTTGCTCTCGCCGATGTCGAGGATCTTGGCGGCGGCGGCGTAGGTGTACGTGGCTTCCTCCATCAGTAAGTCGCTTCGACGTCGACGTCGATGAAGACCTTGGCGCCCGCGGCGCGGATGACGACGTGGGCGCTGACCTCGCGCGGGGCGGCGCCCGAGACGCGGGCGGCTTCGCGGCGGGCCAGCTCCTGGACGCGCTTGCCGACCGAGGCGTCGTCCTCGAGCAGCGCCGCGAGGCGCTGCGCCGTGCCCGCGTCGCACGCGTCGCGCAGCAGGACGGCGAGGGCGGGCAGGTCGAACGTCAACATCGTCGAGCCGAAGTAGGCGTCGCGGCCGCCGCGCTGCGAGCGCTGGCCCTCGGACATGACCTCGGCGCGCGCGAAGAGGAGATCGAGCGCCGCCCGCGCGGGACGCTCGCGCACCTCGCGCTCGAACAGGCCGATGCGCGTCGCGCGCGCCATGGGCCGGCGCGCCGCGAGGGGCGCATCGGGGGTCGCCGGGCCCGACGACGACGTCGACTCGGGCTCGGGTGTTCCTGATCGTCTGATTTTCGACACGGCGGCGCTCTGCACGGGAGCGCGGATCGTATCAACGTCGCGCGCGCTCCGCAAAAACTGGCGGAAATCCCGACGAATCGAGCCGCCGGCCGCCGCGCCGGCGTGCTACCTTGCCGGCCATGGCGCAGGAGCACGCGAAGGTCCCGTTGCTCATCGTCGACGACGAGCAAGACAACCTCGACGCGATCCGCTTCAACTTCGGCAAGAGCTTCCAGCTCTTCCTCGCGACGAGCGGCGAAGAGGCGCTCGCGCTCGCGAAGCAGCACGACATCGCCGTCATCGTCACCGATCAGCGCATGCCGCGCATGACGGGGCTCGAGCTGCTCAAGGCCGCCCGCGAGGTGCGGCCCGACGCCGTCGGCGTCATCGTGACCGCCTTCACCGACGTCGACGTGCTCATCGAGGCGATCAACCTCGGGCGCATCTACCGCTACGTCACGAAGCCGTGGGACTCGAAAGAGCTGCGCGGCATCCTCACCCACGCCATCGAGCGCTTCACGCTGCTGCGCGAGAACCGCCGCCTGCAAGAGCAGCTGTCATCGTACGTGGGCATGCTGTCGGCCGACGCGCACAGCGCCTTCGACTTCGGCGCGATCGTCGGCGAATCGCCGGCGCTGCGCGACGTGCTCACCCGCGTCGAGCAGGTCGCGTCGACGACCTCGACGGTCCTGCTTCGCGGCGAGACGGGCACGGGCAAAGAGATGGTCGCGCGCGCGATCCACATCAACAGCGCGCGCGAGGCCAAGCCCTTCGTCAAGGTGAACTGCGCGGCGCTCGCCCAAGGCGTCCTCGAGTCCGAGCTGTTCGGGCACGAGAAGGGGTCGTTCACGGGGGCCGTCGCGCGCCGGCTGGGGCGCTTCGAGCTCGCCGACGGCGGCACGCTTTTCCTCGACGAGGTCGGCGACCTGCCGCTCGACGTGCAGGTCAAGCTGCTGCGCGTGCTGCAAGAGCGCGAGTTCGAGCGCGTCGGCGGCGCCGAGACCATCAAGGTCGACGTGCGTGTTGTTTCAGCGACGCACCGCGATCTCGAAAAGCAGATCGCCGCGGGCGAGTTCCGCGAGGACCTGTACTACCGCCTCAACGTCTTCCCCATCATGTTGCCGCCGCTGCGCCAGCGCACGGGCGACATCGCGATCCTCGCCGAGCACTTCATCGGCAAGTACGCGCGCGCCGCCGGCAAGAACGTGCGTGGCCTCGACGCGGGCGCCGTCGCCGCGCTGAGCGGCTACGCCTGGCCCGGCAACGTGCGCGAGCTCGAGAACGTCATCGAGCGCGCGCTCATCCTCGCGCGCGGCGGCGAGCTCACGGTGGCCGACCTCGAGTTCACGCGGCGCGCGGCGCCCACGCTGCCGACCACGGCGACGTACGCGGCGGGCGTGCCGATGGGGGACGCGGGCCGCCCGTTGCAAGAGCGGCTGCAGGAACAAGAGCGTGGCGCGATCATCTCGGCCATCGACCAAGCGCGCGGCAACATCGCGCACGCGGCCCGCGCGCTCGGCATCAACCGCTCGACGCTTTATTACCGCCTGCGCAAGCACGGCCTCGAGCACCTGTTGCCGCTCAAGGAAGCGACGCCGGTGGTATCGGCCGACGATGCTCCGGCTCCTTCGAGCGGCGCGCCCGACGGCTCCGCGCCATAGTAGCCGCCATGAAGATGCTCTTCGTCATGGACCCGATGGCCCGCCTGCAGATCGCCGGCGACTCCACCTTCGCGATCATGCTGGCCGCGCAGGAACGCAAGCACGAGATCTGGTTCTGCGAGCCGCGCCACCTCTCCCTCGAGCACGCCGAGGCCGTCGCGCGCGCGTGGCCCGTCACGGTGCGCCGCCTCGTCGGCGATCACTACATCCTGGGCCCGCAGGCGACGGTGCCGCTGCGCAGCTGCCAAGCGGTCTTCATGCGCAAGGACCCGCCGTTCGATCTCGACTACTACTTCGCGACGCTCATGCTCGAGCGCGCGCGCGGCGAGACGCTCATCATCAACGACCCGCGCGGCCTGCGCGAGCAGAACGAAAAGCTCGCCGTCCTCGAGCACCCCGATCTCTGTCCGCCGTCGATCGTGACGCGCGAGGCGACGCGCTTGCGCACGTTCCTCGTCGAGCAGGGCGGCGAGATGGTCGTCAAGCCGCTCGACGCCTCGGGCGGCTTCGGCGTCTTCCACGTCCGCAAGGGCGATCCCAACACGGGCGCGATCCTCGAACAGGCGACGAACCTGGGCCGTCGCTGGACGATGGCGCAGAAGTACCTGCCCGAGGTGCGGCAGGGCGACAAGCGCATCCTGCTCGTCGACGGCGAGCCGCTGTGCGCCGTGTTGCGCGTGCCCGCGCCCGACGACGCGCGCGGCAACCTGCACGTCGGCGCGAAGCCGGCGGCGACGACGCTCAACGATCGCGATCAGAAGATCGTCGCCGCGCTGGGGCCGCGCCTCAAGGAGCGCGGCCACTTCTTCGTGGGCCTCGACGTCATCGGCGGCTGGCTCACGGAGATCAACGTCACGAGCCCGACCGGCATCCTCGAGGCAAACGCGCTGTACGGCGAGAGCTACGAGGTGCGCGTCGTCGAGAAGCTCGAGGCCAAGATCGTCGCGATGTCCGCGGCCGGCGCGATGTCGTCGAGCTCCTCTCCGCGATGATCGCGGCGCGCGCCGCCAAGCTCGGCTTGGTCGGCGCGCTCTGCGCCGGCGTGCTCGCGCCGCGGGCCGCGGCGGCGCCCCGCAACGACGAGGCTCCCGCCGCTCACGTCACCGACGAGACGAGCGCGCGCGAAGCTCCTCCCGGCGAAGCCCGCCCCGAGCCGCCCACCGCGCGCCCGTCGACCTATCCCCTCGTGTTTCTCTTCCAGGGCGACGCGGTCCTCGCGTCGGAGCCCGACGCCGCGAACGACGCCGCCGGCACGGGCGCCGACGGCCCGGACGGCTCGACGCTCCGGCTACGCCGCCTGCGCGTCGGCGACGACGTGCGCTTCGGCGCGTGGCGCGTCCGCACGACGCTCGAGGCGCGGGGCCGCTCGCAGGCGCAACCGCTCGTCGAAGGGGGCCGCCTCTTTGCGCGCGGCGACCTGCGGGTGCCCGAGGCGTTCGCGGCGTGGGAGCCCCATCGCGCGTTCCAGCTCGCCGTGGGCGCGCAGCGCGTGCCGTTCTCGCTCTCGCGCCTCGTCGACGAAGCCGATCTTCGTCTGCCCGAGCGCGCACAGATCACCGCCGCCGTCGCGCCCGACACGCGCGCGGGCGTCTCGATCGAATCGGATCTCGGCTTGCTCGACGCGCGCCTCGCGTTCTTCAGCGCCGCGACGACCTACGATCGCAACCTCTTGTCGTCTGGCGCGCTCGGTGTGTTTCGGCTGTCGGCCGATCCGATCGGCCCCATGGGCGTGACGCCGTGGCGTCGGCGCGCAGACGATCCTTGGGCCGACTGGGCGCGGTTTTCGGCGGGGGTGTCGATCCTCTACGGCACGCTGCTCGAGGCGAAGACGCTCGCGCTCGAGGGCGACGTGCAATTCCAGTGGCGCCGCTTCACGGCGACGGCCGAGTACGTCGGCGAGCACGCGCGCGGTTGGCCCCATCAGGGCGTCGTCATCGAGCCCGGCGTGTTCGTGCTCGCCGACGTGCTCGAGCTCGTGCTGCGCGCCGCCTGGTATCGTCGCCCCCTCGACGTTACCGTCGATCCCGGCGACGCGCTCGACACGCTCGCGGGCGGTGCGGGTCTCACGCTCTTCGCCCACGCCGCGCACGTGCGGCTGCAAGCGGCCTTCGAGCTCCGCCGCACCCCGCGCGTCGAGCCGCGCGACTCGAGCTGGGCGATCTTCCGCGCGACGTTCACGCTCTGAGTGCGGGCCGCTCTCTCGAAGCGCGCAGTTCGTCCGGGCATCGTACGATGTCGCTCGGGCCGCCCGATTTTGACGGGGTCGTGATGGAACCTCGGCGCGACCGCGATCAAAATGTCCCGGTCGCGTAGCGCGGAGCCCTCATTTAACGGCCCCTTTGCAGAAGATCGGGCAGCCGTTGCTTGGGATCGGGGCCAGGCATAGCTTGTGCTCGTGTCGCTCTCGATGATCGCCTTCCGCGGGACGTTTACGTTATTGGGCGCGCTCGCGCTTGCGACGTCCGCGGGTTGTGGGGGCGAGGCGAACCCGCCTACGACGTCGATAATCAAGGTGCGCGAGACGCCGCTGTGCGCGGGCGCGGGCACGATCTGCACGCTCGTGGGCAACGGCGATCGAGCCTTCACGGGCGAGGGCCAGCCCGCGCGCGCGACGAGCCTGTATTGGCCGATGGATCTCGAGATCGCGCCCGACGGCCGGCCATACATCCTCGATTGGCAGAACCACCGCGTGCGCCGCCTCGAAGCCGACGGCACGCTTCACACCGTCATCGGCACGGACGGCATCGGCGATGGTCCGGGGCCGGGCGACGGCGACGAGACGGTCGCCCCGGGGATCGCGGGGACGTTGATCAACCTCAATCATCCAACTGACCTTCAGTTCTCGAGCGACGGCGCGACGATGTACCTCGCCGCCTGGCACAACCACAAGATCCGCACGTTCGACGTGGCGTCGGGGCTCGTCGAGGTCGCGTGCGGGAAAGGTCCGGGCTTCGCGGGCGACGGCATGACCGAGGACAAGGCGCTGTTCAACATGCCCAAGTCCATCGCGCTCGCGCCCTCGGGCGATCTGTTCGTCCTCGACACGCGCAACTTCCGCGTGCGTCGCATCGCCCTCAACACGCGGATCCTCGACACCGTCGCGGGCGCGGGCACGCGCGGCGCGGCGGGCGACGGCGGCGATCGTCTGGCCGCGACGTTCTCGTTCCAGAAGGACGAAGACAACCCCGAGCCGGGCGGCGCCATCGCGCTCGACCCCCAAGGTCGCCTCTATGTCGCCGACACGCTGAACAACCGCATCGTGCGCATCGATCTCGGCAGCGGCCTCGTCACGCGCATCGCGGGCGACGGCACGTTGGGCGGCGGCGGCGACGGCGGCCCGGCCGTGAGCGCGCAGCTCCGCCAGCCGCGCGATCTCGAGATCGGCCCCGACGGCCGCTTGTTCATCGCCGACACGGAGAACCACGTCGTGCGCGTCGTCGACCTCACGACGGGCGTCATCAATCGGGTCGCGGGCAACGGCCTCGTCGGCGACGACGGCGATGGCGGCGACGCGCGCGCGGCGTCGTTGAACCGGCCGTGCGGGGTCGCCCACGATCCCGCCGGAAATCGCTACATCGCCGACACGCTCCACAACCACGTTCGCCAGGTGGGGACGCCATTAGCCGCTCTCCGTCGCGCGCGGCCCGGGCGCGCGCGGGAGAGTGGCTGTGGGGGTCACCACCTTGCTACCGTGGTTTTTGCGTGTGTGGGCGTTGTTGATTTTGCCGGGGGGAGCGCGGGCGACCCCCCACGGCCGGTTCAACGACGCCGCGCGCG
>JBBQJG010000255.1:0-8768 GCA_038325725.1 Polyangia bacterium | reverse complement strand
GGCGATGGCAGCATGCATGACGAGCGAGGCGGGGGACTTCGATGCGCGGCCCTCGGGCGCGGCCGACAACGGCGGCGGCTCGACGACGGGCGCGGCCGGCTCGACGACGGGCGCGGCCGGCTCGACGACGGGCGCGGCTGGTTCGACGACGGGGGCGGGTGCCTCGACCATGGGTGCGGCTGGAAATACGGCCGGTCATGCCGGCAGCGGCGGCCAGAGCCCCGCGGGAAGCGCTGGCGTGTCTGGGAGCAGCGGCACAGGCGCCGCGGGAGCCAAAGGTGCCGCGGGCGCATCGGGCGGCGCGAGCGGGGTCTCCGACGGGGGCGTCCTCATCACGGACGCGGGCTATCCGCTGACGTATTCCGCGTTCATTCTTCCGATGCTGAACAACGCCTGTGGTGGTTGCCATTTCGATGGCGGCTCGATGGCTCCGAAAGGCGGCTTCGGCTACACGACCTACGCCAAGCTCGTCGGTCCGGTCAGCGCGGCGACGTCGGGATGTTCGAGCCTCGACGCCTCGAAGAGGCGCGTCGTTCCCGGTCATCCCGAGAACAGCCTCATCTACATCAAGGTCAGCGTTCAGAATCCGCCCGGCGGTTGCGGCGGGCACATGCCCTACATGGGCACGAACATGAGCGCCGAGAATCAGGCCTCCCTCAAGGCGTGGATTCTCTCGGGCGCGCCGAACTAACCGAACTAACGTCCCAGGCGTCGGCGGCGGGCCAACGTTCGGGCCGGTGACGCGAGTGATGCGCGGTCAGGCGGCGGCGCGCGGGTTGCCGCGGCCGGGCTGCACGGCCGCGACGAACGTGAGGTGCGCGTTGTCGGTGAGGGCCTGGCGCAGCGCCCATTCGCTGTCGAAGAGGATGAGCGGGCGATTCTCGACGTCGAGCACGCAGGTCGTATGGCCGGAGCGCTCGAACTTGTTGGGCTCGAATGGTTCGCCTTCGACCCAGCGCGCGTGGCGGTAGGGGAGCTGCGAGAAGGTGACGTGGACGCCGTACTCGGTCAGCAAGCGGTGCTGGATGATCTCGAACTGCAGGACGCCGACCGCGCCCAACACGGGATCGCGGGTCAGGCGGTGGCGGTCAAAGAACAGCTGCACGGCGCCTTCTTCAGACAGCTGATCGAGCCCGGTCTTGAGCTGCTTGCGCTTGAGCGGATCCTTGAGCGTCGCCTGGACGAAGTGCTCGGGCGAGAAGCGCGGCACGCCCGCGAACTCGAAGCGTGGCCCCGTGACGAGCGTGTCGCCGATGCGCAGCGTGCCCCCGTCCCACACGCCGAGGATGTCGCCGGCGAAGCCTTCGTCGACCATGGTCCGCTCCTGGCCGAGAAACTGAACCGTCCGAGCCATCGTGAGAGGTTTCCCCGTCCGCACGTGATCGACCTCCATGCCGCGCGCGAAGCGACCCGAGCAGATGCGCACGAAGGCGATGCGGTCCCGGTGACGCGGATCCATGTTCGCTTGGATCTTGAAGACGAAGGCCGAGAACGTCTCGGCGTCGGGCTCGATCGTGCCCGTCGAGGTCACGCGTGTGCGCGGCGGCGGCGCGAGCTCGACGAACTTGTCGAGGAACGGCTCGATGCCGAAGTTGTTCATGGCGCTGCCGAAGAAGACGGGCGAGAGCTGCCCCGACAGGAAGCGCTCGAAGTCGAAGCCGTGGCCCGCGCCCTCGAGCAGCGCGAGCTCATCGTGGAACTCGGCGTAGCCGCGCGCGCCGAGCGCCTCGCGCAGCTCCGGGTCGTCGGGCGCGCAGGTCGACATGAGCGCACGCGACGCCTTCCCCGTGCTGTCGAAGCGCATCACTTTCGCGCTCTCACGATCGTAGACGCCTACGAACGTCTGGCCCGAGCCCACGGGCCAGTTCATGGGCGTGCACGGGATGCCGAGGACGCTCTCGACTTCGTCGAGCAGCTCGAGCGGGGGTCGCCCGGCGCGGTCGAGCTTGTTGAAGAACGTGACGATGGGGATGCCGCGCATGCGGCAGACTTTGAAGAGCTTGATCGTCTGCGGCTCGACGCCTTTGACGCTGTCGATGAGCATGACGGCCGTGTCGGCCGCCGCGAGGGTCCGGTAGGTGTCCTCGGAGAAGTCGTTGTGGCCGGGCGTGTCGAGCAGGTTCATGTGCCGGCCCGCGTACTCGAACTGCAGCACGCTGCTCGTCACGGAGATGCCGCGCTGGCGTTCGATCTCCATCCAGTCGCTCGTGACGGCGCGGCTGCCGGCCTTGCCCTTCACCGAGCCCGCCAAGTGAACGGCGCCCCCGTAGAGCAGCAGCTTCTCGGTCATCGTCGTCTTGCCCGCGTCGGGGTGCGAGATGATCGCGAAGGTCCGCCGCTTCGCGACGTTGACCTTTATGTTGGTGGGGGAAGACATCGTTTCGGGCTTAGCGTTGCTTGCTCAGATCAGGATGATGCGCGAGCCGTGGAGCGCGCGTCGAACTTCTTGAAGGGCGGCGTCCGATTGCGCCTCGGCCTCGGGCGCGCGGCGAATCACGAGGGCGCGCTCGCCGATCGCGCCCTCGTTCGCGGCGCTGATGACGCGGACGAGCTCGCCGAGCAGCTCGAGCGCGATCGGCAACAGCTTCGATTCGACGTTGGGGGCCGCCGCGTCCGCGCCCTGCGCCTCTTCGACGGCGTGGCGCGTGAAGCGGCCGATGGCCGCCCCGAGCGCGGCGCGATCGAACGTCCCGGCGACGCCCGCGAGGGGTGCCACGGGGACCGTCGCGATGCGCGTCGACGCGAGGCCGGCGAAGCTGGCTTCGAGCGCGCCCAAGGCCTCGGGCGGGAAGACACCCAACACGCCGTCCTCGTCGAGAGCGGGCGTCTTGAACGGCACCGTCTCGACGTAGATGACGAGGGGATCGGTGCCCTCGCGCAAGGCCGCCCGATCCTCGTCCTCGAGCGGCGGGAACGTCTCGGCGGCGCCGATGTGCAGCAGAGGCAGGAGCAAGTGCTCCCACATCTCGGCGGGCGCGAACCGGGTGACCTCGCTGGCGCCGCTCAGGAACGCCGCGAGCTCGACGAGGGGCAGCGCATCACCGACGCGCGCCGAGAGCGGCCCCTCGGGCAGACGCCGCAGCGTGCCGACGATCTGATCACGCAGCGAAGCGCGCACGTCGTTGGGCATCGAAGCGGGCAGCCGCGTCAGCGCCTCGTCGATGTTGCGGGCGGCTTCGGCGGCCGAGCCCGCCATGACGTCGCGAACCTTCTTGAGATCGACGCACGCGAGCTGCACGAAGCCCGGGTCGAACATGCGTCGATAGTCGTCGGGGCCGAACCCTTGGCCCGGGGGCGTCTCGGCGTTGGCCCGCTCCACCGTCGCCGCGAGGTCCTTCGCGACGTCGTCGAGGACTTGGAGCTTGGCGCGCCGTAAGCCCTGCAGCGCGATCTCGAGCGGCGAGAACATGATCACGGCGCCGGGGAATCCGATGGCGGCGCCGTCGGGCGACGTGCGGTTCGGAAACCAGAAGCCGAAGAGATCGCGGCGCACGCGCTCACCAAAGGTGGCCGCGATGATCATGGCGACGACGCGATGCTGTTCTTGGTCGGGCGAGAAGGGTCCGCCGAGCAGCCGCGCGACGGCCGGCTCAAGGTCGCTCCAAGACGACGTCATCGGATCGAGGTCGGAGCGTTCGACGGTGGCGAGCGCCTCGCGAAATTGAACGACGGCGGGATGGATCTGGGGTTCGGTCATGGATGGCGCGGTAGGTTACGGAAGCGGCCCGGCGAGCGCCATGCGTAAATCGGTGGCGCTGGTACGACCCGCGAACGACCGAGGTTGTCCGAGAAACAACAACCGGAGCGGGAGGGAACAACACGACGCCTCGCGTGAGCCTCCATAGACCCGCGCCACTATTGGGCCCGCTGTCGTCGTTAGGTAGCATACAAATTGCAACGTGGGGTGCCGATGGCAATCAAGGTGCATCGCGTTGCAATGATTGCCCTTTTCTCGGTGCCTCTCGCGGCCTGCTCGAGCGGCGAGGACGCGTCGGTCTCGGGACACAGTGACGACCTCGTCTTCACGGTCAACGGCTTGACGTCCATCAACGGGCTCACGGCGACGAATGGTCTGTCATCGGGCAACGGCTTGAGCGCCGCGAACGGGCTGAGCACGGCGAACGGGCTGAGCACGGCGAACGGGTTGTCGTCGGCCAACGGCCTAATGACGACGGCGCCCGGACGGCTCACGGTCGAGTACATGGTCCGCTGCGCGCTCGCCTTCGGCGACACGCTCATGAAGCAGGATCAGACCGGCGCGTCGTACACGTTCTTGGGTCAGCTCGGCCTCGCGCCGCAGTGGAAGACGGGGACGTGCGACAGCGGCTGCCAGCAGATGCTCTCGTCGTGCTTGCTCGCGCACGTCAACACGTCCGGCGTTCACATTCCGCTGTGGCTCGTGTCGGCGAATGCCGCGATCGGGTGGGGTCTAAACCCGCAGTACCCGAACCGCGAGGGCACGTTCTTCGGAAACATCTTCAAGCCGAACACCGGCAGCGGCGTCATCGACGCGTTTTACTGCAATGGTCCCGGGTTCTCGACGGATACGGTTCCGGGGCGGCTCGGCGCCACGCAGGTCGGCGCGCCCTACACCGATCCGTACCTTTCGCCGACGAACGTCGACGGCACCTGCGCGCCCTGCTCGTCGTCGCACGGCGATGGCCCGGACTCGTGCAAGGCCGACCACACGACGTTCAGGAACCCCATCACAGTGTGGCGCGGCCAGACCTTTCAGGCCGAGAACGCCGTGCTGAGCCATTCGCTCACGCCGATCCAGTGTTCGCCGGGCGCGTGCTCGAACAACCAGCGCGTCGGCTACATCGGACCGCATTCCACCGTGACCTTCAACGGCGTCCTGTCGACGACGAGCGGACCCCGCGTCCTCATCATCTACTACGCCAACGGTGACTCGTGCGGGCTCACGCCGTGCGCGCGTTACTTCAACATCAGCGTCAACGGGGGACCGCCGCAACTGCGAGCGTTCCCGGTCGTCAAGGGCGGCAACTGGAACGTCATCGGATCGCAGCCCATCCTGCTGAGCGGCTTCGTGTCCGGCGCGACGAACACAATCACCTTCACGGGCGACTTGATGCACGCGGCGCCCGACCTCGATTGGATCGAGGTCGAATAGCCCACATCGCCTGACAGCCGTCGGGCAACTCCGGGAGCCGCCTACAGATTCGCCGCGCGCCGGCCGATGGCACGGGAGACGCAAGTGCTCTCCTCCCTGGTTGCTCATTCTGCCTCCCTGCTGATCTTCGCGACCGAGCTGCTCGGTGGTCCCGCGGTGGACAACGACCAGCCGCCAGCGGCCGTCGATCATCGTGGTGAGGCGGCGCTCGCGCTCCCGCCGGTGGCCGCGTCCCCGCAGCTTGTTTTCGTTGAAGGCCAGCGGCAGCGCCACACGCCCGGCCCGCTCAAGCGCGGCATCCACGAGCTGCGCGATCCGAGCGGCTGGCCCGTGGAGCCGACCTCACCGACGGGGACGCTCGACGCCGAGCGCTTCGACGCGGCCATCGTCGCGCTGTGCGGAGAGGTCGCGCCTGCGGCGGCGCTGCCCGAGCTCGCGCGCGACGTTCGGCAGGTCGCGGGCGAGACTCACGTCGACGCGTTCCTGCTCGGTGCGCTCGTCTACCGCGAGAGCCGCTGCCGCGCGGGCCTCGCGAGCGGCGCCGGCGTCGGGCTCCTGCAGATCCAACCGAAGATGTTCGGCGCGAAGGCGCAGCTGCCGTTCGCGCGCGCGGCGCTCGAGAAGGACAACCTCCTGCAGCCCATCGCGAACCTGCGCGTGGGCGCGGCGCTGCTCACGATGTGGGAGGCCGAGCACGCTGCGCTCGACGCGCCGTCGAGCAGCACGCCGCACCGATCGGCGATCTCGCACTTCGTGTGGGGCGATCGCGTGTGGGGCGCCACGGCCGAGGACCGCGCGCTCGTCGCCCGTCGACGTTTGCTCGCCACCTATGCAGGCACGCCCGAAACGTTCCGTCCGTCGTCGCTCGGGCTCGAGATCGTGTCACCGCTCGAGGGCGGGACGCGCCTCGGCACGAGTGGTCCAGGCGCCGATCGCGACGGCGGCGGCCGCGAGCACCGCGGCCTCGACGTCGACGCGACGGTGGGCGAGCCCGTGCGCGCCGTCGCCGACGGCGTCGTGCAGTTCGCCGGCATGGATCTGCCGGGGCAGGTGCCCGCGCGCGGCTTGCTCCCGCGTCAGCTGCGCCGCTTTCGCGCGCGCACGATGGGGCCGGGTGGCTTCTTCGTGCGCGTCGTTCACGACGGCGACATTCGCTCCGGTTACTTCCACCTGACGAGCTTCCGCGTCGTCGCGGGTGAGATCGTCAAGGCCGGCCAGATCATCGGCACGGTGGGACGCTCGGGCGTCAAGGTGTCGGGCAGCCACCTGCACTTCGAGGTTCACCGGGACGGTGAGTTGCAGGATCCTGTCGCGTTCCTGAGCGCGTTCGTGCTGCCGCCGCAGGGCACGATCACGCACGAGCTCGCGATGGCGGAGAAGCACGAGCGCCTCGCGCGCGAGCGCCGTCGCGCCCGCCACGCCCGCATCGAAGCGCGCAAGCGGCTCGCCGCCATCTAGCGCGAGACCGCTAGTACAGGCCGAGGCCGCCGTTGACTTCGATCGTCTCGCCCGTGAGGAACGATGAGTCGTCGCTCGCGAGGAAGAGGGCGGCGCCGGCGACGTCGCTCGGCGTGCCTTCGCGGCGGAGCGGCGTCTTCTCGACGGCGCCCTTGCGGCCATCGGCCGTCGAGAACACGTCGTGGAAGCGCGTCGCGATGAGCCCCGGCGCGAGGCCGTTGACGCGAATGCCGAGCGGACCGACCTCCTTGGCGAGCGCGCGCGTGAACGTCAGCACGGCGCCCTTCGTCGCGGCGTAGTGGCTCGCGCCGAAGCCGCCGCCGTCGTGCGCGGCCAGGGAGCTCATGAGGATGAGGTTGCCCTTCTTCAGGGGCTCCATGTGGCGGAGCGCGGCCCGGCAGCACAGGAAGGTGCTCGTGAGGTTGAGCGCGAGCGCTTCGTTCCACAGCTCGAGCGACGTCTCGGCGACGCGGCTGCGCTTGAGGAGGCCGCCCGCGTTCGCGACGAGGATGTCTAGATCGCCGAACGCGGAGATCGTCTCTTTGACGACGCCCTCGCAGTCCTTTTCGAGGCGGAGGTCGGCTTTGAGCGCGAGCGCCTTGACGCCGCAGGCTTTGATCTTCGCGACGGTCTCGGCGGGATCGGTCGTCGAATAGGTCACCGCGACGTTGGCGCCCGCGCCCGCGAGCGCGATGGCGATGCCCTGGCCGATCCCTGAAGCGCCACCCGTGATCAGAACCGACTTTCCCGAAAGCTTCATCTGTCTCTCCTTGAGGTCCGCGGGTCGCTGCCCGAGGGCGCCAGACTCTACATCAACGGGCGCCGGCCGCCCCGGGGTCGGCGTGCGGGCCGCGCCGCGTCGTAACGCACCGTTGAACGTTGACCGTTGGGCGACGCCCGTTGACCTTTTTGGACGGCTCGCCTCCACTAGAGGGTCAGATGCGCGGCGGCGGTGGAACTTGGAAAGAGGCGGGGCGGCCCGCGGAAGCGCGAGCGGCGGGCGCCATCGGCGCCGAGCGTCTCGACGCTGCGATCGCCGGCGCGCGCACGGGGGACCCGGCGGCCGTCGACGAGGTGCTGGCGTTTCTAGCGCCGCCGCTGCTGCGCGCCGTGCGGGCGCTCATGGGGCCGATGCATCCCGACCTCGAGGATGTTTTGCAGGAGGTGCTCATCGCCGTCGTCGACGCGCTGCCGTCGTTCCGGGGCGATTGCACGTTGCTACATTTCGCGATTCGCATCGCGACGCGACGGACGACGACGGCGCGCCGGCGCACGCGCTCGGTGCTGGGCTGGCTCGAGGGCTTCTGGCGCGCGCAGGAGCCGCTCGACGAGGGACCGACGCCGCCGGGGGACGAGGTGCTCGCGGACAAGCGGCGCCACTTGCTGCGGGCGTTGCTCGGCGAGATCCCCGAGGCGCAGGCCGAGGCGCTCGCGCTGCGCGTCGCGCTCGGCCATTCGATCGACGAGGTGGCGGCCATCACGCGCGCGCCCATCAACACCGTGCGCAGCCGGTTGCGGCTCGGCAAGGAAGCGCTGCGGGCGCGCATCGCGGCCGATCCGCGCTGGGCCGAGCTGTGGGAGTGGCAGGCGTGAGCAACTCCTTCGACAGCTCGGTCGATCTTCACCCCGAGGATCTCCTGGACCGCGTCCGGCGCGGCGCGGCCTCACGCGAGGATCGCGAGCGTTTGCAGGCGCACCTCGCGGGCTGCGCGGCGTGCCGCTTCGAGCACGTGCTCGCCGTGGATTGTGCGCGCGCTTCGGCGGCGGCGTCTTCATCGGAGGACGCGGCCGTATTGGCGCGCGTCCGTCGGGGCGCGGCGCGCGCGACGCTCGCGCGCGGCGGCGCGGGACGAGCGACCTGGGGACGTCGGCGGTCGACGCCGCTCGTGTACGGCGCGGCGGTGGCGCTCGTGTTCGCGGCGACGGTCGCGGCGGCGACGACCCTGGTTCGCCACGTGTGGCGCGCGCCCGAGGTCTCTCCCGTCGCCGAGGCGGCGCCGCGCCCGCACCGGCACGTGGCCTCGTCCGCGTCGCGCGCCGAGGCGCCCGTCGTGGCGGCGCCCGACGACGCGGCTGACGAGGCGCTGGGGAAAGCGGACGAAGCTCACGACGATGCCCTCGTCGAAGTGCCGGTCTCGGCGCCCACGCCGCGGGCCCCCCACGCGCGGCACGTCGCGTC
>JBBQJG010000254.1:0-8783 GCA_038325725.1 Polyangia bacterium | reverse complement strand
TGGTTGACCTCTTCTGCCTTGCGGTATTCGAACTTGGGGGTGGCCTGCGCGCCGGCTTGGGGGCCGACGCGCGTCGTGACAAACCGGGCCATCGCGGCGCGGGCGCCGCGCGACTTCGACCAGAGTGTTTTCATGGGACCTTCTCTGAGGGGTGGGGGACGATTCGCGCGCACGGTAACGAACGAGCCTGCGGCGCGCAAGCGCGCGGGGCTTCGCTGACGTCAGGCCGTCGCGGGCGGACGGGGCCGCGCGGTCGCTCGGGCGCGGCGGGCCCAAAATAGATACAACAGCGGCGCAGCCAGCAGCGAGTACGACAGCAGGTGCCCCACGCGGCCGTCGGGTCCGAGGATCTCTGTCGCGTCGTGGAAGGCCTGGCTGCCCCCGATGACGCCGCTCTCGGCGAGCTCGTGCACGCCGTAGACGACGAGCTGCAAGAGGAAGAGGCCGAGAAAGATCGACGTCACCTTGAGGACGACGCCGAGGTTCATGCGGTGGGCGAAGCGCGTCCACGTAAAGGCGATGATGCCCGCGAGCGCGAAGCCCACGAAGGCGCCCGTGAGGACGTCAGCCGGCTTGCGCGAATAGACCTGAATGCCGAGGTACAGCACCGCCTCCAACCCCTCGCGCGTCACGAGCAGCGTCGTCACGAAGGCGACGCCTGCGAGGGCGCGCAGCGACGGTCGCTCACCCTGCGCGCCGGCGAAGCGACCCACGCGCGCTTCGATCTCTCCCTTGAGGCGGCGCCCCGCGCGCACCGTCTGCCACAACAGCGCGCCGACGAGGGCGGCCGCCGTGAGCGCGCCCAAGCCCTCGTAGAGCGGTTGATTCGGCACTTGCAGCCACAGCCACGCGCCGCCGAGGCACGTCAGCACCGAGACGCCGAGGCCGATGTGCACGCCACGCACGAGGCCCGCGCGCTCCGTCTTGCGGAGGAAGGCGCTGATGATGGCGACGATCAGAAAGGCCTCGAGGCCTTCCCGGAACGTGACGAGCCCGGACTGCCACATGGAGGCGCGGAATATAGCCTGGCGGCGGTCATCTGGCTCGCCAAGCCGCGGCGACGCTCCTTCCCCCCGGTGGTATTCTGCCGGGATGCGACGAACCACCGTGGCCCTCGCGTTGGCATTTTCGGCAGGGCTCGAGCTTTGGAGCGGCCCCGAGGCCCGCGCCGACGAGCCCGCGGATCACTACAACCTCGCGCTGCAGTACAAGCGCGAGGGCAAGGTGGCGGAGGCCATCGCCGAGTGCGAGAAGGCCGTCTCGCTCCGCGCCGACTATGCGGCCGCGCATCTGACGCTCGGCAACCTGTACCGCGGCAAGGGTGACTACGCCCGCGCCGCCACCGAGTACGAGAAGACGGTGAAGCTCCAGCCGAAGGACGCGACGGCCCACGGCAACCTCGGCGCGGCGTACGTGCGCCTCAAACGCGTCGACGACGGGATCCGGGAGCTCGAGACCGCGATCGATCTTCAGCCCAACGACTACGAGGCGCGCGTGTCGCTCGGCTTCGCCTACAAGCAGAAGGGCGACTACAAGCACGCCATCGAACATCTCGAGAAGGCGACCGAGGTGAAGCCCGACGACACGCAGGCCTGGACGAACCTGGGCGTCGCGAAGTCGAAGACCGACGATCGCGACGGCGCCGTCGCCGCCTTCCGCAAGGCCATCACGCTCAATCCCGACGATGCGCAGCTGCACTTCGACCTCGGCGTCGTCTACCGCCGCCAACGCAAGAGCGACGAGGCCATCGCCGAGTACCGGCTCGCCATCCAGAAGAACGAGAAGTACGCGCCCGCCTACTACGACCTCGGTATCCTGCTGTCGCAGGAAAAGAAAACCGCGGAGGCGCGCGAGGCGTTCGAAAAGTACCTGCAGGTCGGCGCGCGCGAGGACGCGGCCTCGCGCAAGGACGCCGAAGACCGGCTCAAGACCTTCAAGGCGAAGTAGCTAGAACCGGATGCCCATGAAGATGCGCAGCGTCTGCGCGGACGAGGCGTCCGAGGCGTTGACGCCCCAGATGTTCGTCGGGCGATCGAGCGCCGCGAGCGGGAACAGGTAGCCCCACGTCGCGCCGCCGTAGATGCCTTCTCCGGTGTTGCGGTAGGTCGCGCCGACGTCCATCTCGATGCCGTAGTTGATCGAGTTGCCCGGCGTCGAGACCGGCACCTGCGCCATCGAGTAGATGAGGCTCCCGTTGAGCCCGATCGCGCGGTTGTGTCCGAGGTCGAACCAGTACGCCGTCTGCGGCTTGACGTAGATCGCGTTCGTGATCGTGCCGAGGATGTGGCGGAAGAGGATCTCGTCGACGTGGTAGCTCGGCGAGAAGTGGAAGTCGTTGATGGCGTGATCGCCCGGGGGCTGCTGGACGAACTTCCAGCGGTAGTTGAGGTACTGGCCGGGATCTTCGGCCTGATCGCCCGTCGCGCCGCCCGTCTCGAGGCCGACGAAGAACGAGTCGCGGTAGAGCTTGAGCTCGCTCGCCAGGACCCACCCGAGCTGCCGCATCGTCACGGGCTTCGTGTCGGCGGCGAGGTAGCCGGGGCTGTCGATCTTGCCGAAGACGCCGATGCCCTCGAACTCGACGGTGAGGGCCTTGTAGTAGAACTTCGCCCAGAGGTCGGGCGTGATCGACGTGGCGTTGAAGCCGTTGGTCTGAATCTGCTCGGGCGTGAGCGGCTGCGCGCCCGTGCTCGAGGTGCCGGCCGTCATGTTCGCCGTGTCCGACGGACGGTCGGTCGTGCTGAGGCTCTTGTAGACGACCTGGAGGCCGTAGTTCAGCACGGGGTCACCACGGTCGATGCGCTCGCGCAGCTGAATGGGGTTGTCCCGGCGCGCGATCGAGGCCATGAGCTGGAAGACATCGTCGTTCTGAGACAGGTCGTAGGGATAGCCCCCGGGCGAGTCACGCCCGAGGCTGAGCTGCGAGGCCGTGTAGCCCTGCGGCGCGAGATCCCAGGCGAGCGCGATCTGGTGCCCGTAGAGCTGCGTCAGCGCCATCACGCGGTCGACCGTCGTGCCGACGTCGCAGTCGGGGCAGCCGCCGTCGTTGTAGGCGATGCCACGTCCCCAGTGCCACGGCATGCGGCCGAAGCGCAGCGAGCCGAACTCGCTGTCGATCTCGCCCCACGCGCGCTTCGCGCGGAGGCTCGTCGTGTAGCCGTTCTGTCCGACCTCGGGCGCGTCCTGCGTCGTGTAGAGAAATCCAGAGGGCGCGGCGCCGGGGACGGCCGTCGACGAGACATCGGTGCTGTTCGCCATGACGGCGCCGGGACGGTTGTAGCCGGGGAGCCCCGCGAGCGAATCGGGCGTCGACCCGAGGATCGTGTTGTCGAGGACGTCGAACTGCGCGTGCACGCGCACCTGGTCGCTGATGTTGATTGTCGGCTCGAGGCGCAAGCGCAGGTTGGCGCCGCCGATGTTCTTCTGGGGGCAGGCCGCGCCGGCGTTGCCGTTCTCGTTGTTTCGCAGCGTGCCGATCATGGCGTTCGTCGGGTGAAGGCACTCGAGCGGAACGGGGAAGGGGGGCAGGCCCGGCGACGAGCCGCCGTCGGCTGTCTTCGTCGTCGTCTGCGTGTAGCCCTGGCCCAGGAAGAAGTCGTGCATGTAGTCCGCGCGCAGGCGGAGATAGCCGTCGATCTCGAAGACCTGGAGCTTGCGGCGATCCTGATCGGGATACCCGGCGAGCGGCTCTTGATCGCTCGGCCGGGCGTCCTCTTCGGGCGCCTCTTCGGCGGGGCCTTCTTCCTTGGGCTCCTGGCCCATGGGCGCGGGGGGCTGCATGCCGCCGGGCGAGCCCATGCCGGGCGAGTACTGCGCGCGCGCGGCAGGCGCCGCGAGGACGAACGTGAGGGCGAGGCCCGTGGCGGTGAGTCGAGCGCGGATCATTGGCCGCCTTCGTTTTTGGTGGCGCATAGCTCGAAGAGGACGCCGCCCGTCGCGGCGGGGTGCAGGAAGGCGACGGCGTGTCCGCGCGCGCCCAGGCGCGGCGTTTCGTCGATGAGGCGGACGCCCGCGGCCTGGAGCGACGCGAGCGTGCCCGGCAGATCATCGACCTCGAAACAGACGTGATGGAGGCCCGGGCCGCGCGTCTCGAGGAAGCGTTCGAGGCCGGCGTTCCCGGCGGGCGCGCACAGCTCGAGCGACGTCCCGTTGGCGTCCGCGTCGGCGCCCGCGTGCAGGAACACGACGTCGGTCTTCTGGCCGGCGACGTGCTCGCGCGCGCCCGGCGCGAGGCCGAACAGGTCGCCGAGCTGGGTCGTCGAGGCGTCCCGATTGGCGACGGCGATCGCGACGTGGTCGATGCGCTTCACCTTGATCATGGGCGTTTGCAATGGGACGGCGACGGGCAAGAAGAGAACGCTCCGGCTAAAAAGGTCCGCACCTTATATCAGCCTTCTCGCGAATGCATGGGCAATTGAGCGGAGGTTCGAAACTGGCGGGGACACGGGCGCGACCTATCATCAGGCGATGTTGGCGATGTTGGCGATGCTGGAGTGGATGCGGACTCAGACCGCGAACCCGCCTCGTCGGTTGCCTGCCCCCCTCGTCCCCGGGCCCCGCGGGTGTCGATGATGTCGAGCGGGACCCCGCTGTCTCGGCACTGCGGCCAGCTGCTGTCCGTCGGCTTCGACGGCCCGACCGCGCCGCGCGAGCTGCTCTCGCGCATCGCCGCCTCGGAGGTCGGGGGCGTCATGCTCTTTCGCCCGAACATCACCTCGGCGGGGCAGGTCGCCGGGCTCGTGACCGAGCTTCGCAAGGCGTCTCCCCCCGAGTCGCCGCTGCTCGTGTCGATCGATCAAGAGGGGGGGCTCGTGCAGCGGCTGCGGGGCGTCGCGACCGAGTGGCCGCCCATGCTGGCCGTCGGCGACGCGGGCGACCCTTCGCGCACGCAGCAGGTGGGACGCGCGCTCGGCGAGGAGCTCGCTGCGCTCGGCATCGGTTGGGACTTCGCACCCGTCCTCGATGTGCACACGAACCCCGCGAACCCCGTCATCGGCAACCGCGCCTTCGGCGTCACCCCCGAGACCGTCGCCGCGCACGCGCTCGCCTTTTGGCGCGGCCTGCGCGCCGCCGGCGTCGTCGGGTGCGGCAAGCACTTCCCCGGTCACGGCGACACGCGCACCGATTCGCACCTCGAGCTGCCCGTCGTCGACCACGACCTCGCCCGCCTGCGCGCCGTCGAGCTCGCCCCCTTCTTGGCGGCAGCCCGCGCCGGCATCGACGCCCTCATGACCGCCCACGTCCTCTTCCCAGCGCTCGATCCGACTCACCCCGCGACCCTGTCGCGCGCGATCCTCACCGACCTCCTGCGCACGGAGCTGGGCTTCGAGGGCGTGATTGTCTCGGACGACCTCGGCATGAAGGCCGTCGCCGACCGCTACCCGATCGCCGAGCTCGCCGTCGCCAGCATCGAAGCCGGCGCCGACCACCTCCTCGTGCGCTCGCCGGAAGCGCGCCAACAGGCCGCCTTCGAAGCGCTCACGCACGCCGCCGAATCTAGCCCCGCCTTCCGCGCCCGCGTCCAAGAGGCCGCCGCCCGCGTCGCCGCGCTGAAGGCATCGTGTACGGTGCCCCTCCCAGCGCCCACAGCAATGCTGCCCTCGCTCCTCGCCCCCGCGGCGCACCGGGCGCTCGCGGGATCATTCACCGCCGCGGTACGTGACTCACCGGCGAAGAGCTCGCCCGTCGCTGATTGACGCCCGCGTCGCGCGCCCGCTCGCCTGCGGCTCGCATCGAGCTGCGGCGCGGGACCGGGGGTGCGCGCCTGCTCGCCTGCGGCTCGCATCGGGGGCTCCACTCGCGTCTTTCTACGCGCGCTCGCACGCCCCCCGAGATTCGGCGTCCCTTCCGCTTGTTTGCTCCCTACGGGCCGCGGTCTCGCCTTACACGACGTCTGCCACCAGGACTTTTCGACGCCGAGGGGCATCCGCTCACCTTCGAAAACCCCGAGACCGCGACCCTCCGGCGAGCTCTATTCGGAGTGGGGCGCGGATGCCCCTCGGTGGCGAAAAGTTAGCAAGCGGCCTGCGTCCCTGAATCGCGTGGGGTGGGCGAAGCCGCGCGGTAGCCCTACGCGCGTGGAGGCCAGACGCGTGGGGAGGCCCGATGCGAGCCGCAGGCGAGCGAGCTACCACCCGAGCGGGTGTAGCGGCGAGCACCCGGGGTCGATGCGAGCGAAGCGAGCGAGCGCGTTCAGCGCCCACTCGGGGTCGATGCGAGCGAAGCGAGCGAGCGCGTTCAGCGCCCACCCGGGGTCGATGCGAGCGAAGCGAGCGAGCGCGCGCGCACCCCGGGCGAGGGCGCCGTTCAGATGCGCACGCCCACCGCGAGGCCTTCGCCGGTGGGGAGCACGGTGGCCCGGAAGCGCCCGCTGTTCGCGAGGATCTGATGGAAGGCCTGCATCCCCGCGATCGCGGTGGCGCGGGCGCCGGTCGGCTTGTCGGTGAGCTCACCGAAGAGGAACACGTTGTCGGCGAGCACGAGGCCGCCGGGGCGCAGGTTGTCCGCGGCCCAGTTGAGGTAGTCGGGGTACGACTCTTTGTCGGCGTCGATGAAGATGAGGTCGAAGGGTCCTTGGGCCGCGAGCTTGGGCAGGACGGTCGCGGCGGCGCCGAGGTGGATGCGGGCCTGTGTCAAATAGCCGGCGCGTCGGAAGCTTTCGCGTGCGACCTCGGCGTGGCGCGGATCGATCTCGATCGTGTCGAGGACGCCTCCGATGCCCATCCCGCGCAGCAGCGAGACGCCCGAGTAACCACCCAGCGTGCCGACCTCGACGGCCTTGCGGGCGCCCGCGACGGACGCGAGCACCTCGAGGTGGCGGGCGTCGAGCGCGCCGATCTGGATGTCGGGCAAGCCTTCGCGGGCGCAGCGCTCGCGGATCTCGCGCAGGACTTCGTCCTCGGGGGCGTAGGTCTTCTTCACGTACGCGAACAGACGCTCGTCGTCGTTCCCGAATTGCTTGTTCACGCCTTGACCCTGCCGCGTCGCAGCCGCAGCGTCAACAGGGACTCTGCAAGCACGCACCCGAGCACGACGACGCCCAGGATGTGCCAAAGCTCGAGGCGGCTCTTCGGCGTCGCGTCGCCCGCGGAGCCAGCGCGCGCGCGGTCGGGGCGGCGGTCGGCGGGAAGGAGAGCAGGGTCGGATTCGCCGGGATCGAGGTCGACGACGAAGCGCTCCTCGGGGCGGTCGACGGTCGTGCCGTCGGTTCGCGAGGCCCGCACGCGGTAGAGCCCGGGCTCGTCGGTGTGGTCGAAGGCGACCGTTCGCTTGGCGTGCGCCTCGGGCGCGCGCGCCTCGGGCGTGAGCCACGTCGATCGTCCGTTCGGTCCGACGACCTCGACGCGACGGTCGTCGGTGCCGAGCGTGACCTCGCGCCGCTGGCCCACCGTGAGCGACGCGATCGATTCGGAGCCGGGCGCGCCCGCCAAGAAACGCGCTGCCTCCTGGATGAGCGGCAAGAAGCCGGGGCGGATCGGCAGGTCGGTCCACTCGCGGTCGACGGTCGTCGTCAGCAGCAGGACGCGGCCGCGGCCGACCTCTGAGGCGACGAGCGCGGGCGCGCCGTTCTCGAAGCGCAGGACGACGGAGCGGCTGGGCGCGTCCGGCACGGGCGCGAGCAACATGAATTGCGAGAAGCGCGCCGAGGCAAGTCCGTCGCCCTTCGCGGGAAAGCTCGCGAGCAGCGGGTGCCGGCGATCGAGGGGCGCGAGACGCTCGGCGGGCCGCAGGTCCACGGTCTCGCCTTCGGAGGCGCCGCTCGACGACGGCGAAGACGAGGCCGAGGCGGTGCGCTTGAGGCCCAAGGGCTGCGGCAGGATCGCGGCGAGGCGCGCGTTCCACGCGTCCGCGTCGACGCGATCGCCGACGGAGATGAAGAGGCCCCCGCCCCCTTCGATGTAGCGGACGAGCGCGTTCGCGAGCTCGGGCGACGGACGCGCGACGTTGGCGAGGAAGACGGCCGCGTGCTCGGCGACGGCGGCCGGGTCCAGCTCGTCGGGCAAGGCGTTCGTGATCGAGAAGCCGCCGCCGCCCGCGCGCAGCGCCGCCTCGAGGAAGAAGGTCTCGTCCTCGGTGCGCACGGTGCGCGGGTCGCCGTCGACGATGAGCACGCGCAGGCCGCGCGAGACCTCGACGCGCGAGCGGCGTCGATCGTCGAGCGGGAAGAGATCGTGATCGATCTCGACCTCGGCGTCGTGCGCGACGCCGCCACCCGCGAGCGTGTGCAGGAAGCGCTTCTTCGCGCGGCCGTGGGGAGGGACGTCGACAAACCCGCGCGCGACGTCGGCGCCATCGATGCGCAGGGTCAGGCCCAGCTTCCGCGCGGGCGCGTCGGAGAAATTCGCGACCTCGGCGACCAGGGCGACGCCCAGCGCCCCCGCACCCTCTTGAGGCGCGGGGGCGACGTCGAGGGCGACGACGGCGCGGTTCTCCCAGGCGCCGCCCACGTCGAGCACGACGACGCCGGGGTTCGCCGCGGTGGCGTCAGGTCCCGCGACGCCGTCCCAGCCCGTCGCTTGGAGATCCGTCACGACATAAACGACGCGCTCGGCGTGGGCGCCGCCCGCCAGAATTTGAGACGCGCGGCGCAGCGCGCCCGCGAAGTCCCCGCGCCGCGCCGAGCAGGTCGCGGCGTCCAGCGCCGCGAGGAGTCGCGCGCGATCGCTCGACGGCTCGGCGACGGGCGCGGGCGAGCCCTCCGACGCGAGGACGAGCGCGACATCGGAGTCGGGCGCGAGGTGCTCGAGGAGAGAGCGGGCCCGCGCGCGCGCGAGCGAAAAGAC
>JBBQJG010000253.1:0-8802 GCA_038325725.1 Polyangia bacterium | reverse complement strand
GCTCCCGGCCGCGTGGAAGGCCGCGCGTCAGGCCGCCGTCGCAGACGCAGTCGTCGAGCCCGCCGCCGCGCCCGTCAGCTGACCGCGCTGGTCAAGTCCGGCGTGCCTCGAACGCGGGGTGCGCCCCAGCGGACGGACACGAATATGCCCTCGCCCGCGCGAGCTCGCCCACCCTGGTCGCCGAGTATCAGACCCTGCTGCCGTCGACGGACGTCTTGCGTCGCAAACTGCACGAGCTCTACGGGCGGCTCTCGGCGAATACATGAAGCCGCGCGATCCAACTACCCGCGCGACACCAGCGTGGCAACGAAAGCACGTCAGTCCCCCCGCTCCGTAAGCGCCAACGCCACCCCGCAAAGGATCGCCGTCCCCCCCAGCGCCAACCTCGCGCTCACCGTCTCCCCAAGAAACACGACCGCCCCCAACGCGGCGACAACCGGCACGCTGAGCTGCACGACCGCCGCCCGCGTCGCCGCGAGGCCGCGCAGCGCGCGGTACCAGATCGCGTAGCCCACCCCCGAGGTCACGGCGCCCGAGACAACGGCCAGGACGAGACCACGGGCGTGCACGGCCGCGGAGCGAAACATCACGGCGCTGATGACGAGCGCGAGCGGCACCCCGAGCAGGAAGTTGCGCGCGTTCACCGCGAGCGGATCACTCGCGCCCCTCCCGCGAAGCGAGTAGAGGCCCCACGCGATCCCCGCCGCGACCATGAGCGCGATGCCCAGCGGGTCGGGGCGCGACGCCCCGGGCAGCGTCAGCGCCCCGAGACCGGCGACGCCCGCGACGAGGCCGAGCCACGTGCGCCGCCCTGGCCGCTCGCCGCGCGCCACGCCCCACCCGATCATCGTCAACTGCACGACGCCGAAGAGCACCAGTGCGCCGAGCGCCGCGCCGATGCGGACATAGGCGAACGAGAACGCGCCCGCGTAGCCGAACAGCGCGAGCGCGCCGACGGCGTCCTGCCGGCGGGGCGTCGTCCAGGTTCCGTTCTTCACGCGCGCCAGGACCGAGAGGGCCGCGGCGCCGGCCGCGAGGCGCACGAGCGTGAAGCTCGCCGCGTCGATGTGCCGCCCGGCGAGCGCCAGGCGCGTGAGCACGGAGTTCGCCGCGAACGCCAGCAGCGCGAGTGCCGTGAGGACGAGAGTTTCAGCGCGGCGGGGCATGAACCGAGTCGCCCAGACTACGCCGACGCGACCGACGTCGCCCCGACGTTCCATGTGTCGGCGCGCGCCGACGGACGCGGCATTTCTCCAAGGCCCACCGCAGTCCCGCAAAAGTCTCACCACTGGTGAGACTTTTGCCGTGGACGCACTGCCTTCAGGATTCTGGCGGCCCCATGGGTTGCCGACCCACCCTGACGACGAGCGGGCGTCCCGACTCGACGACGCCAGCGTTAGGTCGCGCTTAGACCGCCCGCTGGCTGTCGACGTCGTACCGAACCAGGAGCCACGGCAACCAGAGGCCGGGCTCGGCGTGGCCGTCTTCGCGGATGTACTGCACGACGCGATCGGCGTCGGCGAAGCGCTCGATCAGGCCGAAGCCGTTCGTCTTGATCCCCAGCTTATCGTCCGCAACGCGGTCGATTCCATTGCACAGCCACGAGCAAGACAACCCGCCATTGAGCACGAGCGGCTCATAGCCGAGAGCCTCGCCACCTGGCGCGAACGACTGATTCTTGTTCAGGGCCTCCACGAGCAGCTCCGACGTGGCCGAATTGATTTCATCGACGGGCCCTGTCGCCGCAATGGCAAGAAGGTCGTTCACGAACTTGCGAGGCAACCCCAGCCCGACGATCACCAAGTCAGCGCGACCCGGAAGAAGATCGCGGAGGACCTCTTCGGCGGCCGACAATGTCCTGAAGCCGTCCATGTCGACCTCCGGCGTCGTTTGATAGCAAAGACAGAGTCGGTCGACCGCGCCAGGCTCGAGCCCGAACCGTTCGTGAGCTTCGCGATAGACGGATGCCATGTCGCCTTCGCGTTCTTGCCACGCGTCCAGCCAGACGTTGGTGAGGTCGGTCTTGAGGCAGTTGGACCGGCTCATCAGGCGCTCCGGAAGCTCCTTGCGCGCCCAATCGGGACGCGGGCGCGGGCTGAGGATCGAGTATCCGTAGGCCACACAGTCTTCGACTCTAGGATCTGACGTCTCCATCTGGTCTTTCGGTGAGCCTCGCGCAACTCGAATACTGCTTCGATATTTGAGGCTGAGGGATTCTTGGACTGCCAGTTTCAGACGGTCGCGAGGATCAACGAAGCTCACGGGTCCTTCGACGACGCATCCACCTGAACCTGTGCGTCCAGGGGAGCATCACTAGAACCACCACCCGAGGCCGAGCCGCCCCTGCGGCGACACATTTCCCGCGTGGAACGTCCCGCCCGTGTCGAGAGCTTCGTAGCGGAACGTCGCCAGCGCCATCGTGAAGCCGATGGCTGCTTCGAAAGAGATGCCTGAGCTCGATCGACACTCGACGCCAGGGACATCGAGGTTCAACCACGGAATCGTCGAGGGGCCGGGCGCTGTGACGATGCTGCCGCCCCCGAGCGCGAGCGAAGCGCCGAGCCCCGCAGTGAATCGACAGGTCGATCCGCCGAAGGCCACCTTCGGCATGAGCGAGAGTTGAGTGCCCGTAGAGCCGTACCCGATCCCGCCCTCGAGCCACGCCCAGGACAGAGCCGCGAGCTCGTAGCCGACGCCGATGCTGCCGAGGGCGGACCCGAGACCCAGGTCGAAGCCCACTCGATGTCGCGCGAACGGAGCAGGCTCGTGCGGAATCGAAGGGGCCTCGCGGTCCGACGCAGCGGTCGCCTCTCCCATCACCGCGGCGACGGCGACCGACACAACGACGCGTCCAAATCGAAGCCCTATGCGCCGCCCCTGCCTGCCCACGCGGCGATTGTACGTCCGCGACGCTCCGCCCGCTCGCAACCCTTATCGCCCCGCCGTCACGCCGGCCAGGGGACGCGACATTTCGCCAATCGCGGGCCGCGGGTACATTTGATCGATTCACGACGGCTGGGGCTACCCAGGGTGGGGACCCTTTACGAGACGCTGCTGCGGTTGGCCCCCGGGCCGCGCGCCGGGAGTTGAAATGCACAACGCTATTCGTCCAATCAGCCTGGGTCTCGTTGTCGCGGTGTTCGCCGCCTGTGGCGCGTCGCCGAAGACCAAGGGCGGCGGCAGCGGCGGCGGCAACGGAACAGGAGGATCCAGCGGCAACGTGGGAACAGGAGGAGCGAGCGGCGCGGTCGGAACAGGAGGAGCGAGCAGCGACGGCGGGCCAGTGGGCGGCGGCGGCAGCGGCGGCGCCGCCGGGGCCGGGGGCGCGGACGCCACGGGCGGGGTCGGCGGCGGCATGGGCGGGGCGACGACTCAGTTGGACGGCGGCGCGAGCGATGCGCCCGTCGGCGGCGACGCCAAGGTCACCGACGCGGGAGGTGGCGATGGCGTGCCCCACACGCCCGTGCGCAGCGCGGGTTGCGGCAAACCAAACCCCGCAAAGGGCATGCGGACCATCGTGACCGGTGGAATGACGGCAAACTACAACGTCAACCTCCCGGCCAATTACGACGCAAACAACCCGATGCCGCTGGGCTTCGGTTTTCACGGTTTCAACAACGGGGCTTGCGGTCCCACGGGCGGCGAGTGCCAGGGATTCGCGGCGCTCCCCGCGATCACGGTGTACATGAAGTCCATCACCGCGGGCTGGGAAGGTCAGCCGCAGCCGCTCGCGGAGAACCTGCAGTTCTACGAGGACGTGCTCGCGTTGATGAAGAACGAATACTGCGTCGACCTCGCCCGCATCTTCATTGCAGGCGTCAGCTCGGGCGGCCAGTTCATCGAGCACATCGCCTGCAATGACGGCGCTTCGCTGTGGCAGGTCACCGCCGTGTCCGCCTTCGTCGACAAGGGCGCCGACACCGGCTGCAAGGGCACGCCGCCTGTTCTCGTGACCCAGGGCGCGACCGAGACCAGCGTCGACATCAAGACGCCCATCATGTTCGCCAAACGCAACGGCTGCTCGGCGACGCCGCCAGCGGCGGCGGCCCAGGCGAAAGCTGACATGGTCGCCGCGTTCAACATGGGCAAGTCAGACGTCCGCTGCATGGATTGGGAGGGCTGCACATTGAACCCGGTGCGCTACTGCATCTCTTCTCAGATGACCTACGGCGGCCTCACCCACGGCTGGCCGAAGATCGGCGGCATGCTGATCTCCGACTTCCAGTCGACGCTCCCGAAGTAGCCACCATCGAGAGCGGCCCGTCCGTACAGGCTCGCCGCGCTCGAGGGACGAGGGACCAAGCGCGAGCTGATCCGCACGGGCGCCTTCCTTCGGGCCGACCCCGGCGGCTACTCGTCGTCGCTCTTCTGGGGAACCACCGGCGCCGCGCGCACCGGCGCGAGAGCGGCGCCGCCGTCGGTTGCCGCCGTCGCGCCGCCATCCGGTGAGACCGCTCGTCCCTCGAACGGCGGAGGCAACGCCCGCGGCGCCCGCGGCGACTCACCGGCGGGCGGTGGGACCTGGCCGCGCACGGCGGCGCGCGGAAGGACCGAGCGCGGTGCGGGCTCCGATTGTCGGACCGGGGCCGTGCCCTTCAGCTCGGCGCACTCGCTCGACGCTATGAAGCCATGAATCGCCGACCCGATGAACGCCCCCCCGAAGATGAATCCGATGTTGCCCGCCGACCGTTGCTGCGGGTTCGACGACGACACCGCGACCGCGCCGCCGATCAGCTCGAGCGTCCCCAAAACGATGTCGGCGCCCGCCGGACCCGCGCTGTCGGTGCACGCGTAGTTCGGTTCCTTCGTCGGGCCGCTATACGCGGGCGTCATCAACAGCCACGAGCACCCGGCTCCCGACGACGCCCCGAGGCCCGCGAGCACGAGCCACCCGACGAGCCGGAGCCTCCCGCACACCCGTGCCACGATCATCGGCGCATTGAACGCGGTTCACCCGGACGGGTCAACGAACCCTGTGTTTACCCGCGGGACCCGCCCAAGAGCCAATGGCACCTCCCGCGCGTGCCTGTGCGAGAATCGCCGGATGTCGTCGGGCGCCCCGCCAACGGGCAATCAACGGTTGCTGTCGAGGCTGCTCTGGGTCGTGTTGGCGCCCCTGCTCGCCTGTGGCGGCGGCGCCGCGCAGACCAGCGATGGAGCGACGCCGCCAGCCGGCGACGCTTCGGGCCTCACGTCCTGCGGGGCGGCGTGCCTCAATTATGCGAGCGCCTGCGGCGCGCAGCCCTGCACCATCGATTGCTCGGTGCAGTACATGGTCTTCGAAGAGGCCGCGTGCGATCGCGAATTCGGCGACTACTTCCGTTGCGTCGCCGCGCTGCCGAAAACGAAGATCGTCTGCGACAAGGACTTCCTGGCTTTCGTCGACGCGCAGAAGTGCCCCGACCCGTTCATGGCCCTGAACCTTTGCCGCGCGACGAAGGGGGCCGCCTGTGCGCCCGAACCGGCGTTCGACGACTCGTGCTCCGTAACGAACAAGCCGCCGCACTTCCAGTTCTGCAAGGTCGGGGTTCAACCCCCGATCGGCTGCGTGGACTTTGGCGGGACGACCGGGTGGTTCTGCTGCCCCTGACGCGACCGCTAGAAAATCTAGCGTCGTACTCAACGTCAGTTCGTGGCGGACCCAGGCGTTCGCCGTGAACGCCGCAACCCCGACGACGAATTCGGCGATCTCGACGACGTCCAGTCAAGAAAACGAACGCGGCCGCCGCGGGGTGGCCGATTTCTTGTCGGCCTTCGCCCGCGGTGCGCGCGGCCGGCGTCTCACGACTTCGGGCCGTTGCCCTTCTGGGAGCGCAACCACACGAGCGCAAGTCCCGCTCCCACCACTGGCATACAGAACAAAATCAAAAAGATCGGAATCAACGTGCTGAACATGTCGGGCCTCCGCGCCGTGCTGTTGCAAACCCGCGGCCATGGGGACCTGCCTGATACCGTGGCGCCCCCTGGGGACACGCGCGCGCGCGTGGACCCAGGGGGCTGCGAGTGCGTCTTCCCGAACACGTATAACCCGCAAGCGGACACCTGCGCGCCGTGACGCCGGACCCGCCAAGTTGGCCGTCAAGGCGTTGAAAAGGCGACGACCGCCCCGTCGGCCACGACAAAGATCCGGCCCTTCGCGGCGATCGCCGGCGTGAACCGGTGCATGCCGGGGATCGTTGCCGTGGCTCCCGGGAAAATGATGGCGGCGCCCGTGTCACCGTCGAACGCCTGGAGGTGGTTGGTCGCCTCGGCGCCCGGGAGCCACACGATGGCGTTGTCCTTGCCGTTCGTCGTCGTCACCATGGGCGCGCCCGAGCCAACGCCACCACACCAGGCGGGCGTCAGCGACGGCGGCGCGCCTGGCGCGATCACGAACGTCGCGAGGGCGCCGGCCCCACCGGTGCAGCCGGCGCCGTTGGCCCTGATCGAAACGTAGGTCGCCGTCGCCGTCGTGTAGACGACGGGCGCCGTGATCACGCTGCCCGACGAGACGTGCGCCGTCGCGTAGGGATTCGCCGAGGCGCTGTGGGCGCCCAAGGCGGCGCCGACGCCGCCCAGATGGTTTTGGTCCAGCAGGTAGGCGTTGCCGTCCTTCGCGAACGAGATCGCCAGCGCACTCGGCGTCGCGCCCGCGAGCGTGAACAGCACGGGCGAAGCGCCGCTGCCAAGGTCGCTCTGATCGAGCGTGAGCCAGTTCGTGGGCGCGAACGAGTCCAGCGGCGCGCCGAACTGCGCGCCCGTGCCGAAGCGGAGCACGCCGTCTCCCCCGCCCCAGGCCGCCGTCTTCGTGAAGGTCGTTCCGGTCCCCACGAAGAGGCTCGTGCCGTCGGACGCGATGCCGCCCGGAGCCCACAGCCCGCCGCCGACCGCGTTCGTCGCCCACACCTTCACCTGCGTCGGGTCGGCTGCCGACACGGCGATGATCCATCCATGGAAGCTTCCGCAGGCGCCGTATAGCCCCCCGAACGGCACGTATAGCGTCCCGTTCACGAAGGCGAGCGCGCCACGTTGTCCCTGCGAATTGGTCTGGAAGGTCGTCGTGCCGATCACCGCGGCCGTCGGCACATCGACGGGCCAACCGGTCCGCACGGCCCCGCCGTCGAGCGACAGCGCGAAGATCTGGTACGTCGGTATGCCCGACGCCGGCAGCAGCGCCGCCGCCGCATACAGCGTGCGCGACGCGAGATCGATCACCGGCGTCCCCGTGATGCCGTACGGGTCGAGGTTCCCGCACGCCATCATCGCCCGCGGAATCGGCGCGCCGAGGTTCTTCACCCAAGCAACCTCGCCCGTTGCCGCCTTGAGCGCGTACACGTTGTTCGCCTCGGTGGCGACGATCACGAGATCACCGCCCGCGGCGCCGCCGTCGACGTACAACGGTTGGGCGTACACGTGGTCCTTCGGGTCGGGGAGCGTCGCCTTGAAGCTCGCGTCGACGATCAGCGTCGCGGCGATGGCTTTCGTGAGCGTCGGTTGGATGTAGAGGCCATCGCGGCTCGCGTTGTGGTGGTGGGTCAGCACCGAATCTCCCACGAGCGTCGCGCCCGTGCCCGCGGCGCCCGTGCCCGCGGCGCCCGTGCCCGCCGCGCCCGCGCCCGCCATCCCCATCGCGCCGGCTTGGCCGTCAGCGCCAGCCGTACCCGTCGCTCCCGCCGCGCCGGTCGGTGCGTCGCTGGCGTCAACCGCTGCGGTCACGTCGGCCGCCGCGCCATCGGCAACGCCCGCGCTTCCGTCGTTCGTCGCCCCGTCAGGCGCGCCATGCTTGCTCGCGCTCGAGCAGGCTGTTCCCGCGGCGAGCGCGAGGCAAACGGTCAGGGGGGCGAACGGACGTCCTCGACGAGCGACGAAAGAGAAGGTCATGGTCACCCATCATAGCCGTGCGGACCTCGTTTCCGACGACGGAGCGACGGCCCCGCGCGGTTACAAGACGAAGAACGTCCACGTCAACCAGGCGACCCCGAAGATGACGATGGCCAGGATGGCGATGCCGTGAGGGCGTTTGAGATGGGACAGAAGCCCGGGCTTCCCGGTGGCGCCGCGGTGATGTGAATCGTGGGGAGACATGAAGCACTCTACTATGTTCCGCTCGGCACCCGCGCAATGGTGGAGCTGCGGAAGATCGACGTCGCCAAGCAAGATCGAGGCGGCGGTGCGCGGCCTCGCGCTTAGTGGGGAGCGCCCAGGAATGGGAAGGTGATGTCGGTCGTGTCGGCGTTCACGCTGACGCCGTCCACCATCCCCGAGGCGACGCCGGCGACCAGCAACGAATAGGTCGCGTCGACGACGTCCTCGGTCGGCGTCCTGCCGCCGCAATCCGCGGTGATGGCACCGCCGCCGAAGTTGCGCTCCACCGCGAGGTACGACGCGCAGGAGCCCGAGCTGGTGTCGACGTACAGCTGGTCGTCGAGCAAGAGGGTTGCGAGCGGCGCGTAGCGAGTCGCGTCCAGCTTGGTCGAGTTGGCGAGGAATTGGTTTCCACAGACCGCATCGATGCTGTCGAAGATCCCGAGGCTCGACTGAAAGCCCATCTGGAACGAGGTCGCCGTGGTGGGCGTCGCCGTGCCGTAGGAATCCAGCTTGGTTGCATGCGTGATGCTTGAGGCGTCGAACGTATCGGTGAGGAACAGGTTCATGTAGGGGCGTCCCATACGATAAATCTGCGCGCCCAGCGTCGGTGGGGCCGCCCCGCTCCCGCCGCTGCCCGCCGCCCCCCCGCTGCCCGCCGCGCCAGTCGCGCCGCCGCTACCCGCCGCGCCGCCGCTGCCCGCCGCGCCGGCCGCGCCCGCCGCGCCCGCCGCGCCG
>JBBQJG010000252.1:0-8914 GCA_038325725.1 Polyangia bacterium | reverse complement strand
GACGGCCAGCCCCGCGTCGGCCTCGTTCACGGCGAAGTCGGGCCGCTACATCGTCGTCGTCATGGGGACGGTGCCGGCGGGCGTGACGTCCTGGTGGTCGATCCACGAGTTCAACGCCTACGGCACGTCGGGCGGCGGCGGTGGCGGTGGCTCGGGTGGCGGTGGCTCGGGCGGTGCTGGCTCGGGCGGCGGTGGCTCGGGCGGCGCTGGCTCGGGCGGCGCTGGTGGTTCGGGTGGCAGCGTCGGCACCGTGCTCATCAACGCGGGCGGTCCGGCCGCCTCGCCGTACGTCGCCGACGTGAGCTTCACGGGCGGCACGACGATCAATCACGCCAACACGATCGACGTCTCCGGGGTGACGAACCCCGCGCCCGCCGCCGTGTACCAGACGGGCCGCACGGGCACGTTCTCCTATACGCTCGGCGGCTTCACCGCCGGGTCGAGCCACACGGTGCGCCTCCACATGTGCGAGACGTACTTCGACACGACGGGCGCGCGCACATTCAACGTGAGCCTCAACGGGACGCAGGTGCTGACGGCCTTCGACATCCGCGCGACGGCTGGGGCGAAGAACAAGGCTGTCGTTCAGCAGTTCACCTCGAACGCCAACGCGAGCGGTCAATACGTGATGCAGTTCACGACGGTCGTGAACAACGCCCTCGTCTCGGGCATCGAGATCAACTAGCCCGGGTCGTTCCCGTCACCGGGCCACCGGGCCCGTTGACGGCACGGGGCCCCGGTGGCAGGATTCGCCCCTTCTCGGCCCCCGGGGTGCACCTTGCCCTGGGGAAAAACCGCGAGTAAATCCCCGTGCTCAAAGCGCTTACCATCTTCAGCGGCAACGCCAATCGCGACCTCGCGAAGGCGATCTGCGGCTACGTCGAAACGCCCCTCGGCAACGCCGAGGTGACGCGTTTCGCCGACGGTGAGATCTACGTCGAGATCAACGAGAACGTCCGCGGCGTGAACTGCTTCGTCGTGCAGCCGACGTGCGCGCCCGCGAACGACAACCTGATGGAATTGCTCGTCATGATCGACGCGCTCAAGCGCGCCTCGGCCGGGTCCATCATCGCGGTCATCCCGTACTTCGGATACGCGCGCCAGGACCGCAAGAGCAAGCCGCGCACGCCGATCTCGGCGCGCCTCGTCGCCGATCTGCTGACCGCGGCCGGCGTGAACCGCGTCCTTTCCATCGACCTGCACGCCGGACAGATCCAGGGCTTCTTCAACATCCCCGTCGATCATCTGTACGCGATGCCCGTGCTGCTCGAGCCCCTCAAGCAGCGGTTTTCATCCGAAGCGGTGATCGTGTCGCCCGACGCCGGTGGCGTCGAGCGCGCGCGCGCCTACTCGAAGCGCCTCGGCACGAGCCTGGCGATTATCGACAAGCGGAGGCCCAAGCCCAACGTGAGCGAGGTCGTCAACATCATCGGCGACGTCAAAGGCCGCGACGCCATCATCGTCGACGACATGATCGACACGGCGGGCACGCTGTGCGCCGCCGCCCAGGCCGTCAAGGATCAGGGCGCGCGCTCGGTGTTCGCCGTCGCGTCGCACGGCGTGCTGTCGAAGCCCGCCGTCGAGCGCATCATGGCCTCGCCGCTCGAAGAGCTGCTCATCACGGACACGATCCCGCCGCGCCCGGACATCCTGGCGTGCCCCAAGATCAAGATTTGCTCGGTCGCCAAGATGGTCGGCGAGGCCGTCAAGCGCATCCACCACGGCGATTCGATCAGCTCTCTTTTTATCTGAACCCTTTCATTTGAAACCGGGCCGCCGCGGATGGCGGCCCTTTAGGCAACGGTCAGCACAAAGGATATGGAAATGGAATTCGCAAAGGTCAGCGTGGAACTCAGGACTCTGGTCGGCAAGGGCGGCTCCCACAAGGTGCGCGCGGCCGGGAAGGTGCCCGGCGTCCTGTACGGCCGCAAGATCGCGCCCGTCTCCGTGACCTTCGAAGAGAAGGCGCTCCTGACGTCGCTCGACAAGGAAAAGCGCCGCAACACCGTCTTCACGCTCGTGGTCGCGGGCGGCGAGGACGTCACGGCCATGGTGCGTGACGCGCAGATCGATCCGATCTCGCGCCGCATCGTCCACGTCGACTTCCTGCGCGTCGACCTCAACGCCGAGGTCAACGTCGATGTCCCGCTCGTCCTCACGGGCAAGGCGATCGGCACGACGAACGGCGGCCAGCTCCACCAGAGCATGCACGTGCTCCCCATCGCGGCGCTGCCAGGCTCGATCCCCACGAAGATCGAGGTCGACGTCACGGCGCTCGGCATGGGCGACGCGCTCCACGTGAGCGACCTCAAGCTCGGCGCGGGCATCCGCGCGCTGCTCGATCCGCGTGACTCCGTCGCGTCGGTCGTCGCGCCGAAGGCTGAGAAGGTCGAAGAAGTCGCCGCCGCTCCCGTCGAGGGCGCCGTCCCCGCCGAGGGCGCTGCCGCCGCCGCTGGCGACAAGGCCGCCCCCGGTGCCAAGGCCGGCGACAAGGCCGCGGCTCCGGCCGCCGGCGCCAAGAAGGAAGGCGGAGAGAAGAAGAAGTAACGAACGCGTTCTCGACGCGGAGAATTCCTCATGTTCCTCGTGGTGGGGCTCGGCAATCCGGGCCGGCAGTACCAGGGCAACCGTCACAACGTGGGGTTTCGGATCGTCGATCAGCTCGCCGCGCGCGCAGGGGCTTCGTCTCCGCGCGACAAATTCGGCGCCGAGCTGTTCGAGATCTCTCTCGGCGCCGAACGCGTGCTTCTCTGCAAGCCCATGGAGTTCATGAACGTCAGCGGTCAGGCCGTCCGGCACGCGGCGGGGTTCCACAAGATCCCCGCCGCGAACGTCATCGTCGTACACGACGAGCTCGACGTGCCGTTCGCGCGCCTCAAGCTGGGCGTGGGCGGCGGGGCCGGCGGCCACAACGGCATCCGGTCCCTCATCCAAGAGCTGGGCACGCCGGACTTTCCGCGCGTGCGCGTCGGGATCGGGCGCCCTCCGGCCGAGTGGAAGGGCGCGGACTACGTGCTCGCGAACTTCACGGGCGCCGAGCAGCCGCTGTTGCCCGAGATCCTCGATCTCGCGAGCGACGCCGTCACGGAGATCATCACGCGCGGCATGAGCGCCGCGATGAACAAGTTCAACAGGAAGACAGACAAGGCAGCAGCAAAGAACGACACCGGGCGAGGCGACGCGTGATGGTCACGCGCACGTACCCCGACGTTTCCTTGCCCGTGGCAACACGGACCGAAAGCCCATAAGGAGACCGCATGGCCGAGCAAAGACTCGGATCCGCCAGAGACATGGCGGGCCGAAAACGTGAGTACGAAACCATCTACATCCTGCGCCCCGACAGCACGACCGACGTCATCGCGCAGGTCAACACGAAGGCCCGCACCGTCATCGAGACGAACGGCGGGACCATTCTCAAGGTGGACAACTGGGGCAAGCGCAAGCTCGCCTACGAGGTCCAAAAGCAGCTCAAGGGCGTCTACCTGTTCTTCTCGTACCTCGGCTCGGCCGGGCTCGTCGAAGAGCTCGAGCGCAACCTGCGCCTCACCGACTCGGTCATCCGCTACTACTCCGTGAAGATCGCCGAGAACGTCGATCCCGCCGCGCGCACCACCGAGTTCTCGGAGGAATCGTTCACGAAGGCGTCGACCCCCGGCCCCGACGAGGAAGAGATCGCGACGGGTCAGGCCAGCGTGCGCTCGCCGTTCGAAGACGACGAAGGCGCGTTCGATTTCGAAGAGGCCGTGTTCGGTGGCGTCGACGAACCGCTCCGCAGCGGCAAGAGGGAGGACTAGACCATGGCGACCGAAGCAGCAGCAGCAGACGACAAGGGTGGCGATCGCGACGGCGGCAAGAAGCGTTCTATGGGACGCCGCAAGCAGTGCAAGTTCTGCGGCGACGAAGCGCTCAAGATCGACTACAAGGACGCCGGTCTCCTCAAGTACTTCATCACGGACCGGGGCAAGCTCGTGCCGCGTCGCCTCTCGGGCAACTGCGCGAAGCACCAGCGCGAGATCGCCGTGGCCGTCAACCGCGCGCGCATGCTCGCGATCATGCCCTTCGCGGTCACGGGAGCCTAAGTCATGCAGGTCATTCTCAGAGACGACATGGACAACCTCGGCAAGTCGGGCGAGGTCGTCACGGTCAAGGAAGGCTTCGCGCGTAACTTCTTGCTGCCGCGCGGCCACGCCATCAAGGCGACGGACGGCGACGTCAAGCGCGTCGAGCACGAAAAGCGGGTCATCGCGGCGCGCACCGCGAAGCTCTCCAAGGAAGCCCAGGCCGAAGCCGACAAGCTCTCGCAGGTCACGATCTCGATCGCGCGCGCCGTCGGCGAAGAGGACAAGCTTTACGGCTCGGTCTCTTCGCGCGACATCGCGGACGCGCTCGCCGAAAAGGGCGTCAAGGTCGACTCGAAGAAGGTGCAGCTCGTCGAGCCGATCAAGGCGCTGGGGCTCACCGAGGTGCCCGTGAAGCTCGGCCGCGGCGTCACCGCCACGGTCAAGGTCTGGGTCGTCAAGAAAGAAGAGTAGGACTTTCGCCCTCGGGCGAATTCACAAAGGCCGCGGTCCCATTGGGATCGCGGCCTTTTTCATTTCTATGTCGGCGTCGCGCCTCGAACGTCCGCCCCCACGAGGCGGTGACGGAGAGTAGGATGCCCCCCCATGCTGGAGCTCGCCGCCAACAACTCGATGCAGGCGACGCGCGGCCAGCCGCACAACCTCGACGCCGAGAAGTCGGTGCTGGGGTCGGTGTTCATCAAGCCGGCGTCGTTCGACGAGCTCGGGACGACGCTCCTCGTCGACGATTTTTTTCTGCCGGCGCACCGCGAGATCTACGACGCGATGCTGGCGCTCGATCAGCGGCGCCAGCCCATCGACGTCATCGCCGTCGCCGACGAGCTGAAGGTCCGCGGCATGCTCGCGCGCCTCGAAGGCGGCGAGTCGTACCTGCTCGCGCTCGCGAACTCCGTGCCGACGGCGGAGAATGTCCTGCACTACGGCCGCCTCGTCAAAGAGAAGTCGACGCTGCGCCGCCTCATCGCCGCGTGCGCCGACGTCCAGTCGAGCGCGTACGGCGACTTCGGCGAGTTCGAGGCCTTCCTCGACGAGGCCGAGACGAAGATCTTCAAGGTCGCGCAGCAGAACCGGCGCGAGACCTACTCGTCCGCCGGCGACCTCATGGAGGAGGTCCTGCACAACTTGGAGGTGCGTTCAGCCGTTGGCAACAGAAGCGCGGTCACGGGAGTGCCCACCGGCTTCACGAAGCTCGACGACCTCACGGCCGGCCTCCAGCGCGAGAACCTCATCATCGTCGCGGCGCGCCCCGGCGGCGGCAAGACCTCGTGGGCCGTCAACGTCGCGATGCACGCGGCGCTCCAGCACAAGATCCCCGTGCTGATCTTCTCGCTCGAGATGTCGAAGTACGAGCTCATGGAACGCATGCTCGCGGGCGAGGCTCGTATCGACTCGCAGAAGATCAAGCGCGGCTTCCTCGAGTACGCCGACTGGAAAAACAAAATTCATCCGGCGTCAGGACGTCTCGCCTCGGCGCCCATCCTCATCGACGATTCGTCGGCGATCTCGATCATGGAGATCCGCGCCAAGGCGCGCCGCTTCCGAAGTGACCCGAAGTACTTTCCGCCGCCGCCCGCGCCCAAAGAAGGCGAGGTCTTTGCGCCGCCGCCGCCTCTCGGTCTCATCGTCGTCGACTACCTCCAGCTCGCGCGTGGCAGCCAATCGCGAAAGGACGACAACCGCCAGCAGGAGATCGCCGACATCTCACGCAGCCTCAAGGCGCTCGCCAAGGATCTCAAGATCCCGATCATCGCGATCTCGCAGCTCAACCGCGAGGTCGAAAAGCGCGAGGGCAAGCCCAAGCTGTCCGACCTGCGCGAATCGGGCGCCATCGAACAGGACGCCGATCTCATCATGTTCATCCACCGCGAAGACATGCAGGGCGGCGAGACCCCGGACGCCAACATGCCGACGGCCACGGCCGAGATCATCGTCGGCAAGCACCGCAACGGCGGCACGGGCGCCGTCAAGATGACGTTCATCAAGGAGTACACCCGCTTCGAGAACTACGCCGACGATCCCGAGCCCGGCGGGGCCTGGAACGAATAGCGTCGACTCGCTTTTTTTCGCATGAGCGCTCCCCTCTTCGAACGCGCGATCATCCTCGTGGCCGACGGCGTCGGCTGCGGCGGCGCGCCCGACGCGGCGGCGTACGGCGACGCGGGCGCGGATACCCTCGGCAACCTGTCGCGGGACGCGCGAGTGGGCGGGCTCGCGCTGCCGAATCTGGGCGCGCTCGGCCTCGGCAACCTCACGCCGATCGTCGGCGTGCCGCCCGTGGCCGCGCCGACCGGAGCTTGGGGCGCGATGCGGGAAGCCTCGGCGGGCAAGGACACGATCACGGGTCACTGGGAGATGGCGGGCCTCGTGACGACCGAGGCGATGGCGACGTTCCCCGACGGGTTTCCGCGCGCAATCACGGAAGCCCTCGCGGCGGCGTCCGGGCGCGGCCTGCTTGGCAACAAGACGGCGTCGGGCACGGAGATCATCGACGAGCTGGGCGCGGCGCATTTTGCGACGGGAGATCTCATCCTGTACACGTCCGCCGACTCCGTCCTGCAGATCGCGGCCCACGAAACAATCGTCCCGCTGCCCGAGCTGTACGCGATCTGCGAGAAGGCGCGCGTCATCGCCGACGAGCACCGCATCGGCCGCGTCATCGCGCGCCCTTTCATCACGGCGCCCGGCGGCGTGCCGGGCAAACCGGGCGCGTTCAAGCGCACGTACAACCGGCGCGACTACGCCATGGTGCCGCCCGAGCCGACGTTGTGCGACGTCGTCGCGGCCGCCGGGCTGCCCGTGGTCGGCGTGGGGAAGATCTCCGACATCTTCGCGGCGCGCGGCATCACCGAGTCGATTCACACGGAGGGCAACGCCGACGGCCTGCGCCTCACGCTCGACGCGATGGCGCGCGTGCGGCGCGGACTGCTGTTCGTGAACCTCGTCGACTTCGACATGGTCTACGGCCACCGCAACGACGTCCCTGGCTTCGCGCGCGCTCTCGCCGAGCTCGACGCGTGGCTGCCAGCCTTTTCGCGCGCGATGGCGCCCGGCGACGCCGTGTTCCTCACGGCCGACCACGGCAACGATCCGACGACGCCCGGCACCGACCACACGCGCGAGCGCGTGCCGCTGCTCGCCTTCGGCCCTGTTGTTCGGCCCGTCGCGCTCGGCGACCGGGACTCTTTCTGCGATCTCGGCCAGACGATCGCGGCGGGCCTCGGCGTGCCCGCCCTGCGCCGTGGGGTCAGCTTCTTGGACGCGATCGCGAGATAGGCGCCTCGCCGTGCCCCGCCTGAGCCTCCTTCCCGTCCCCGCGCTCATCGCGAAGAAGCGCGATGGCGGCGCGCTCGCCGACGGCGAGATCCGCGCGTTGATCGCGGGCGCGACGACAGGCGCCATCCCCGAGTATCAGGTCGCGGCGCTGCTCATGGCGATCGTGTGGCGCGGCCTCGACGACCGCGAGCTCGCGACGTGGGCCGGCGCCATGATCGCGTCGGGCGACCGCATGAGCCTCGGCGCGATCCCGGGGCGCAAGGTCGACAAGCACTCGACGGGCGGCGTCGGCGACAAGATCTCGCTGTGCCTCGCACCGCTCGTCGCGGCGTGCGGCGTGCCCGTGCCCATGATGTCGGGACGCGGGCTCGGGCACACGGGTGGCACGCTCGACAAGCTCGAGGCGATTCCCGGCTTCCGCACGGCGCTGCCGCCCGCGGCGTTCCGACGCGTGCTCGCGCGCGCGGGGCTCGTGCTCGCGGGCCAGAGCGCGCGCCTGGTGCCGGCCGATCGCCTGCTCTATGCCCTGCGCGACGCGACGGCGACGGTCGAGTCGATCCCGCTCATCGCGTCGTCGATCCTCTCGAAGAAGGTCGCCGAAGGCGCCGACGCGCTCGTCATGGACGTCAAGGTGGGGCGCGGCGCGTTCCTACGCACGCGCGCCGAGGCGCGCACGCTCGCGCGCACGCTCGTCGGGCTCGGGCGGCGGCTCGGGCTCGAGGTGCGCGCGCTGCTGACGGCGATGGACGAGCCGCTCGGCCTCGAGATCGGCAACGCCAACGAGCTCGCCGAGGCGATCGCCGTGCTGCGCGGCGAGGGGCCCGCCGACGTTCGCGCGTTGACGCTGAGCCTCGGCGCCGAAATGCTGCTGCTCGGGCGCGTTGTGAAGACGCGGGCCGAGGCGATCGCACGCCTCGAACAGGCGATCGCGAACGGCACCGGCCTCGAGCGCTTCGCGCTGTGCGTCCGCCTGCACGGCGGCGACCCGCGCGTCATCGACGATCCGTCGCGCTTGCCGCGCGCGCGCCGCACTCACATCGTGCGGGCCACGCGCGCGGGCGTCGTCACCGTCGTCGACGCGGGGCTCCTCGGGCGCGCGGCGACGCTCCTGGGCGCCGGCCGGCTGCGCAAAGAGGATCGCGTCGACCCAGGCGTCGGCCTCACGCTGCACGCCAAGCAGGGCGCCCGCGTCGCGCGCGGCGAGGCCCTGTGCACCGTGCGCTACACCGAAGGGGGGCGCCTCGCCGCGGCGCGTGCCCAGCTCGAGGCGGCGTTTGCCGTCGGCGCGCGCGCGCCACGCCCGACGCCGCTCGTGCTGGAGACGATCGACTGACTGCGGTACGTGAGCCGCACATGCGGCGGCAGGTTCGAGGTCGCGAGATCGGCTACGACGAGCAGGGGCGTGGTCCCGTCGTCGTGCTGCTGCACCCGTTCCCGTTCGCGCGGGACCTCTGGAAGGGCGTCGCCGAGACGCTCGCGGCGCGCTTCCGCGTCGTGACGGTCGACGCGCGCGGCTTTGGCGAATCGGCGCTGCGCGCGACGGGCGGCGCGTCGGATCCCTA
>JBBQJG010000251.1:0-8940 GCA_038325725.1 Polyangia bacterium | reverse complement strand
GCGACCTCAAGCCCGACAACCTGTTCATCGTCCCCGACCCGGGCGAGGAGTCTGGGCGCTACGAGGGCGATCGGCTGCCCGAGCGAATGAAGGTGCTCGACTTCGGCATCGCGAAGCTGCAGATGCCCCAGCCGGGCGACTCGGTGAAGACGCGCACGGGCACGCTCATGGGCACGCCCATCTACATGTCGCCCGAGCAGTGCCGTGGCACGAAGACGGTCGACCACCGCAGCGATGTGTACTCGCTCGGCGTGATCCTGTTCGAGATGCTCGTCGGCCAGCCTCCTTTTGTCTCGGACGGCTTCGGCGAGCTCGTCAACATGCACCTCAACGTGCCGCCGCCGTCGGCGCGCGCGCAGCGGCCCGAGATCAACGAGCAGCTCGACGGCATCATCCTCAAGATGCTCGCGAAGAATCCGGAGGATCGCTACCCGGACATGGCGGCGCTCACGGGCGCGCTCAAGCTCGCGGGCGGGTTGCCCATGGGCGTCTCGTCTCCCGACTTGATGAAGGCGGCAACAATCGCGGCGTCCGCTGCGTCCGTTGCGTCCGCGTCACCCGCGGGCGACGCGGGGCGTGCGGCTGGCCCCATCACGACGTTTCGGCTGGGCGCGGGCGAGAGCCTGCGCGAGACCCGGGTCGGCGGCGGCAAGGGCAAGCTCGTCGCGGGCGGCGTCGCGGTCGCCGTGTTGGGCATCGGCATCTTCGTGCTCACGGGCGGTTCGAAGCCCGAGTCGGCGAAGCCGGTCGCGGCGACGACGGCGCCGAAGCCCGTGCCCATGCCCGTCGTCGCTGCCAAGCCGCTCGCGCCAGTTATCAAGCCCACTGTGACGCTGCGCCTCGCGTCGGATCCTGCGGGCGCCAAGATTTTCACGGCGGCGGGGAATGAGATGCTCGGCACGACGCCGTTCGCGCTGACGCGTCCGAAGGGCGGGGCGCTCAAGGTGCGCCTCGAGAAGGACGGCTACACGCCGTCGACGCGCGACATCCCGCTCGACGAGGATCAGGCGCTCGAGTTCGCGCTCGAGCGCAAGCCCGAGCCCGTCAAGCCGAAGCAGGCGCGCAAGTCCCACGGCGGCGGCAGCGAATCGGGCCCGGCGAAGCTCTAGCGGTTGCTCTAGCTCCCGGTTCGGCGACGCACCGGCCGTCCGAGCTTGATACCGAGCGCGAGGCGGAGCTCGGGGTTCGATCCCAAATAGAAGGTCGCGTCCACCTGGAAGAGGGGCCCGACGATCCCGAGGTTCACGACAGGCCGAATCTTGTCGTCAAGCCTGGCGGACGTGGCCCAGCCCGCTGCGGTGGGGGTCGCGGTTTCCCTACGATCGTGGAGCAACGCGACGCCGCCGCCGCCGGTGACCGTGAAACCAGTCAATCGCCACTGGGCGTCGACCTCGAGATCGAGGAACAACCTTTGGGTCCGTTGCAGGCTCATCACGTCGAAGGGTGCATAGTCGTTCTGGACGAACCCAAATCGGTAGAGCGCCGCGAGCCAGCTGCGTTCGTATCCGAGCGAGAGCCCGGCGCCTTGAAACCGGTGCGTGGCGATCGGAACGACCCACAGCTCGGAGAACACGCCGCGGTTGACCGCCTCCGGGGTCGAGATCGGTGTGGGCGACGGCGCCGGTCCCGGGGCAGCAGGGGGAGACGGCGCGGGCGTGTGGGCAGCTACGGACCGCGCTGTGGCGGCGAGCCGCAGGGAGCTCGTCAAGAGGGCGAGGGCGAAGACGAGGGCTCGCGTCGACGTTCGGCGATTCATTGCGCTCACTCCCAGCTGTAGCGCAGGCGCTCGACGGGCTCGCCCCTGAGCATGTGCCTCTCGACGATCTCGGCGATGTCGGCGACCTGAACGCCGACGTACCAGACGGCCTCCGGGTAAACGACGATCGTCGGACCCTCGAAGCAGGGGCCCAGGCACCCGGTCGGCGTCACGGCGATGCGGCCCCACAGCTCGGGGTGCGCGCCCATGCCTTCTTGCAGGGCGGTCAGGATCTCGGCGGCGCCGCGAGGCTTGCACGAAGGCTTGCCGAGCGCGGGGCGCTCGTTTTCGCACACGAAGAAATGCCGTTCGACTTTGGGCATGGCCGCTCCTGTGCCATGCTCTGCCATCCGCCATGCCGCGGCAAGGCGCACGTCTCTCGCTGATTCTGGCCCTGGTGTTCCCCGCGATCATCAGCGCCGCCATTGCGCTCGCCTATTACGGCTACCGCTACGCCGTCGCGGCGTCGGTGCGCAGCAAGCAGTCGCTCATGGAGGGCAACGAGCAGGTCGGCGAGCTCATCACGAGCCAGGTGCAGAACCGCATCGACGAGCTCGATCGCGATCTGTTCACGGCGCTCGAGTGGCACGACACGACGCTCGATCCGCCTGCGACGTTCGAGCTGCCGCGCGGGGTCGAGTCGGTGGCCGTCCTCGATGAGGCGCTCAAGATCCGCACGTTCTACCCGGCGCCCGACGCGCGCCGGCGCGCGCGCGAGCTCGACCGCTGGCAGAGCTACGTCAAGGGCCTCGACTGGCGCTCGCTGCAGCCGTGGGCGCCCGACCTGCCCGGCAACTTTCGCCACCTGCACCAGCTCTTCGAGGGCAAGTCCGTGCTCATCGCTTACGCCGCGAAGACGACGTTCGACGGCGCCCACTACTACGTCGCCGCGAAGCTGGACCTCAAGCTCATCGCCAAGGAATGGATCCCCGAAGAGATCGACGCCGTCGCCGGCAAGCGGCGCGTCGCGATCCTCGACGAGGTCGCGCGGCCCGTCGTCGGTGAGCCGCAGGGGCCGACGGCTTTCCTCTACGAGGCGTCGTTCGGCAAGACGCTGTACGCGTGGCGGCTGCAGATCTCACCCAAGAACGTCGCCGAGCTGCGCAAGCAGGCGGACCGCGAGCGCCTGCTAGGCGTGCTGCTCGTGCCTGTCTCGACGGTCATCATCGTCGTGGGCCTCGCCGTCGTGTTCCTCGCCGTGCGCGCCGAGCGCCGCGCCTCGCAGCTCAAGAGCGACTTCATCGCGAACGTCTCCCACGAGCTCAAGACGCCGCTGTCGCTCATCCGCATGTTCGGCGAGCTCATCGCGACGGGGAAGCACAAGGGCGAGGCGTCCGCGCGTGAATACGCCGGCATCATCACGCGCGAGTCGGAGCGCCTCGCGCACCTCATCGACAACGTGCTCGACTTCGCGCGCCTCGAGCGCGGCAAGGCGAGCTACAGCTTCGCCGAGGGACGGATCGACGAGGTCGTCGAGCGGGCGCTCGACGTGTTCCGCTACCGGCTCGACAAGGAGAAGATGAAGCTCAGCACCGACATCCAGCACGGGTTGCCGCCCGTGCGCATGGACGAGGACGCCATGACGCTCGTCTTGCTGAACCTCGTCGACAACGCCGTGAAGTACGCGGGCGAGGGCGGCGAGGTGTCGGTGCGCCTGTCGCGCGTGCCCGGCGGCGTCGCGCTCGCCGTGCGCGACCGTGGGCCGGGCATCTCGCGCGAGGAACAACAGCGCATCTTCGAGCGCTTCTACCGGGCCACGGACGCGCGCGCGCGCAACGTGCGCGGCAGCGGCATCGGGCTGTCGCTCGTCAAGCACATCGCCGAGGCGCACGGCGGGCGCGTCGACGTTACGAGCGAGCCGGGGCAGGGCGCGACCTTCACGGTGTTCGTGCCGGCGGCGCCGCTCGTGACGCCGGGGCCCCTCGAGCGGGCGGCCTCATGAAGCGCATCCTCATCGTCGAGGACGAGCCCGACCTCGTGCGCGGCCTGCGCGACGCCCTCGAGTTCGAGGGCTTCGAGATCGTGTCGACGGGGCTCGGTCGCGAGGGCGTCAAGCTCGCGCGCGAGCGCAGCCCCGATCTCGTGCTGCTCGATCTCATGCTGCCCGACATGAACGGCTTCGCGATCTGCGAGGAGATCCGCAAGACGAGCCCGCTCGTGCCCGTCATCATGCTGACGGCGCGGTCGCAGGAGGCCGACAAGATCCGCGGCCTAGATGCAGGCGCCGACGACTACGTCACCAAGCCGTTCTCCGTCGGTGAGCTCGTCGCGCGCATCAACGCGATCTTTCGCCGCCTCCAGCGCGGCGCCGGCACGGGCGCGGGCGACGAGCTGCGCGTCGGCGCGGCCGTCGTCTACCCGAAGCGCCACGAGCTCGTGCGCAAGGGCAAGACGTACGCGCTGTCGTTCTACGAGGTCGAGCTCATTCGCGTGCTGTGCGAGCGGGCGGGGCAGCCGGTCTCGCGCGAGGAGCTCCTCGAGAAGATCTGGGGCATGACGGGCCACGCGTCGACCCGCAGCGTCGACAACTTCATCGTCAAGCTGCGCAAGAAGATCGAGGAGAACGCCGCCGAGCCCGAGCACATCGTCACGATCTATGGCACGGGGTACAAGCTCATACCGTGAGGTCGGGACCCTGAGAGGGTCCTGCGCAGGTGTCTTGTTCGGGACCCTGAGAGGGTCCCGCGCCCCCGGCGCTCGCTCCGCGCGGCGACGCCGCGCTGCGCTCGGGGTGGTGGTGATGGCCTGCGTGTTGGCGACCGGGAGCTTGGGCGAAGCCCGGCCCACTCCGCGGCACGTCGTCGCGCTCGCCGAGGGTTGGCGCTTCCTGCGCGCCGACGCGCCGGGCGCCGAGGGCGTCGCCTTCGACGATCGCGCTTGGGCGCGCGTGCGCGTGCCGCACACCTGGAACGCGGTTGACGGCGCCGACGGCGGCAACGACTACTACCGCGGCATCGGCTGGTACCGGCGCAGGCAGACGATCGCGGGGTCGGAGGCGGGCCGGCGGCTCTACGTCGAATTCGACGGCGCGAATCTCGAGACGACGCTTTTCGTGAACGGGCGCGAGGCGGGGCGACACGCGGGCGGGTACGCGCGCTTTCGCTTCGACGTCACCCCGCTCGTGAAGCTCGGCGCGTCGAACGTCTTCGCCGTGAAGGTCACGAACGCCGTGAACAAGAACGTCCCGCCGCGCTCGGCGGACTACACGTTCTTCGGCGGGCTCTATCGCGACGCGCGCCTCGTGAGCGTCGACCCGACTCACCTCGACCTCGACAGCTTCGGCTCGTCGGGCGTGCTCGCGTTTCCCGTGAGCGTCACGCGCGAGGTCGCGACCGTCAGCGTGCGCGCGGCCGTGACGAATGCAGGCGAAGGCGTCCGGGAGGCCGAGGTCAGAGTGACGCTGCGCGTGCCCGGCGCCGGCAAGCCCGTCGCCGAGGCGAGCACGCACGTCTCGCTCGCGGCCAAGGGCACGGTCGAGAAGAGCCTGGCCTTGCAGGTGGCGGCGCCCCACCTCTGGGATGGCGTTCGCGATCCGTTCCTCTACGGCGTGGACGTCGAAGTCATCGTCGGAGGTCGCGTCGTCGACGTGGTCACCGAGCCGCTCGGTCTGCGGTTCTTCGACTTCGACGCGCAGGCGGGGTTCTCACTCAACGGGGTGCCCCTCGCCCTCCGCGGCGTCAACCGCCATCAGGATCGCGAGGGCAAAGGATGGGCCCTCGCGCCGCGCGACCACGACGAGGACATGGCCCTCATCCGCGAGGTCGGCGCGAACGCCGTGCGCCTCGCGCACTACCAGCACAGCCAGTACTTCTACGACCTGTGCGACAAATACGGGCTCGTCGTGTGGGCCGAGATTCCCGTCGTCAACAGCGCGGGCGGCGGGCCCTTCGTCGTCAACGCCGAGCAGCAGCTCGCCGAGCTCATCCGGCAGAGCGGCAACCACCCCTCGATCGTCACGTGGAGCGTCGCCAACGAGCTGCAGCACGACAAGTCCGATGCGGGCGCCCTCGAGCCGCTCGTGACGGCGCTGCACCGGCGGGCACGGCGCGAGGATCCCTCGCGCCCCACATCGCTCGCGACGTTCTACGGCGCGACGGATCCCTCGGCGGCCATCACGGATCTCGTCGGGTTCAACCGCTACGACGGTTGGTACGTCTCCACGACAGACGCGTTCGCGCCGGGCTTGGACGTCATGCGCGCGCGCCGGCCGCAGCTCAAGATGGCCATCAGCGAGTACGGCGCCGGCGCGAGCGTCTCAATCCACGCGGCCGTGCCCAAGAAGAGGGACCACTCCGAGGAGTACCAGGCCCTGTTCCACGAGACGTACTGGCAGGCGCTCGCGGCGCGTCCTTTCATCTGGGGCTCGTTCGTGTGGAACATGTTCGACTTCGCGTCGGACGGCCGCAAAGAGGGCGATCACCCCGGGCGCAACGACAAGGGCCTCGTCACGTACGACCGCAAGGTGAAGAAGGACGCGTTCTATTTCTTCAAAGCGAGCTGGTCGCGCGCGCCCGTCGTCCACGTCGCGGGCAGCCGCTTCTCGCCGCGGCCGCCGGGCGCGTACGAGCTCAAGGTCTACTCGAACGCCGACACGGTCCGCCTCCGCGTCAACGCGACCCTGCTTCCCGAGATCGCGGCGCCGAACCACGTCTTCGTGTGGCCGTCCGTCGCGCTCGTCCCCGGCGCCAACGTCATCGAGGCCTCGGCCGTCATCGCGGGGCGGGCTGTGCGCGATCGCGTGACGATCGAGGGCCGCTCGTCGCCACTCGGGGGCGCGAGGCGCTGAAGGCGTCGGGTGGGAAGCTCGCGGTCGCGCGCATGCGGCGCGAGCGATTTCCCGTGTTATGAAGCGGGCGCATGTCGTCGCCCGCGCCTGATTCCCGCCCCGTCCGCGTCCGCATCGCCCCGTCGCCCACGGGCGATCCCCACGTCGGGACGGCCTACATTGCCCTGTTCAACTACGCTTTTGCCCAAAAGCGCGGCGGGAAGTTCATCCTGCGCATCGAGGACACGGACCGCACCCGGTCGACGCCCGAGTCCGAGGTCGCCATCCTCCGCGCGCTCAATTGGGTCGGCCTCCAGTGGGACGAAGGCCCCGACAAAGCCGGCCCCCACGGCCCGTACCGTCAGTCCGAGCGCGCCGAGATCTACCAGACGCACGTCAAGATGCTGCTCGGCTCGGGCGCGGCATATCGCTGCTTCTGCACGGCCGAACGGCTCGAGGCCGTGCGCCACGAGCAGCGCCGCCAGGGCCTCTTCGTCGGGTACGACGGCTTGTGCCGCGGTCGGCCTGTTCCCGAGAGCGAGGCGCGCGTCGCCGCCGGCGAGCCGTTCGTCGTGCGCCTGGCTATGCCGCGCACGGGCGAGATCGTGTTCGTCGATCGCCTGCGCGGCGACGTGAAGTTCGAGGCCGTCCAGATGGACGATCAGATCCTCATGAAGACGGACGGCTTCCCGACCTACCACCTCGCGAACGTCGTCGACGATCACCTCATGGAGATCACGCACGTCATCCGCGCCGAAGAATGGCTGTCGTCGACGCCGAAGCACGTCGTGCTGTACCAGGCGTTCGGGTGGCAGCTCCCCGAGTGGATCCACATGCCGCTCCTGCGCAACGCTGACAAGTCGAAGATCTCGAAGCGCAAGAACCCCGTGTCGATCGACTACTACCGCGACGCGGGCTTCCTGCCCGAGGCGCTCATGAACTACCTCGGGACGATGGGCTGGTCGATCGCGGGCGACCGCGAGCACTTTACCCTGCCCGAGATGATCGAGGCGTTCTCGTGGGACCGCGTGAGCCTGGGTGGCCCCGTGTTCGATCTCGTGAAGCTGTCGTCCATGAACGCCGACTATTTGCGCGCGCTCGACGACGCCGAGGTCGTGCGGCGCCTGCGGGCGTGGCGCTTCTCCGACGAGAAGCTGCGCGAGCTCATCCCGCTCGTGCGCGAGCGCATCCAGCGCCTCGACGAGTTCGTGCCCATGACCGAGTTCTTCTTCTCGGGCGACGTCGACTACGCGCCCGTCGCGAAGGACCTGCTGCCCAAGGGGCGTACGCCGAAGGAGGTGGCCGACGGGATGCTCCTGTTCGGGGAGGCGCTCGACGCGCACCGCGACTTCAGCGCGCCCGCGCTCGAGACGCTCGCGCGCACCTTCGCCGAGAAGAATGGCTGGCAGACGAAGGAGCTGTTCATGCTCCTGCGCCTCGGCGCGACGGCGCGCAAGGCGACGCCGCCGCTGTTCGAGACGCTCGTGGGCCTGGGGCGCGAGCTCACCCGCCGGCGCCTGCGCCTCGCCGCCGAGTACATCAAGAAGATGCCCGCGCCCGCGGCGCCCGCGCCCGCCAAAGTGGTCCCGCCCGCGCCCGCGAAGGCGTGAGCGGCGAAGCACGCGCGATGAAACCGATTCCCCTCGGTCGCGCGCCCGACGAGCCGACACCAGACAAGGAAGCCAAGAACGACCCGTCGCGCGGCGCGCTCGCCCCGGGGCGGCCGCTGGGCGTCTACGTGCACTTTCCGTTTTGCGGCGTGCGCTGCCCGTACTGCGACTTCGCCGTCGACACGCGGCGGGACATCCCGCACGACGCCTACGCCGACGCCGTCCTCGCCGAGCTCGCCGCGCGCCGTGCGTGGTTCGCGGGCGGCGGACCGCTCGTGTCGATCTACTTCGGCGGCGGCACGCCTGGCCTGTGGCGTCCCGACGCCCTCGGGCGCGTCATCGAGGCGGCGCGCGTCGCCTTCGGCGCTCCCGACGTCGAGACGCTCGAGATCACCGTCGAGGCGAATCCGGGCGAGGTCGACGAGGCGCAGCTCCGCGCGCTGCGCGCCGTGGGCGTCAACCGCCTCAGCCTCGGCGCGCAGTCGTTCGAAGATCGTCTCCTGCGCGCCCTCGGCCGCAACCACGACGCCGCCGCGATCCCCGCGGCCGTGCGCGCCGCGCGTTCGGCGGGGCTCGACGCGATCTCGATCGACCTCATCTTCGGCGTGCCCGGGCAGTCGCGCGACGACTGGCGTCGCGCGCTCGAGTCATTGCTCGCGCTCGCGCCCGAGCACGTGTCGGCCTACGCGCTCACGGTCGAGCGCGGCACGGCCTTCGGCGCGCTCGACCGCGCGGGCAAGCTGGCGCGGCCCGATGACGACGCCGTCGCCGAGATGTTCGAGGACGCGGGCACGGCGCTCGCCGCCGCG
>JBBQJG010000250.1:0-8953 GCA_038325725.1 Polyangia bacterium | reverse complement strand
GGCGTCAAGCTCATCTGCGACGAGATGAGCCTCATGTACCTCGTCGGCACCGAGGTCGACTACGTCGAGGGTCTGAGCGGCGCCGGGTTCAAGTTTCAGAACCCGAACGTCAAGTCGACCTGCGGCTGCGGGTCGTCGTTCAGCGTCTGATGCAGCGTTTGAGTTTTTGAAACGAGGCGCCGCGCCCGGGCTGGTTCTTGGACGCGACCTCTCGGAGTTTTTGAAGGCGGAGTGCCCCCGGCATCTCCGCCTTTTTGTTTGCGGCTAAGCTAGGCGCCGTGAAAGACGTCGCCGAGCTCATGAGCCGGGAGTTGGGGCCGAGCCGCGTCCTGCGGACGGCCGAGGCGCTCGAGCCCTACGGGCGCGACGAATCGGGGCGCGGCGTGTTTCCGGCCGACGCGGCCGTGCTGTGCGAGTCGCGCGCGGAGATCGAGCTCGTGCTGCGGCTCGCTTCCGAGCACGGCATTCCCGTGACGCCGCGCGGGACCGGGACGGGCATGACGGGCGGCGCGCTGCCCGTGCGCGGCGGGCTCGTGTTGTCGACGGAGCGCATGAAGAAGATCGTCGACATCAGCCTCGACGACCGCATCGCCATCGTCGAGCCGGGCGTCGTCAACGCGGATCTACAGGCGGCCGTCGAGGCGCAGAGCATGTTCTACGCGCCCGACCCGGCGAGCCTCGCGATGTGCTCGATGGGCGGGAACGTCGCCGAAAACGCCGGCGGGCCGCGCGCGTTCAAGTACGGCGTCACGCGCGACTGGACCCTGGGCCTCGTCGTGACGCTCATGGGCGGCGAGACGCTGCGCCTGGGGCGCAAGACGCCCAAGGGCGTCACGGGCTACGACCTCACGGCGCTGTTCGTCGGCAGCGAGGGCACGTTCGGCGTGACGTCGGAGATCACCGTGAAGCTCGTCGGGCGCCCCGAGGCTGTCGGCACGCTCATCGCGATCATGCCCGACGCCATGGCGGCGGGCCGCGCCGTCAGCGCCATCATCCGCAAGGGCTACCGGCCGCGCGCGCTCGAGCTCATGGATCGCGCGACGATCGCGCACCTCAACAACGCGAAGACGAAGTCGGCCTTCACGTTCCCCGAGGGCGCGGGCGCGCTCGTGCTCGTCGAGCTCGACGGCGAGCCCGAGGGCATGCAGGCGAACATCGAGCGCGTCGGCGGCGTTTGCGAAGAGCTCGGGGCGACCGACGTCATCCTCGCGCGCGACGACGCCGACCGCGAGCGGCTGTGGGCGGCGCGGCGTGGGTGCTCGAAGGCGCTGCGCGAGGCCCACGCGTTCAAGGTGTCCGAGGACATCGTCGTGCCGCCGGGCGCGATCGCCGAGATGCTCGCGCGCGTCGATGGCATCGCCGCGAAGGAGCGCCTCACGACGGCCACCTTCGGCCACGCGGGCGACGGCAACCTTCACGTCAATGTCCTCACCGACGAGAACCACCGCGACGCCGCCGTCGCGGCGCGCATTCAGGGCGCGCTCGGGGGCGTGTTCCGCGCGGCGCTCGATCTGGGCGGCACGCTGTCGGGCGAGCACGGCATCGGCATCTCCAAGGCCCGCTACATGGCGTGGGAGCAATCGGCCGAGGTCATCGACTGGCAAAAGCGCCTCAAGCGCCTCTGGGATCCGAAGGACCTGCTCAACCCGGGAAAGATCTTCGTCTGACACGCGTCGCGCGCCTCGGCGTCGCGATCATCGGGTCATCTCGATGAGCGAGTCGTAGGCGCGCGCCTCCGACGGGTGATCGGCGACGCGCTTCTTGAAGAACGCGTGCAGCTTCGCGACATCGCCGCTCGCCTTCTCGTCCTTGAGCAGGTTCGCGATCTCTCTGAAGGTCAGGTACGGGTCCTGGAAGTTCCACGCGTGCGTGAGCGGGTCCTCGATGAACTCGTCGAGGCGCGGAACGATGAGCTCGCCGCGCGACCAGCCCTTGCCGAGCGCGGGCCACATGGTGGGCAGCGCGGCGACGGCGCGCGGGCTGACGGCGAGGAAATCGCCCGCTTCCTTGGCCGTGATGGGCGCGCCGAAGACGCGCGCGAAGTCCTTCCACGGCACGAGATCACGGGGATACCAGATGCCGATGCCCAGATAGTAAAGCAGCGTGGGGCGGGCCCACGGGTAGCGGCGCCACAGCTTCGCGGATTCGTCGTAGAGCGCCCGCTTCGTCTCATCGGACTGCCCGCCGTCGGCGAGCAGGCGCGTCGCAACCTTCCACTGCCGTTGGTCGGCCTCGACGCCGCGCCAAAAAAATAGGAAGTCGCCCCACTCGTCGCGCTTGTCCTTCGCGTAGTTCCCGCCCAGGTGGATGCTCGTGTACAGCAGGTTCGCGAACACGACCTCCGTGAAGGCGTCGTCCTTGCGCGCGAGCACCTCGGCGAGCAAGCGCTTCTTGAGCGCGTCGGTTCGCATGGCGTGGAAGTACCAGTTCTTGCGGCGGTCGATGACCTCGACGCTCCAGCTGTTCTGCTCGTTGCGCTTGACGGGGCTCGCGATCGCGGCGAAGAGCTGGAGCTGCTTGTCGTCGAAGCGGCGCGGGTTCGGCGACGGGTGGCCCGCCTTGAGCCAGCGATCGATGATGGCGAGGCCCATCTCGTACGTCTTGAGGCCCGGGTAGGCGAAGTCGTTCCAGACGATGCCTTCGTCGTTGTTGAAAGGCTGCGAAAAGCCGAGCATCTCGACGAGGACGGTCTTCTTCTTATCGTCGGGCAGGCCTTCGAACGACGCGTTCATCCAATCGACCCACGCGCGTTCGGCGCGCTTGAAGGGCGAGCCCGCGGGCGCGTCGGCGACGGGGCCGGGCTTGTGGAGGTAGTCCATGCCGAAGAACTCGTAGCGCTCCGCGAGCCAGTCGCGCGACTTGGCGCCCAGCGCCGCGTCCTTCTTCGAGACGAGCGGCGCGAACGCGATCATCATGAGAATGACGTCGCCTTTCGGATCATTCGCGACGTCGTCGGACGAACGCCCCTTCGGCGCGCCGCGGCCCCACCACGCGAGGCGCGTCAGGTAGTCGAAGTAGAGCGGGTACTCGGCAGCGGCGACGGCGCCCGGCTGCACGCCCTGGAAGTGGCCGACGACCCACGCCTCGTACTGCTTCTCCCAGATGTAGCTCACGGCGTCCGACGGGATCGGGGTGCCGCCCCGGCCTGCCATGACGATGCGCAGCCGACCGGTCGCGCGGTCGAAATCGATGTCCCCACGATCCGTCGTGCCGTCGTAGTCCAGGTCGATGCGCTTGAGCGTGGGCGCGCCGTAGGCGAACACGGCGGGCCCGCGCGCCTTCGTGCGCTCGAGGTCCTTCGGCAGGAGACCAATGAAGCGCTCGAAGAGATCGTCGCAAAACGCGCGGCCCTTCGGGAGCGCGTCGAGGTTGAAGGTGACGTCCACGCGGTGGCCGACGAGCGCGGCCATGTCGGCTATGGCCTTCCGCAGACGCGGATCGTTCTCGTCACAGGCGGGGCCGGCGGCGGCCGGCGCGGCCGGCGGCGGCACCACGATGTCGAAGCGCGCGAGAAACCCGAGGCTGTTGCGCAGCGTGACTTGAACGTCGGGGCTCACCTTGCCGCCCAGCGCGATGACGCGCGCGTCGAGCGCCTCGAGGCGCTGCGCCGTCGCCTGCAGCCCCATGAGCATCGAGCGCGACGGCGGCGTCTCCGCGCCTGCGGCCTTGACCCCCTCGTCCAGCTGGCGCGCGGCGTTCTCGGCCTCCGTCGCGAGGCCCGAGAGAAACGTCGCCTTGTCGAGCAGCGCGAGGACGTACGTCGTCGGGCCCTCGCTGTGCGCGCGCTCGATGGTGACGCTCGACAGCTTCTGGCTGATGATCTGGTTGACGCTCTCGGCGGCGCGCAGGTGGCCCGACGAGTGGCGGGCGCCGTCGTCGGTCGTCACCGTCTCGCTCTCTTCGCTGCCCTGCGTGGCGTTGATCTCGACGCCCAGGTACGCGGCGATGCCGTTCATGGCGTCGCGCTTCGCGGCCTCGAGGTTGTGCCCCGAGCCGACGGCGACGACGTATTTGTCCTTCGAGAAGTCGGCGTACGGGTGGCGCACCCAGTCCGGCAGGCCGCCCGAGCTGGCGCAGCCGAGCACGCCGCCGAGAACACAGAGGAACGTCGAAAGAAGGAGGCGCGCGCGCGACGACGCGAAGCCCAAGAAAAAGAAACGAGGGGGAGCGGTCACGGGCCGGCATTTTTGCATCTTCCGGGGCCCCCGAACACTGCTGACAGGACGGTGTCAGCAGGGGGGGCGCAGTGTCTTTGGGCGTCCGGTGCTTCGGGCGCACCCAAACAAGCCCACCGCAAACAAGGAGCCCACCATGTCGAACCCGTTTTCGTACGCCGAGCTGCACACGAAAGACCCCGCCGCCGCCAAGACGTTCTATGGGCAGCTCTTCGAGTGGAAAATGTCGGACCACCCGAACGCCGTCGGCACCTACACCGAGATCGACCTCGGCGAAGGCTTCCCCGCCGGGTTGCTCCAGACGGGGGCCAAGCTCGACGGATCGGCCGCGCTCGCGTCGTATTGGCTGCCGTACATCCGCGTGTCGGACGTCGCCGCCGCGACGACCCGCGCCCGCAGCCTCGGAGCCGCGAGCCTCCAGGACATCGTCGAGATCCCCGAGGGCCGCTTCAGCGTGCTCACCGATCCGACGGGCGCGCCGTTCGGCCTCTTCCAGCCCGTCGCCAAGGGGTGAGAGACTCAGAACGTGCGTCGTGCCGATCGCCTGTTCCAGATCATCCAGTTCCTGCGCGGCCGCGGCACCGTCACGGCCGCGCGGCTCGCGCAGGAGCTGCAGGTCTCGCCGCGGACGATCTACCGCGACGTGCAGGATCTCGTGTTGTCGGGCGTACCCGTCCTGGGTGAGGCCGGCGTCGGGTACGCCCTGCCCAAGAGCTTCGATCTCCCGCCGCTGATGTTCGACGAAGAGGAGATCGAAGCGCTGGTGCTCGGCGCTCGCATCGTCGAGAGCTGGGCCGACGATGATCTCGCGCGGGCGGCGCGCGCCGTACTTTCTAAGGTCGAGGCCGTTCTGCCGGCGCGCCTGCGCGATCGCATCCCCGACGCCGCGCTCTTCGCGCCGGGCTTTCACGTGCGCACCGCCGTGAGCGCCGGGCTCGGCCCGCTGCGCGCCGCGATCAAGACGCGGCACAAGGTCGCCCTCGCCTACCTCGACCGCGCCGAGGCGCCCACGGCGCGCACGGTGCAGCCGCTCGGCGTCTTTTATTGGGGCTCGGCCTGGTCGCTCGGCGCGTGGTGCGAGCTGCGCCGCGACTTCCGCAACTTTCGCCTCGACCGCGTCACGAAGCTCGAGGTCCTCGACGACACCTTCGCCGTCGAGCCGGGCCGCACGCTCAAGGACTTCTTCCTCCGCTACAAAGACGAAGCTCGAGGCTGAACGGGGTACCCTTCTCACCGTGTCTCTGTTCGCCGTGCTGTCGCTCGTCCTGACGCTCGCGGCGCTCTTCAGCTACGTCAACCACCGCTTCATCGGCTTGCCGACGACCATCGGCGTCACGCTGATCGCCCTCGTCATGTCGCTCGGCCTCATCGCGGCCGACGAAGCCGGCCTGCCCGTGCGCGCGGCGGCGCTGGGCATCATCGGGCGCCTCGACTTTCGCGCGGCCGTCCTCGAGTGGATGCTGCCGTTGCTGCTCTTCGCGGGCGCGCTCAACGTCGACCTCGAACAGATCGTCGGCCAGAAGGTCAGCGTCGCGTTGCTCGCGAGCGTCGGCGTCATCGTCTCGACGGCGCTCGTGGGGACGATGACCTGGGCGCTCGGCCGGTCTCTCGGGCTGGGCATCGATTTCATCGAGAGCCTCGTGTTCGGCGCGCTGATCTCGCCCACCGATCCGATCGCCGTCCTCGGCATCCTGCGCGCCGCGCGCGCCCCCAAGGAGCTGGAGGCGCAGATCGCGGGAGAGGCGCTGTTCAACGACGGCGTCGCCATCGCCCTCTTCTCGCTGCTGCTCGGCGTCGCCGTCTCCGAGCACGGCCCCGCGGGGCTCGAGGGCAGCGCCGTCGCGCTGCTCTTCGTGCGCGAGATCGCCTGCAGCCTGGCCCTCGGCTACGCCGCCGGCTGGGCCACCTTCCGACTCCTGCGCTCCGTCGACAACTACCACGTCGAGATCCTGCTGACGCTCGCCCTCGCGCTGGGCCTGTACAGCCTGGCGTCGGCGCTGCACACGTCGGCGCCGCTCGCCGTCGTCGTCGCCGGCCTGTTCATCGGCAGCCGCGGCCGCGCCCATGCGATGTCGTCGCTCACGATCCAGCACCTCGACACGTTCTGGGAGCTCATCGACGAAATCATGAACGTGCTGCTTTTCGTGCTCATCGGCCTGCAGATCCTCGTCGTCCAGATGTCGCGCGGGCTCTTGCTCGTCGGGCTCGCCACAGTGGGCGTCGTGCTCGTCGCGCGCGCCCTCAGCGTGGGCGCGACGGTCCTCGCGCTCCGTCGCTTCCAGGCCTTCGCGCCGCACACGGTGAAGCTGCTCACGTGGGGCGGCCTGCGCGGCGGCCTCTCGATCGCCATGGCCCTGTCACTCGGCCCCGAGATCGAGAGCCGCCACACGCTCCAGGCGGCGACCTACGTCGTCGCCGTGTTCTCGATCGCCGTCCAGGGCCTGACGTTCGGCCGGCTCGTCCGCGCGACGACGAGCCCGCGCCCTGCGGCTGGCTGAAGGTCTACTTCAGGTCGACGCCTTCTTCTTCTTTGAGGCGCGCGATCTTTTGCGTGCACTGTTCCCGGACGCTCGACCTCATCTCGGGCGACGAATCGTGGACGGATTCGTCGACGATGGCCGCGTACGACTTGCACGGCAGCCCGGCCGCGTCCTTCTTGCAAAGATAGGTGCGCACCTTCTCGCAGGGGTTCGCGCCGCCGTCGATCATCGCGAGGATGAGCCAGGTCAGCCCCGCGAGGAACATGCCGAGCACGATCGCCTTGAACAAGCGATAGCGACGCCGGTGCTTGTAGATGTCGATGCCGTCGTCGGGCTCGGGCGGTTCGTCTTTCGGACCTTGGCTGCCCGCGCGCTTGAGCTCCTCGTCCATGTCTTCGAGCTGGTCGGTCACGGCGCGATGCTATAACGCCGCTCGATGCCGGTCCAAACCAAGCGTCCGCGCAAAGCGAAGCCGATCACGAAGGCGACGCGAAAGCCGCGGCGCGGACAGTGGCCGCCCGACCCCGCGCGCGTGCGCTCCCTGCTCGAGGGCCTCGAGGATCTGTACCCCGACGTCGACTGCGAGCTCGATCGCGAGACGCCGTTTCAGCTCGTCGCCGCGACGATTCTGTCCGCGCAGTGCACCGACGATCGCGTCAACAAGGTCACGCCCGCGCTGTTCCGCGCCTTCCCGACGGCGCGGGCGATGGCGAAGGCGCCGCTGCCCAAGCTCGAAGAGCTCATCCGCTCTACGGGCTTCTTCCGCTCCAAAGCCAAGAGCCTCAAGGGCATGGCGACGTTGCTCGTCGACAAGTTTGGCGGCGAGGTGCCGCGCACGCTCGCCGAGCTCGTCCAACTCCCCGGCGTCGCGCGCAAGACCGCGGGCGTCGTCCTCGGCACGGCGTTCGGCCTCGCCGAGAACGTCGTCGTCGACACCCACGTCCAGCGGCTCGCGATGCGCCTCAGCCTCACGCGCTCGCCCGACGTAAAGAAGATCGAGCAAGACCTCATGAAGGTCATCCCGCAGGAAAATTGGATCCGCTTTTCGCACCAGATCATCTGGCACGGCCGCCGCGTGTGCTTCGCGCGCAAGCCCACGTGCGAGACCTGCTCCCTCGCGAGCTTCTGCCCCAGCGCGGGCCTCGAATCGTGACGCCCGCGCGCCTCGTCGCGGCGCTGCCGCGGCCTCAGCTCCCGAAGTAGACCTCGTCGTACGCGCAGGTCGCGTCTTTGTCGGCGGGCTGCGGGTAGTCGACGAGGTTGCCTTCGTAGTTCCGCAGCGTCCACTTGTCGGGCCCGCGCGAGACGACGTAGTCGGGGCCGATGCTGACCTTGCCCATGCCGCCCGGCGTGTCGATCACGAGGTGCGGGATCGCGAGGCCCGAGATGTGCCCACGCAGCTGCTGCATGATCTCGATGCCCGTCTCGACGGACGTGCGCAGGTGCGACGTGCCCGCGGCGACGTCGCCCTGGAACAAATAGTAAGGACGCACGCGGCAGCGCAGCAGCTCCGTGAACAGCTTGCGCAGCACCTTGACCGACGAGTTCACGCCGCGCAGGAGCACCGTCTGGTTGCCCATGGGGATGCCCGCGTCGGCGAGCTTCTCGCACGCGGCGCGCGCCTGCGGCGTCAGCTCCTTCGGGTGGTTGAAGTGCGTGTTGATGAAGAGCGGGTGGTACTTCTTCAGCATCGCGCACAGCTCGTCGGTGACCCGCATGGGGAGCACGACGGGCACGCGCGTGCCGATGCGGATGATCTCGACGTGCGAGATCGCGCGCAGCGCTTTGATGATTTCCTCGAGGCGCGACGTCGACAGCGTCAACGGATCGCCGCCCGAGATCAGCACGTCGCGGATCGCGGGCGTCCGCTTGATGTAATCGATGGCCTCGGCGAGATCGTCCTTCGACATGGGCGCCTCGCCCTTGCCGACGAGCCGGCGCCGGTTGCAGTGACGGCAGTAGATCGCGCACCGATCGAGCGCGAGCAGCAGGCAGCGATCCGGGTAGCGGTGAAAGATCCCCGTCGCGGGCGAGTGACTGTCCTCGCCCAAGGGGTCGACGAGATCGCCCGGCTCGTTGACCAGCTCGCGCCCGCGCGGAATGACCTGCATGCGCACGGGGCAATCGACGTGCGCGGTGTCGATGAGCGAAAAATAGTACGGCGTCACGGCGACGCGAAAGTGTCCGGGAGCGGCGTCGAGGCCCGCTTCTTCCTCCGACGTCAGGGGCAGACGCGCGGCTATCTCCTCCTTCGTCGAGATGCGGTTGCGCAGTTGCCAGCGCCAATCCTCCTCGTCC
>JBBQJG010000249.1:0-9000 GCA_038325725.1 Polyangia bacterium | reverse complement strand
GTCGACACACACGCGCCGGCGATGCAGATCTGCGAATTGGCGCACACGACGGTGTCACAAGGATCGCCGCATTTGCCCGCCAAGCATGTGAGGCCCGTGGGGCAAGAGATGAGCGTGCAGGGATCGACGCACGTCCCAGAGGAGCAAACGTAGGCCCCCGGACAGGTCACGCCCGTGCACGCGGCCACGCAGCTGCCGCCGACGCACTTCTTGCCCGCGGCGCACGTCACGCCTTGGCACGCTTCGACGCAGGCGCCGGCGACGCATTTCGTCCCGGCGCCGCACGACACGCCCGTGCACACGTCGACGCAGGTGCCGACGTTGCAGCGCAAGCCTCCGCCGCAAGTCACGCCCTGGCACGCGTCGACGCACGCCCCGGACAGGCACGTCTGCCCGGTCGGGCACGTGAGGCCCGAGCACGCGTCGGTGCAAACGCCCGTGCGGCACACGAAGCCCGCGTTGCACGTCACGACGCTGCACGCGTCGACGCACGAGCCGGCTTGGCAGACCTGTCCGGTCGCGCACGTCACGCCCGTGCACAGCGGCACGCAGGATCCGCCGGCGCACTTCTGGGACGCGTTGCACGTGACGCCCGCGCACGGATCGACGCAGTTGCCCGTCTGACAGACCTGACCCGTCGGGCACACGGCGCCCGCGCACGAGTCCTTGCACGTGCCGAGGTCGCAGTACTTTCCCGCCGCGCACGTCACGCCCGCGCAGGAGGTGACCACGCAGCGATCGCTCGCCGCGCACGAAAGGCCCACGGCGCACTTCTGACAGGTGCACGACGGCTTGCAGACGCCGGCGTCGCACACGAAGTTCGCGTCACACGTCACGCCCGAGCAGGGATCGACGCAGCGACCGACCCGGCACACCTGCGCGTGCGGGCACGTCACGCCCGAGCACGGCCCCGTGCACGTGCCGCCGATGCACCGCGTGCCCGCGCCGCACGTCACCGTGTCGCACGCCGGCTCGCCGCAGACGCCGTTGCCGTTGCACGCTTGCCCGACGGGGCAGCCCTGCTCGACGCACCGGTCGACACAAGCGCCGCGGTCGCACACCTTGCCCGCCGCGCACAGGTTCGAGCCCTCGTCGGTCGTGCCGTTGCAATCGTTGTCGAGGCCGTCGCACTTCTCCGCCGACGAGGGCGTCGTCTGCGTGCACGTGAGCGAGCCGCCGTGACACTGCTGGACGCCCGCCGCGCACACGCCCTGCAGGCCCGTGTCGCAGGCCGTGCCGCCGCCCTGACAGGTGATGCCCGTGACGAAGAAGACCTTGTCGTTGAAGTCGCCGTCATTCGCGAAGTTGTTCGTCGACGAGTTCCCATCTTCGAAGGCGATGTAGTACGCGTTGGGCGTGACGACCGACTGATAGACGAGGGCCTCGATCCACGGATTTCCCGAGCTGTGCAGCGGGTTCCACTTGGGCTCGAGGTAGTGGTATTGCGTGCACCCCGATGTGTCCCAGATCGCGAAGCCGATGAGCCCGCCCGTGTAGCGCGCGTCGGCCTGGATGTCACCGCCCGAGAACTGCGTGTTGAGCGCGGCGTTCCGCGGGACGAGATCGAAGACCTCCGCGGGCGTGGGCGCCATCGTGCGCGCCGGGTCGACGTTGTACCAGCCGAGCGCGCTGTGACAGCCCGCTTGCGAAAGCACGAGCGTGCCCGTGAAGCCGCACGTGGGCGAGAACACCGCGGGAACGATCAACGCGTCCGTCTTCTCGTCGAGCGCCTCGCCGCGGTTGGTGAACAGCGTTTGGACCTGCACCTCGCTGCCGACCGAGTTGTTCGTCGGGACGACCGTGCCGTCAGGCTCGGTGACGCTCGCGCGCGCCGCGGAGGCGGCCATCAACGTGGTTGCGAGAACGGTGAACGAGACCGCGCGCCCCAAGAAATGAACCATGGTTTAGTGATTCATTATCGACCAAAGCGAGACCAGACCTAATTACCGTCGTGGTTCCCTTCTTTATTGTCTTCGTGTTTGCCTTCGTGGACCCACACCCCCCGACGTGTGGATTCCGATAATCCGGATTACCCGGGCGGCCAGTCGAGGGCGCGGCCCGCGAGGACGTGTAGGTGAACGTGGAACACGGTCTGCCCCGCGTCGGCGCCGTTGTTCATGACGACGCGGTAGCCCCCGTCGGCGTAGCCGGCGTCGCGCGCGAGCTGGGCGCCCGCGAGCAGGAGGCGCCCCAAGAGCGTGGCGTCGTCGGCGGTCGCGTCGGCGAGGCGCGCGACGTGGCGCAGGGGGATCACGAGCTGGTGGAAGGGGGCCTTCGGGGAGATGTCCTGAAAGGCGAGCACGTGTTCGTCGCGATAGGTGATGGCCGCGGGGATCTGGCCGTCTCGGATCTTGCAAAACAGGCAATCGCTCATGGTCAGTCTCCGGCGAGTGAGAGGAGGCGCCGCTCGGTCTCGGCGAACGGCGCCGCCTCGTCGGTGGTCTGGCGCAGAAAGGCGTTGAGCGCGTCGAGGCGCAGCAGGGCCCCGTCGGTGAGCGGGTCGGAGCCGCGCTCGTAGGCGCCGAGCGCGATGAGATCGCGGTTGCGCTCGTAGGCGGCGAGCCAGGCGCGTAGCTTCGCCGCCGCCGCGCGGTGCGGACCGTCGGCGACCGTCGACATGAGGCGCGACAGCGACGGGAGCACGTCGATCGCGGGCCAGTGGCCGCGCGACCCGAGCTCGCGCGAGAGGATGACGTGCCCGTCGAGGATGCCGCGCACCTCGTCGGCGATCGGTTCTTCCATGTCGCCGCCCGCGACGAGCACGGTGTACAGCGCCGTGATCGAGCCGCGGTCGTCGGTGCCGGTCCGCTCGAGCAGGCGCGGCAGCAGCGCGAAGACGCTCGGTGGGTAGCCTTGGCGCGCCGGCGGCTCGCCCGCGGCGAGGCCGACCTCGCGCTGGGCGCGCGCGACGCGCGTGACGGAGTCGAGCATGAAGAGCACGCGCTTGCCCTGGGCGCGGAACCACTCGGCGATCGCCGTCGCGACGAAGGCGGAACGCAGGCGGACCAGGCTAGGCGCGTCGCTCGTCGCGCACACGACGACGGAGCGCGCGCGGCCCTCGGCGCCGAGGGCCTGCTCGAGGAACTCGCCGACCTCGCGGCCACGCTCGCCCACGAGGGCGATGACGTTGACGTCGGCGTCGGTCTGCCGCGCGATTTGTCCCATGAGCGTCGACTTGCCGACGCCAGAGCCGGCGAACACGCCGAGGCGCTGTCCTTCGCCCACGGTGAGGAGCGCGTCGATCGCGCGGATGCCGAGCGAGAGCGGACGCTTGATGGGCGCGCGCTTGAGCGGATCGGGCGCGGGCCGGTCGACGGACCACGGGACGGCGTCGGCGATGGGGCCGCCGCCGTCGGCGGGGCGGCCGAGCCCGTCGAGCACGCGGCCGAGCAGCCCTGGGGCGACGCCCACGGACAGCGGGCGGCCCGTCGTCGTCACGAGCGCGTCGGGCCCGATGCCCACGAGCTCGCCGAGCGGCATGAGCACGGCCTCGTCGCCGCGGAAGCCGACGACCTCGGCCTCGACGCGCGTCGGGGCGCCGGCGCCCGCGGCGCCGTTCGAGCCGCCCGTGGGGGCCTCGATCCAACACAGCTCGCCGACACGAATGCCCGGCACCGTCGCGCGCACGACGAGGCCGGTGACCTCGACGACGCGGCCCGCCTCCCGGCGCGGCTCGGCCCCGTCGAGGCGGGCGAAGGCGCGCTCGACGTTCATCAGGTCAGCCCCTTGGCGCACCGGATCAGCCACGCAGCTCCTTCGTGAGCGCGGCGAGCTGCGCCTCGAGACGCGCGTCGACGCGGCCCACGGCGGTGTCGACGACGCAGCCGTGGCGCGAGACGCTCTCGTCGGCGACGATCTGCAATGTCCCCCCGCCCAGCCGCGCGTCGATGGCGCCGCGGCGCGCTTCTACGCCCGCCAGATCTTCGGGGTGCACGCGCAACAACACGACGCCACCGCGCGTGCGGCACGCCGCGACGGCCTCGGCGGCGATGTCGCCCATGACGGCCGCGTCGAGAGCGACGGCGCGCCCGACGATCTTCTCGGCCATCTTCCCCGCGATCGCGAGGGCCGCCGGCTGAACGTCGGCGAGCAGCTGGTCCGCCTCGGCGCGCGCGGCAACGAGCAGACCCGCGAGCTCGGCGGCCGCGAGCGCGCGCCCTTCGTCGTGCCCCGCGCGCCGCGCCGCCTCGCGCACGGCCGCCGCCTCGGCGCGCGCGGCGTCGGCGTCTCGCCGCGCGGCCTCGACGATCGCCGCGGCCTGGGCGCGCGCGTCCATGACGACGGCGGGCACGACGTGACCGTACCCTTTGATGACGCGACCGAGGCTCACGACGTCCCTCCGCACGCGAGCAGCGCGTCCCCGAGCGCGGGCGGCAGGACCTGCGCAACGGCCATCAGCGCCGCGACGCCTTCGCCGGCCACGTCGCGCGCGATGGCGCGCAGGCCCACGGCGCGCACGGCGCCCCGCGCGGCCTCCGCGGGCGGCACCGATGCGACGAGCGCGCGCGCCTGAGCGCGTTCCTCGGGCGAAGCGCCGCTCTTTGCAGAAGCGACGACGACGCGCGCGAGCCCTTCGGCGCCGGCCGCCGCGCGCGCGAGCGCCTCGGCGGGCGCGCCCACGAGCGCGCGCCCCAGCGTCTCGGCGCCGCGCCTGGCGATCTCCTCGTCCAGCTCCGTCGCCGAGAGCGCGCACAGCGCGTGCGCGCGCGGCATGCGCGCCTCGGCGCCCGCGCCGACGGGCATCGCCACGAGCCCCGAGAAGAGCGCGCGCCTCAGCTCGTCGAGCGCAGGCCCCGAGGCGCGGGCCCAACGCGACGACGCGATCTCCTCGTGCGCGCCCAGCAGAGCCTCGGCCGCCTCTCGAACGGGTGCCGCTTGCCCCGTCGCGGCGGCGAGCACGATCTCGGCGCGCTCCCCTTCGAGCGCCCGCCGGAGCCACCCCGAATGAACGCGGTCGAGGCCCGCGGGCACCGGCGCCGCGAGCTCCGCCCGCAACGCCGCGACCTCCGTCGCGCGCGCATCGACGTCGAGCGCCGCCAACGCCACGAGCGCGGCGCGACAGCGCGCGGACGCAACACCCGCGAGCCGCGAGGCCGCGTCTGCGCCCGCGCCGAGCGCGAGCCCGAGCACGGCCCCCTTCTCGTCGATCGAGAGCGCCTCCACCGCGGCCATCACGCGCGCATCATCCGGCGCCACCCCGGCGCTGGCAACCCCCAGCGCTGATACTCTTCGCGCGTGCGTCGCGCCGCGCTTCTTCTCGTGCTGACGTCCGTGGCGTGTGGCCGCGCGGCGCCGACGGCGACGACGCCGGGCGGGCGCATGATCGCGCTGTCGACGGGCACGCCGGGGCAAGCCGGCTTCGCGAACCGCGCGCTCACGATCGTCGACCGCGCGACGTGGACGATCCTCCGAACGGTGCCCCTCGACGGCAGCGGACGCGCCTTCCTGAGCCGCGATCCGCGGGCGCGCCTGTGGGTCTCCCTCCGCGGCCCCGACGACAACCCCGCCGCGATCGCTCAGGTGTTCTCCGCGGACGGCGACAAGCTCCTCGACGTTCCGACGTGCGCGGCCGGTCACCGCGCCGTCTTCGCGTCGGGCCTCGCCTGGGTCGCCTGCGAGACGAACGGCTTCGTGGGCGCCTACGCGCGCATCGACGACGCGGACCTCGGGCTCGTGGGGACGTCGTCATTCTCGTTCTCGGGTTCGGACGCGTTCACGGTGACGGCCGCCGGTCTCGTCGCAGACAGCTTCGCGATCGCCGGCAACATCAACGGCGGCGCCGGCGTCATGTTCTTCGACACGACGACACAAGTGTCCCGTCAACGCGCGCTCGGCGTCGCGACGAACGTCCGAGACATCGTGCCCGACGGCGCGCACGGCCTCTTCTTGAACGTCTTCAGCGCGCTCGCAAGCCCAGCCGGCAGCGTGCCGGACGTCTTCGACTTCCAGGACCCGACGACCGACGCGACGGGCTTCGCCGTCACGCCGTCACCGCGCGCGGGGGTCGTCGTCGGCAACGACGATCTCTACATCTATGCGTTCGTCGCCGGGGCTCCCCACGCGACGCTCGCGCGCCGTTCGGCGCGCACGGGCGCCGTGACGACGTGGCCGAGCACCCTCCCCGGCGCCGTGGACCAAATGGCGACCGACGGCGCCGCGATCTTCCTGGCCCATTCGGAAACGACGTCCGACGCCCTCGACGGCCTCTACGAGCTCGACCCCACGATCGGCACGCTGACCCGCCGGCTCCCCCTCCCCGACGTCACCGATTTGATCTTCGTCCCTCGGGCAGAAGGGCCGTAGTTGGCGGGCCGAAGGGGGTTTGGAGGGCCCCGCGTCAGGTCCCTGACGCCCCCCCGACTTGCGCCGGGGCCGTTCACCGGGTAAGTCTCCCGACCCGCATGTCTACCGCAGGTGCAGAAGCAACCGCAGCCGTTCCGACCAAGGCCGTCCGGGCCGACGTTCGCAACATCGCCATCATCGCTCACGTCGATCACGGAAAGACGACGCTCGTCGACGGCTTCCTTCGACAGGCAGGCCAGTTCCGCCAGGGCGAGGTCGTCGCCGACTGCGCGATGGACTCGAACGATCTCGAGCGCGAGCGTGGCATCACGATCCTCTCGAAGTTCACGGCCATCACCTGGAAGGGCACGCGCATCAACATCGTCGATACGCCCGGCCACGCCGACTTCGGCGGCGAGGTCGAGCGCGTCCTCAAGATGGTCGACTGTGTGTGTCTGCTCGTCGACGCCTTCGAGGGCCCGATGCCCCAGACGCGCTTCGTGACGCGCAAGGCGCTCGCGCTCGGCCTCAAGCCCATCCTCGTCATCAACAAGGTCGACCGCGCCGGCTGCGACCCGCAGGGCACCGTCGACGAGACGTTCGATCTGTTTTGCGCGCTGGGCGCGACTGACGAGCAGCTCGACTTCCCGATCGTCTACGCCTCGGGCCGCGAGGGCTGGGCCGTCAAGGATCTCAACGACGAGCACAAGGATCTCGGGCCGCTGCTCGACATGATCGTCGAGAAGGTCAAGCCGCCCGCGGGCGACGTCGACGGCCCTCTCGCGATGCACGTCACGACGCTCGACTACGACGACTACCTCGGGTACGTCGCCATCGGCCGCATCGAATCGGGCCGCATCAAGATGGCCGACCGCGTCCTGTGCGTCCACCGCGACGGCAAGCGCGAAGAGTTCCGCGTCCAGAAGCTCCTCGGCTACCAGTCGCTCAAGCGCTTCGAGCTCGCCGAGGCCGCCGCCGGCGACATCTGCGCCGTCACGGGCATGCAGGACCTCACCGTCGGCGAGACGATCACGGAGATCGCGCGCCCCATCGTCTTGCCGCTCCTCGAGATCGAGGAGCCGACGGTCAAGATGCAGTTCATGTCCAACAACGGGCCGTTCGCGGGGAAGGAGGGCAAGTTCGTCACCTCCCGCAACCTGCGCGACCGCCTGTTCAAGGAGATCAAGGCCAACGTCGCGCTGCGCGTCCTCGAGACGCCCTCGCCCGACACCTACGACGTGCTGGGCCGCGGCGAGCTCCACCTCAGCGTCCTCATCGAGACGATGCGCCGCGAGGGCTACGAGCTCATGGTCTCGCAGCCCCCGGTCATCTTCAAGGAGGAGGGCGGCGAGCGCCTCGAGCCGTACGAGGAGGTCGTCATCGACCTGGACGAGGAGTTCTCGGGCTCGGTCATCGAGGAGCTCGGGCGCCGCGGCGGCCGCATGCAGGAGATGGGGCCCGCGGGCGAGGGGCGCATGCGCCTCGAGTACCTGTGCCCGGCGCGCGGCCTCATCGGCTACCGCTCGCAGTTCCTCACCGACACGCGCGGCACGGGCCTGCTGCACCACAACTTCAAGAACTACGGCCCCTACGCCGGGCCCATCAAGACGCGCCAGAACGGCGTGCTCGTCGCGCAGGACGAGGGCGAGACCAACGCCTACGGCCTCTTCTACCTCCAGGAGCGCGGGCAGCTCTTCATGGGCCCGCAGAACCGCGTCTACGGCGGGCAGATCATCGGCCTGCACTCGCGCGAGAACGATCTCGTCGTCAACCCCTCGAAGGCCAAGAAGCTGACCAACATCCGCACGACGGCCGCCGACGAGAAGCTGACGTTGACGCCGCCGCGCCAGTTCACGCTCGAGTCGGCGCTCGAGTTCATCAACGACGACGAGCTCGTCGAGGTCACGCCCAAGGCCATCCGCCTGCGCAAGCGCTACCTCGAAGAGAACGAGCGCAAGCGCCTCGACAAGGCCAACCGAGTCACGTAACTGGCTTGAGCGTGGCCAGCTTGGGCGAGCGCAGCGTGGCTTTGCCACGCGGAGCGAGGGGGCACCGGGGGGCGCGAGCGGCAGCGAGCCGCTCCCCGTCATGAAGTCGCTCGTTGGTCGAGTCGCCCTCGGGGTGGCCGCGGGCGTCGCCGTCTACATCGGGTTCACGATCTGGGCGGACGCGGGTCGAGTCGGGGAGGCGCTGCGCCACTTCTCGTGGGCCATGGCCGCCCTCGCCTGCCTGCTGGCGGCGGGCAACTACCTCGTGCGCTTCGCGCGCTGGCAGGTCTACCTGCGCGTGCTCGGCCTGAAGGTCGCGCCACGCGACAGCCTCCTCGTGTTCTTCGCGGGCTTCTCGCTCACCGTGACGCCGGGCAAGCTGGGAGAGGCGGTCAAGGCCTTCCTCCTGCGCGCCTCGCACGGCTTCTCCGTGACGCGCACGGCGCCCATCGTCATCGCCGAGCGCGTGACGGATCTGCTGGCGCTGCTCCTGCTCGCGCTCGTGGGCGTCTTCCACTTCGACGTCGACCGGCGCTTCCTCGTAGCGGGCGCGGCGCTCGTGCTGGGCGGCGTGGCCGTCGTGTCGATCGATTTTCTCGCCGAGCTGGCGCTCGGCTTTGCCGCTCGCGTCCCCGGCCTGCGCCGCTTCGCGCCCAAGCTGCGCGAGATGCACGTCAGCACGGCCGCCCTGCTCCACCCGCGGCCCCTCCTCCTCGCGACGGTGATCGCC
>JBBQJG010000248.1:0-9022 GCA_038325725.1 Polyangia bacterium | reverse complement strand
GAATACAACAACACCGTCCGCGACCTTCTCGGCGACACGTCGTCGCCGGCCAATCAGTTCCCGACGGATCGGGACACGACCTTTCAGTTTCGGCGGGCGGGCGATCTCGCCGTGCAGGACGCGACGCTGTTGCGCACGGCGGCCGAGTCGCTCGCGGCGTCGGCGAAGGCCAAGATTGCGCCGAACATGCTCTTGCCCTGCGATCCGACGGCGGCGGGCGAAGACGCGTGCGCGCAGCAGTTCATCGCGACGTTCGGCAAGCGCGCGTTCCGTCGCCCGCTGGCCAAGGACGAGACGACGCGGCTCACGTCGCTCTACACGATGGCGCGCACGACGCTCGGGCTCGGCTTCGCCGACGCCGTCACGGTGCTCATCGAGGCTGTCCTTCAGTCGCCGCAGTTCCTCTATCACTGGGAGGCGCCCGCGACGGATCCCTCGATTCACGAGGGGGCCGTCGTGCGTCTCTCGTCGTACCAGATCGCCTCGCGGCTTTCTTACTTCATCTGGGGCTCCATGCCCGACGACGCGCTCCTCACGGCGGCGGCCGCGGGTCAGCTCGACACGGCGGCGGGCGTGCAGACGGCGGCGCGTCGCCTGCTCATGGACGCCAAGGCGAAGGCGACGGTCTCGAGCTTCTTCGCCGATTGGCTCGAGCTCGACGGCCTGCCGGATCGCACGAAGAGCGCCGTGACTTATCCCGACTACACGCCGGCCGTGCAAGCGGCGATGGTCGACGAGACACGGACCTTCGTCGAGAGCGCGTCCTTCGGCGGCGACGGCCGCCTCGCGACGCTGCTGGGCGCGTCGTACTCGTACATCAACCAGACCCTCGCGAACCTCTACGGTGCGACGGCGACGGGGCCGACGATGATGAAGACCGATCTGCCGGCCGCGCAGCGGGCGGGGCTGCTCACGCAGGGCGCGTTCCTCGCGCTCACGGGCAACGCCGAAGGCTCGAACCCGGTTCGGCGCGGGAAGGCCGTCTACACGAAGCTGCTCTGTCACACGCTGCCGCCACCGCCGGCCAACGTGCCGCCGCCCATGCCGGCGTCGGCGGGCGGCACGACGCGCCAGCGCTTCACGATTCACGACCAGAACGCCTGCGCGCGCGCGTGCCACACGGCGATGGATCCGATCGGCTTCGCCTTCGAGAGCTACGACGGCGTCGGCAAGTACCGGACGATGGACAACGGCATGCCCGTCGACGCCACCGGGTCGATCACGCTCGACGGCGTCAAGCACGACTTCGATGGCGCCGTCGCGCTCATGGGCCTGCTCGCGGCGAGCCCCGAGGTGCGCAGCTGCTTCGCCGCCGAGTGGTCGCGCTTCGCGCTCCTGCGCGACACCGGAACGGCGGACACGGCGTCGTTGCAGTCGGCGGCCACGGCCTTCGCGAGCGACACGGCGTCGATTCAAGACTTGCTGGTCGCGGTCTCGACGATGCGCACCTTCCGTTACCGCAGCCCTTCGCCCGGAGAAATGCAGTGAGCAGCAACGGAATCAAGTCTGGCCCGTCGATCCGCACGAGCACGACGCGCGCGCGCCTCTCGCGGCGGACGTTCCTGCGCGGCGTGGGCGCGACGGCAGCCTTCCTGCCGTTGCTCGAGGGCGATCGGGTCTACGCGGCCGGCGCGGGACCCAAGCGCCTCATCACGATCGCGTGGGGCAACGGCGTCGCCCAGCCGAATTACTATCCGCCCGGCGACGATCCGACGGCGAGCCCGATCATGGCACCGCTCGCGCCGCTCAAGTCGAAGGTCACGATGGTCTCGGGCCTCGACATGAAGAACATGCTCGACGGCGGCCACACCTACGACGGCCACTTCTCGTACCCGACGATGTTCACGGGCACGTACAAGAACACGGGCGGTCAGAACTGCACGGCGACGGGCCCGTCGATCGATCAGGTCGTCTCGACGAACATCGCGAAGACCGTGAACCTCCCCATCCCCCTGCTCGTCATCACCGTGCAGGGCAAGTCGACGAGCTATCGCGCCGACGGCTCGCAGAACACGGGGGAGAACAACGTCGCGCGCCTCTTCAAGACGCTGTTCTCGGGCGTCGCGCAGCCCATGGGCCAGGTCTCGCCGCTCTCGCTGCGACGCAAGAGCGTCCTCGACTACCTGGTGCCCGAGCTCACCGCCTTCAGCGCGCGCCGAGGCACCGACGACAAGGCGAAGATCCAGGCGCACCTCGATTCGATCCGCCAGCTCGAGAAGGGCCTCACGGCGACGGGGCCCAGCGCCGGGTGCACACCCGTCGACCCAGGCGCGCCGACGATGTACCAGGATCAGGTCAAGGCGTTCAACGATCTCGTCGCGATGGCGTTCCGTTGCGACGTCACGCGCTCCGTCGCGATCTCGTGGGCCGACGACGGCGGCAGCGGCCCGTACACGATGCCGTTCTTGAACCTGAACGATCCGACGACGATGTCGATCGGCGAGGTGCACGGCATCGCGCACGAGGGCGCGACGGGCTACCCCAAGAAGACCATCATCGACACCTGGTACATGCAGCAACTCGCGTACCTCGCGGGGCTGCTCGACGGGACGATGGAGAACGGCAGCACGATTCTCGACAACAGCCTCATCGCGATGGGCAACGATATGAGCGAGGGCTCGTTCCACGCCGTGAGCAACGTCCCGTACCTCCTCGTGGGACGCGCGGGCGGCGCGCTGCAGGCGGGACGAAACGTGAAGGTCGGCGCGTGGGCCGCCATGACCGGCGCCTACTGGTCCCGGTCGAGCACGGGTGTGCCGCACAACCGGCTGCTCGCGTCGATCTCGACGCTCATGGACATCCCCGCGACGAGCTTCGGCACGGGGTACTCGGGCAACCTCACCGAGATCGCCTAGGCCCGGCTACCGCAGCGCGAGCGTCCCCACCTTCCACCAGGCGGCCTGCCAGCGCTTGAACGCGGAGAGCTTGGCGACGTCGGTGCACTGGATCTCGACGGCGAGCGTCTCGGCAGCGAGCACCTGGAACTTGCGCGTGGCGCGGCCCGCGACGCGCGCCTCGCGAACGACCAAGAGGTGCGTGCCGTCGGGGGAGAAGCCCGCGGACTCGACGTAGCCGACGTCGGGCTCCGTCGTCGCGGGCGTGAGCGGGTCGATCGTCCACGCGTCGGTGTGGTCGTCGCCCTTGCGCACGACCCACAGCTCCGTCCACGCGGCGAGTGGCTGCACGGCGAGCGTCGCGACGGTGCCGGAGGCGGACCAGCGCAGCGCGCTCGGCCACACGACGCCGTAGGTGCAGCGCTCGGCGAGCGGCTTGGCGTTGTCGTTCGCGGCGCCGTTCGGGCCGACGGCGACGACGCGCAGGCACGTCTCGCCCGGGCCCCGCGGCACCGTCGTGATCGCGACGGCGCGTTTGCGCGGGCTCGCCGCGGCCGGCTCGACGGCCCAGCGCGAAGCGGCGACACGCATCGCGACCTCGTCGTAGCGCGCGAGGTCCTCGGGCGCGAGCACGCCGCGATCCGTGAGCGCGAGCTCCTTGATGGCGGCGGCCTCGGCCTTCGCGGCGTCGTTCGCCGCGGGGCCGCTCACGCGGCGGGCCTCGTCGAAGCCGCGCCACGCGAGCGCCTCGGCGCGGGCGAGCCTCACGCGTCCGCCGAGCCAGGCGGGCAGCGCCGCCGGGTCCGCGTCGCCGAGCGCCTGCAAGCGACGGTCGTTGAAGTCGCGCTCCTTCGCGGGCGGGAGCAGCGCGGGGCGACAGCGCGTCGACGCGAGGAACAGCGCCGCGCGGGCTCTTTCGACAGGAGGCGCCGCGGGCGTCGCGAGCACGCGCGCCCACGCCTCGCCGTCGTAGCAGAGGCGCGCCGCGCCTTCGGTCGCTCCGCCTTCGGGCCGATCGCCGTCGATCGGCTGGAACCGCACGCCGTAGCTCGCGGCGACCTCGAGGTGCCCCGCGAGCGCGGCGTCGCGCGTGGTCGTGCGCCGGCCCGAGGCGCGCCGCGCGAGCCGATCGGCCATGCTCCCGATCGCCGCGAAGACCTCCGACGTGTCGGCGCCCGCGGGCGCCGCGCGTAGGAACATCGCCGCGTACCCGATGCCCAGCGACTCGGAGCCGCCCGCGTCGCGAAGGAAGCGGACGACAGAGGCCAGCTCGGGCGCGCTCGCCTCGTCGAGCTGGTGGATCCGCACGATCTGCGGGCGCACGTAGCCGGGGCGCTCGTGCCGGTGGTCGTAAACCTTGAGGAAGCCCGCCGTCTCGCCGCGCACCTCGAGCCAGTCCCCGCGCCACAGCGTCGCCTGCGCCGGGGCGTCGTCGCGGGGCGCGTTGCGCAGCACGGCCGGATCCTCGGCGACGAGCGCGACCACCAACACGAGCGCGTGCATGTTACTCGCCCTCCGATTCGGCATTGCCACCCGCGTGCGCCGTGCCGCTGTGCGCGACGGCGACGCGGCTGTTCTGAGACGCGCCCAGCAGCCCGCCCGCGAAGAAGCCGCCCGCCGAAGGGGGCGCGACGATGACCTGGATCTTGTCCGACAGCTTGTCGGCGACGGTCTTCTGAATGAGCAGCGGGTTCTTGGCGATGAGGATCGAGTCGCGCTCCATCTGCGCCGAGCTCGCCTTGCCCGTGACCTCGATGCGGTAGGCGTCGGCGTCGGACAGGCGTCGGCGCGAGTCGGCCTCGGCCGTCGTCTCGATTTTGCGCGCCTCGGCGTCGCCCTCGGCGTCCTTCATTCGCTGCACCTTGCGCGCCTCGGCCTCGAGGCGGCGCTGTTCGATCTCCTTCTCTTTGAGCGGCAGCACGTGCTTCATCGCCTCTTCGCGCGCCTTCGCGGCGATGATCTCCTCGTCGGCGGCGGCCTCGGCGGCCTTCTGGCGCTGGACCTTCGCGGCGTCTCCCTCGAGCGCCGCCTCCTGTACGTGCTTCTCCTTGAGCACGAGCGTGTAGCGCATCTTCTCCGACGCGAGCTCCTCGGCGAGCATGCCCTCGAGCCCCGCGCGGTACTGCGCGGGCAGGTCGACGTGGCCGAGGTACAGCGAGCGCACGACGATGCCGTCGCGCCCGAGGATCGTCCGCAGCTCTTGCTCGACGTCCTCCTGGATCTCGACGCGCTTGTCGGTGAAGACCTCGCGCACGGTGCGCTTCGAAAACGCTCGGTGCAGGACCCCGTCGACGACGGGCTCGATCAGATCGTGGCCGACGTCGTTCGGCAGGCGCTTCGCGACGTCGCCCAGGTGGTCGCGGTCGAGCGCGTACCGCACGGTGACGGCGACGCCGACGGACAACCCTTCGACGGTCTGGAACGGCTCAGCGCCCGTCGCCGTCGCGCTCGCGACGGGGCGGTACACCTGGTCGCGCATCGTGTAGCGGCGCAGCTCGTGGAGGAACGGCACGACGAGGGCCGGCCCCTCGCCGACGACCGCCACGCCGCCCGTGAGCCGGTTCATGCGCACGCCGAGGTCACCCGTGGCGACCGTCTGCAGCGGCGGGCGCAGCACGAGCAGCAGCGCGCCTCCCAGCAGCGCGCCGACGGCGAGCAGCCGCCGCCCGCGCGGGCTGCCGAACGTCTCGATGAGGCCGAGCGCGACCGCCGCGAAGGCGGCGCGGATGAAGATGATGCACTGCCGAACGAAGACTTTGATGCGTTCCATGGGATCTCCTTGGTGGGCGTGAAAGCGGTTCAAGAAACGACGAAGGTTCGGTAGGCGAGGCGCGTGCCGTTGGGCGCGAGCACGTCGACGGCGTAGTGGCCGGCCTCGATGCGGTGACGGGACCAGCTCCGCCACGCGTGCTCGTCGCCCGTAGGCAGGTAGTGGCGCGCGACCTCGTCGCCGTCCTTCGTCCAGACGTGCTCGATGAAGCCGGCGCCATGGCCCGCGATCGTCGTGTGCGCGTAGAGCGTGTCGCCCGCGCGGAAGGGGCTCTCGGGGCTCTCGCGTCCCACGACCTCGCGGTTGACGATGCGGCGACCGATCGCGAGCGTCGCGTTCTTCGTCGAGAGCCGCTCGCCCGCGAACGCGCGGGCCGCCATGAGGAATTCGAGACCAGACATCGGCAATCTCCTGTCGAAGTGTTGAGGGGACAGGAGACGTCCTTGCAGCCGGCGTGCCGGCCTCGTGTCAGATGGAACTAGCTGGAAAAACACGAACATTCTGCTGGTGCTACAAATGAGAGAGGTATTTCTATAGAATCCAAATATGGCCTTGGCTTGGCTCGCGCGCGTTCGCCATGACCTGGTGAAGCGTCTCGTGTGGCCCGCGCGCGATCGGCTCGATCTAGGCGGCGCGCCCGCGCCTGGCGAGCTCGTCGCGGCGCTCATCGACGCCGAGGGCCGCGGCACGACGGCGGCGGAGCTCTGGGACGGGTTGCGGGCGGAGGCGCCCGCGGGGCTCGGGCTCGCGTTGTTCGAAGAGGCGCTCGCACGCGCACTCGCCGCGGCCGAGGCCGGCGACATCGCGGGCGTGCTCGCGCTCGAGCCGGCGTTCGACGCGCTCGCGGCGTTGGTCCGTTCCTTGGATGGAGACGACGCGTGACCCGTCTCCTCGTCATCGACGATCGCGATCAGACCGTCGAGATGGTGCACCGGCGCCTGCCGCAGATGGAGACGCTCACGCGCTGCGAGCGCACGGTGCCCTGTCAGGTGTGCGAGGAGCGCGAGCGCGGTTGTCCGCTCCGCTGTGCGCACGATTGGGGCGAGGCCGCCGAGGCGCTCGGGCGCGCGCGCGCGCTGCCGGACCTCGTCGTGCTCGATCTGCACTTTGCGCGTCCCGAAGAGCGCCTGTTGCCCGAGGACAAGTCGCACCTGCCCGAGGCGCCCGCGGCACGCGCCGCCGCGCTCGAGACGCTGCGCCGGCGGCAGGGTCTGCTCATTCTAGAACGGCTGCGCCAGACGTACCCGACGCTGCCCGTCGTCATGCTCACGACGACGGGCTCGGATCTCGGGGCGGCACGCCCCGACGATCCGCTCGTCTATCTTTGTGAGAACGAGGTCGTCGACAGCCGCAGCCTCGCCGCCGAGATCTCGCGCGCGCTCGCGCTCCGACACCGCGCGCAGGAGGGGCCGATCTTCTGGGGCCGATCGCGCGCCATGACGGAGCTGCGGCGCCAGCTCGAGCTCCACGCGCGCTCGCCGCTACCCGTGCTCGTCGAGGGCGAGACGGGTACGGGCAAGAGCTTCCTCGCCGAGCACGTCGTCCACCCGCTGTCGGGCGCGAAGGGCCCGCTCGTCGTCACGGACCTGTCGACGATCCCGACGCCGCTGCTCGCGGCGCACCTTTTCGGCGCGCGGCGCGGTGCCTACACGGGCGCCGTCGAGGATCACGCGGGCGTCTTCGAGCAGGCCCACGGCGGCACGCTCTTCCTCGACGAGATCGCGAACCTCGATCTAGACCTGCAGCGTCAGCTCCTGCTCGTGCTCGAGCGCGGCACGGTGACGCGCCTCGGAGACGCGCGCGCGCGGCCGGCGTCGCCCAAGCTCGTCGCCGCGACGAACGCCGACGTCGAGGCGCTCGTGCGCGAGGGCCGCTTCCGCGCCGATCTCTACATGCGCCTCAACCCGGCGACGCGGCTGCGCGTGCCGCCGCTGCGCGCGCGTCGCGAGGATCTGCCAGAGCTCATCCGCTTCGCGTTCCTCGAGGCGCTGCGCGGCGAGGCGCTGCGGCCGCTCGCGCGCGCGTACCTCGCGAGCTTTCCGACGCCCGACGACTTCGACGAACGCGCGAACGTCGTCGTCTTCGGTCGGCCTCGCGCCGTTGCCGCTCGGCGCGACGCCTTTTCTGTTTTTCTCTCGAAGGAAGCGCTCGAGCGGCTCGGCGCGCACGACTGGCCCGGCAATCACCGCGAGCTGCGGCTGCTGGCGACGAACGCGCTCGTGTTTTGTCTGACGCAGCACCTCGACGCGGGGCCGGCGCTCGAGGTCGCCGGCCCGCGCGCGCCCGCGATCCTGCAGGTGCCCGATCCGCTCGTGACGCGCTTGCTGGGCGCGGTCTCGGGCGGCGCGCCGCGGCCCGTCGCGCGCGGGCGCGCGGGTGCGCGACGCATCGAGGTCGAGCTCTCCGCGGCGGGCTCGTTCGCGCGCGTCTCGGCGGAGGTCGAGCGGCAGTACCTGCGCGCGCTCTTCGAGGCGTGCGCGGGTGACCTCGACCGCATGGCGCGCGAGCTGCTCGGCCCGCGCGGCACGGCGCGACAGGTTCACCTGCGCTTGAACCAGCTCGGTTTGCGTCTGCGCGAGCTACGGGGAACGGGGTGATGGCGCTCGGGCTCGGCATCGTCGTCCTGTTTGCGCTCGCCGACGCGGGCGCCGCGTCGGCGCCCGTCGACGCGGCACCGACGCTCACGCGCCCCGCCGTGGGCGCGCCGTCGCCGGCCGCCGCGCGCGCCGACCACGCGCAGGGTCTCCAGCGTCTGCGCGCTGGCAAGACAGCAGAGGCGGTCGCGCTGTTCGGCCGCGCCGTCGCCGAAGATCCGGCGAACGCCGTCTTCGCAACCGACTTCGGCTTCGCGCTCGGCAAGCTCGGTCGCACGACCGAGGCGGAGGTAGCCTTGCGCGCCGCGATCGACGCCGACCCACGGCGCTTCTACGCCTACGTCAACCTCGCGGACCTGCTCGCCGACGACGGCGCCCGGTGGGAGCGTCGCGACGCCATCATCGCGTTCCTCGACAAGGGGCTCGAGCGGCTCAAAGACGACCGCAAGGGGCAGTTCAATCTGCTCCTGCGCGTCGCGAACTTCGAGCGCGCCGTGGGGCGCACGGGGGCGGCGCGGGCGCGGCTCGGGCCGCTCGTCGCCGAGACGGCGGCGCCGCCGCTGACGCCCGCGCAGCGCAAGCGTGTTCTCGACGAGCTCGACGCCATCACACTCGACGAGCGCGCCCACGCGCTCGAGGCCTGGCCCGCGCCCGCGGTTGGCGCGGGTGATCGCCGGCTCGCCGACGACGCGGCCGTCGCGCTCGCCGCGGGCCGCGCGGAGGACGCGCGCCGCACGGCCGAGACGCTCGCGCGCCGCTACCCGACGTGGGAGCGCGCGCGCACGCTGCGCGGACGCGCGCTCGAAGCGCTCGGGCGTGTCGAC
>JBBQJG010000247.1:0-9040 GCA_038325725.1 Polyangia bacterium | reverse complement strand
CTTCGACGCCTGCCCACGCTCTCAAGAGACGCCTTCGACGACGCCGTCGCCTTCGCGATGACCCTCATCTCACCCGACGACGTCAGGGCCTGGACAGCCTTCTCGGGCTACTCGCTCCGATCAACGTGAAAGCGGTCTAGTCCCAGGATGGGAATACCCAAATAGATGGCGGCGAACGTGACGTCCTCGCTCCGGGTGAAGAGGCCACCGTCTGAGTGCGACGCAGCGACACCCGCCAAGACCGCGGCCACCACCACGGCGGCGGCCGCTGCCCCCACCGCCGCTCCCTTCGCGCTATCGGTGACAACCACGCGGTGCACTGCGAGGTTTGAAAATGCGAGCTCGCTCGAACCGTTCCGAACGATGATCCGCGTGGGCTCCACCCGAACCACCTCCAGGCGAAGGGGTCGGGGTTGTGAAGGCGCCGAGGGGATCGGACCTCCGTTGCTCGCCTCGACCGTCTCTTCTGGGGTCGCGGCAGCGGCCGTCGGGGGGCGGGCCGGCAGCGCCTCGACCTCCAACGTGCAGCCCGCGTTCTCCGCGCGAACGGATTCCAAGGAAGCCGGCGTCACCACGGAGCCGACGTACTTCGTCGTCGAGCAACCGACAGAGAGCGAGGTCAGGAGCATCAGCATCGGCATCGAGACGATGAGAGCGAAGCCGGAGGCGTTGCGCAGCATGTGCGGGTGACTACGCAAGCCGCGTGCCCTCCACCGTCTTCGCAATATCATTGGGCGCGCGCCAAGCCCGATCGTCAGCTTGTCAGAAAGCGCACACGCGCAGGCGCGACGTGCGTTGCGGCGATGGGCTCAAGGACATCGTCACAGGGGAAGGGTTGGTATGTGCACCCGCCCGTGTTCAACGACCCCGACTACGCCGGGACGCCTTACCTCTACGTGTTCAAGCTCGTGCGCGACGCCCAGGGCACGCACTTCGAACCGCACCTCGTCGACGACAAGGTCGGCACGGGCCGCCAGTTCCAGGTGGGCCACCTCGACAAGAACGGCACGCTCGACTTCCTCTTTCTACAAGACCCGTGACCGTCAGGTCCCGGTGACGCGGTAGGGGCCCGTGCCCTTGTCGCGCGGGGGCAGGTTCATGAGCGACGTGAACTGGTTGAAGAACGCGCGCAGCTTCTCTTTGCGGGCGTCGTCGAGGTAGTCGAAGTTCGTGCCGCGGTCGACGACCTCCCAGAACTGCTTCGACGTCACGGCGAGCATCTCGTCGCGGATCGAGCGGAGGCGCTCGGGCGTCTCCTGCGCCATGTCGTCGTAGATCGCGCGCGCGTGCGCCGTCTGGTTGCGTAGCAGATAAAACGACGCGAGCTTCGCCTGCGCCTTGCGCACGCCGCGCAGGGCCTTCTCCTCGGCGACGGTCTCGGCCTCCTTGTCGATCTCGAGGAAGATCGAGAGCAGGCGGTCGTGGCAGGGCGCGAACTGGTCGCTCGCGATCTCGCACAGCGCGCACAGGTCGTAGGCCGCCGTCTCCGTGACGAAGCCGAGCCCCATGCTGTGCGCGAGCTGCGCGTAGTACTTGAAGTGCATCGCGAGATCTTCGAGGGCCGGCGTGAGCCACGGGACGGCCGTTCCAGGGACGCGCAGCATCGCCTCGGCGAGCTGGCGGTACTGGTGGAGCACGTTGTAGCAAGTGCGCACGTCGCGCGCGTTGAGCGACGACCGCAGGAACGTGTTCATGAACTTCACCGTGAGGCCGAGGACGTCGCGATCGCGCGCGTCGAGCGCCGCCTCGCCGACGTAGCGCGTGTCGATGGCGACGACGTGGGTCATCTCGGGCAAGGTCTTGAGCGCCTCGGCGAACACCTCTCGAATTTGGCGCAGGCCAATCCACTCGAGCCAGGTGCGCTCGCGCGCGAGGTCGTCGAGCGACTCGTGGGCGAGCGCGACGAAGTCGGGGTGCACGCGCAGGGTGCGCGACAGGCCGAACCACGCGGGCGGCAGCCCGGCTTTCTCCGGCAGGTAGTCGACGAGCACGGTGCGCAGCGCCGCCGTCGCGTCGGAGGCGATCGTTTTTTCCTTCTGCGCGAGGGCGTTCATGGCGATGCCCGCGAGCTGCTCCATGCCGCTCACGACCTGCTCCTGGCGCCGCTCCGCGCTCATGGCGGTGCCCGCCTCGGCCTTGTGCTTGTGCGGCGCCGCGCTCTCGAGCGTCTGTGCGCCGATGCGCGCGATGACCTTCTCGGGATCGAGGAAGGCGAACACGTAGGCGAAGTAGGGGATGAGCAACAGCAAGCTCATCGTCGCCATCAAGAGCGTCGCCGTGATCGTCACCTGCGGCACGTAGTCCTTCGTGACGCCGAAGCCGACCCACAGCGCCTCGATGCACGCGACGACGAAGAAGCCCATGACGCCGAGGTTCGTGCGGTCACGGAAGAACATGTCGGTGACGCGCGACGTGTAGCGGTTCGCGGCCAGCTGCACGACGATCGAGACGACCGTAATGGCGATGCCGAGCACGGCGGCGATGACCTGCGCCAGGCTGCCGAGCGCGTTCTGCATCGTCTCGGCGTCGTAGTCGAACAGCTGCGCCGCCGGGCCCTTGAGGCCGCGGTGGGCGGCCTCGATGACGAAGTAGTCGATGAGCCAGAGCGCGGCGAACAGCGTGATCGCGAAGCCGCCCATGAGCCCCAGCGTCAGCGCGGGGCGGAAGCGCTGCTTGGACGAATCGGCCGCCATCGGCGGCATGTTACCCTAACGTTCGCACGCGCTCGTCATGCTGCTCGCCATCGACATCGGGAATACCAACATCGCCTTGGGGCTGTTCGAAACGCCGCAATACACGCTGCGCGCGGACTGGCGCCTCGAGACGCGGGCGGCGCGCACGGGCGACGAATACGCGGCGCTGCTCGCCGAGCTGTTCCGCCTCGCGGGCCTCGAGCTCCACGCCGTCAAGGCCGCGATCGTCTCGTCGGTCGTACCGCCCGTGCTGTTCCCGATCGAAAAATTCTGCCGCAAACACCTCGGCGTCGAACCGATGATCGTGGGCCAAGGCACGAAGACCGGCATGCCGATCCTCTACGAGAACCCGCGCGAGGTCGGCGCCGATCGCATCGTCAACGCCGTCGCCGCCTACAAGCGCTGGCCGCAGGGGGCGATCGTCGTCGACTTTGGCACGGCGACGACCTTCGACGTCATCACGAGCAAGGGCGAGTACGCGGGCGGCGTCATCGCGCCGGGCATCAACGTCTCGGCGGACGCGCTGTTTTCGGCGACGGCGAAGCTCCCGCGTGTCGAGATCGTGAAACCAAAGTCGGCGTTGGGCCGTAATACCGTCGCCAGCATGCAATCGGGACTCGTCTTCGGATACGCAGGCCTCGTCGACGCGCTCGTCGACCGCATCAAGGCCGAGGTGGGCGGCGGCTACGAGCCGCGCGTCGTCGGCACGGGAGGCCTCGCGTCGCTCATCGCCAAGGAGACGCGCACGATCCACGAGTGCGACGACATGCTGACGCTGCAGGGCCTCGCGCTTCTTTACGACCGCAACAAATGACGCGAGCTTGATGGACGCGACTTCTTCACGCGGGCAATCGCTCCGCGGCCTGCCGGCCCGGGTCGGCCAGCTCGTCATAGCGCCGCGCGCGGCGATGGCTCGCATCGACCGCGAGGGTGGGGGCCTCAACGACGCGCTCTGGCTCGTCGTCCTCGGCGCGGTGGCGTTCCGCTTCACCGCCGTCGCGGAGGCGCTCATGGGTCTGGCCGAGCCGTCGCTCGACGCGTTCATGCGCCTCGCGAGCGTGTTCGCGCGCGAGGGGCAGGCAGCGGCCTGGGCCGTGCTGCCGGCCGCCGTCCTCGTGACGGCGCTCGCGGGGGCGCGGCGCGACGCCTCCCGAGATCTCGAGCTCGGCGCGGCCTGCTACGCGCCGTATTTCGCCGTGACCGCCGTGGCGCGTGCGCTCGACGCCGTCACGGGGCGGGCGCTCGTCCCCTCGTTCGTCGGTGAGATCGCCGGCGGCGCATTCGCGCTCGTCGCGCTCGCGAATGGCATCGCCGTGGCGCGCGCCCGTGGTGCCGCGCCCAAGGACGCTCCGTCCGATGCGCCCGCGCCGCGTCGGTCCGCGTTCGCGGCGGGGCTCGTCGTGTTCGCCGTCGCCGCCGTCGGCGTCGCCGCCAACGGCGCATGGTCGGCACGGCATCTGTCGGCGCTCAAGCCGCTGTCCCACGGTCAGCCCGCGCCCGACTTCCGCCTGCCGCGCGGCGACGGCACCCCCGGCTCGCTCGCGCTGTCCGAGCTGCGCGGTCGCGTCGTCGTCCTCGATTTTTGGGCGACCTGGTGTCCCCCGTGCCTCGCCATGATGCCCACGGTGCATGAGCTCGACCACGAGTGGCGCGGGCGCGGCGTCTCGTTCGTCGGCGTGAACTCCGACGGTGGCATCGACCCCGCGGTGCTCCAGGAGTTCGTCGCCCAGCACGGCATCACCTATCCCGTCGTCCTCGACGAAGGCGACGTCGGCTCGCTCTACAAGGTCCGCTCGCTCCCGACCATGATCGTCGTCGGCAAGGACGGCGCCATCCGTCGCACGTTCCTGGGCTTCACGAGCAAGAGCTCGCTCGCGAGCGTCCTGCAAGACGCGGTCGCCGCGGCGCCCTGACCGACTCGCGAAGCGCGGTCGCGGCGCCCTGACCTACTCGCGGCGGGCAATCTCCTCGGTGAAATAGGCCGTGCGGTGCCGGGCGCCCGGCAGGTGGCTGTCCCAGCACGAGGCCGAACAGAAGACGAGCTTCACGCGGCCCGAATTGCACGTGCTGACCGCGCACTTGATGAGCTTGGCACCGACGGCGATCGGCTTGCGGCACATGGAGCAGACGAAGGCGGGAGACGTCGACATGTCGTTGGAACCTAACGTAGCCGGTCCCGCGCTGCCGGTCGAGCCTCGGCGCGCGCGGCCCGCGGCCGGGGCCGAACAGGAAACGGGGTGATTCCTGCGGTAAAATGCCCCCGCCGTGCGTCTTCCCGGGTTCATCCTCGCCGAGCTGTCGGTCGCCGCGACGCTGATCGCGGGCGGCACCTATGGCATCTCGCGCGGGGTGGGCGCGGCCCGCGGCGTCCTCGCCGTGCGCGACGCCGAGCTGCGCTTGCCGCCCGTCGCGCTGGGCACGCGTCGCGATCTGTCGGCGTTGCCCGACCTGCGCGTCGCGCTCGAGGCCTCGGGCACCTTCCTCGGGATGTCCGACGAGGTGCTGCTCCAGCGCGTGCGCACGCAGCCCATCGTGCGCTTCAAGGTGAACCACGGCGGCTCGTCGCTTTCGTTCCGGGTCGAGTTCGCCGACGGGTCGCGCGCCGCGTGGAAGCCGCTGCAGACGAACCGCCAGACGATCCCGCGCAAAGAGGTCGCCGCTTACCGCATCAACCGTCTGCTGGGCCTCAACGCCGTGCCGCCGGCCGCCGAGCGCGCCGTCACGCGCGCCGAGATCCTCGCGCACCTGCACCCCGAGAGCCTTCCCGAGGTGCCGCGCATTCAGGCCGAGACGCTCTTCGGCGTCGGCGACAAGGTCCTCGGGACGGCGTCGTACTGGATCCCCGTCATCAAAGATTCGGGCTTCGACACGCCCGAGGGCCAGCAGCTCGAGCAGGCGTGGCTGTCGGTGGGCCAGCAGATCCCGGGGAACATGCGGGCCATGGCGGCGCAGCTGTCGGACCTCGTCGTGTTCGACTTCATCACGGCGAACCCCGATCGCCTCTCGGGCGGCAACATGAAGATGTCGCCCGACGGCCACCAGCTGTTCTTCATGGACAACACGATGTCCTTCTTCGTCGAGCCCGAGGGCAACAAGAAGAGCCGCGACGCGCTCATGCGCACGCAGCGGTTCTCCCGCGCGATGGTCGAGGCGCTCGATCGCATCGACGTGCCGACGCTCGAGCGCGCGCTCGCGCAGGAGACGGGCACGCCGTACGAGATCCTGACGCCTGCCGAGATCGGCGCCGTCGTCGCGCGGCGGGACGTCGTCCGCCAATACGTCGCCGTCCTCGTCGACCACTTCGGTCGTCCCGAAGTCCTCGCCTTCCCGTGACGGGCCTCCGGGCGCCCTGGGAGACGTACTTCTTTTATATTGTCCGCGCCCGTCCACGCGATCGACGAGCGCGCGCAGCGAGTCGGCGTGCGGGTCACTCAGATGGCCGCGGTGAAACGCCAGCTCGTGGCCCCCGGCGCGGGCGGCGTTCGTGAGGTCGGGCGCGCCGCGATCCAACCCTCCAACGATTCCAGTCTTCTTGCCCAAGCTTCCCAGAGGACCAGTCTCGTTTTAAGGATATTGTCTATTGTAACGAACATGACCGGGTGCGCCGTGGTCATGAGGCCCACGTTCGCGGGCGTGGGCCCCTTCTGCTAGGCTCCGCCGCTCTTCGCGCCATGAATGTCCATTTCGTATCGCTCGGCTGCCCCAAGAACCGCGTCGACACCGAGGTCATGCTCGGTCATGCCACGGGTGCGGGCCACGAGATCGTCGCCGCGCCCGAGGACGCCGAGGTCATCGTCGTCAACACGTGCGGCTTCATCGGCGAGGCGAAGCAGGAATCGATCGACGCGATCCTCGAGATGGCGCGCCACAAGGAGGCGGGCACCTGCAAGCGGCTCGTCGTCACGGGCTACCTGTCGCAGCGCTATCCGACCGAGCTCGCCGACGAGATGCCCGAGGTCGACCACTTCCTGGGCACCGACGAGGTCGCCTCGATCAACGACGCCATCGGCGGCGGCGGTCGTCGCGTGCGCGTCGCCGAGACGCCGCGCTTCCTCTACGACGACATCGCGCCGCGCCGGCCGTCGATGGCCACGCACACGGCCTACGTGAAGATCGCGGAGGGCTGCGATCGCCCGTGCGCATTCTGCATCATTCCAAAGCTGCGCGGCCCGCAGCGAAGTCGCGACGCCGACTCGGTCGTGCGCGAGGCGCGCATGCTGGCCGAGGCGGGTACGAAGGAGATCTGTCTCGTCGCCCAGGACCTCACGACGTACGGCACCGATCTCCCGAATGCGAAAGAACCCGGCGCGCCGAACTTGGCGTCGCTGCTGCGCGGCCTCGGCGGCGTCGAAGGCCTGCGCTGGATCCGCCTGCACTACGCCTACCCGACGGCCTGCACGAACGAGCTCCTCGACGTCATGGCCTCCGAGCCGCGCGTCGCGAAGTACCTCGACGTCCCCATCCAGCACGTCGACTCGGGCGTGCTCAAGGCGATGCGCCGCGGGTACGGCGAAAAACAGGTGCGCGATCTCTGCGAGCGCGTGCGCGCGCGCGTCCCCGGCGTCACGCTGCGGACGACGTTCATCGTCGGCCACCCCGGCGAGACCGAAGAGTCCTTCCGCCGCCTGTGCGACTTCGTCGCCGAGTCCGAGCTCGATCGCGTCGGCGTTTTTAACTTCTCGCGCGAGGACGGCACCGTCGCGGCGCTGCTGCCGAAGCGCGTGCCGCAGAAGGAAGTGGACGCGCGCCGCCGCGAGCTGCTCCGCATCCAGCGCGGCATCTCGAAGAAGAAGCTGCGCGCGCTGCGCGGCCAGACGATCGAAGTGCTCGTCGAGGGCGCGTCCGACGAATCCGAGTATCTGCTCATGGGACGCCACGAGGGCCAGGCGCCTGAAATAGACGGGCAGGTTTATCTGTCGTTGCCGCAGGACGCGGGCGAGCGTCCGTCGCCCCCGCCGGGGACGCTCGTGCGCGCGCACGTTACGCACTCGGCCGAGTACGATCTCGCCGCCGAAATCGTCGCCGCCTGAGCCCCGCCGACGTCGGTGGCCGATGTAGGCCGTTGCCTACGCGCGCGACATCGCGTTCATGCTCCAGCGCTCATCTCTCACATTTCTGAGGTGAGCTCGCTGACGCCGAAACGCAGGGTGCGTCAGTTCGCCGCCGTCGGCATGGCGTGTCTCGACCTGGCCGCGGCATGGAGGATGCACAACGGGACGCGCATGACGACCCGTCACGCTCGGCTCGCGACTCTCTCCAGCGCTCTTCTTTTCGCGCTCGCCGGCTGCGGCTCGATCGCGCTCGGGCCGGACGGCGGCGACGGAGGGAGCGGCGGGAAGGCGTCGGACGCTGGAGCTGCCGGCCACGTCGGGACCGCTGGCTCGACGGGAACCGCCGGCGGCGGTGGCTCGACGGGAACCGCGGGCAGCATGGGCGGCGGTGGCTCGACGGGAACCGCGGGCAGCGGTGGCTCATCGGGTGGCGCAGGCAACGGCACCGGCGGATCCACGAGCGCGGGCGGGCAGGGCGGCGGCGCGGCCGGCTCGGGCGGACACGGTGGTGTCGGTGGCCATGGTGGAACCGGCGGTGGCGGCGCGGGCGGTCACGGCGGCACGTGTCCCCCGGTGTGCGACATCTTCTGCCAGTACGGGAACGTTCCGGACGCCAACGGATGTCCGACGTGCCAGTGCAACCCAGCGACGTGCGCACAGACCGAGTGCGGCGCGCCGCCTCCGTATGCGCAGCCGGTGTGTCCCGGCGGCAAGGTCATCGGGCCCGCCTGCGGGCGCAACACCGACGGCAAGTGTGTCTGGTCGCCGCCCCGCTGCGAAAACGTGTGTCCCGCGATCGCGTGTCTGGTCGCTTGCCCTTACGGAAACAAGACCGATGCGAACGGCTGCACGACGTGCGCGTGCAACTCTTGTCCGGCGGGCACGCATCAGGTCGCCTGCCCAGCCGTCGCGTGCACGTTGTCGTGCACGAACGGCTACGTCCATGGCGCCAACGGCTGCAACAGCTGCGAGTGTCGCGCCGCCGCGACGTGCGCGCCCGCGAACGCGCTCTGTCTCAAGTGCGACTATGGATCGCGCACGGGCCCCAACGGATGCCGCTCGTGCGCGTGCGAGGATCCGCCCGGGGGGTGCGCCGCTGATTCCACGTTCGCCGCGGCCCCTCTGGGTGCCCGCGCGGCGGCCTGCGCGAGGCGGAGGTCGATTTGAGCGCGAATTGGGCAGATAATCGGTGTCGGTGTCCCGTCGGTCGCGTAACGGAGGAGCCCTCATGACTCGTCGAGCTGATCAGTTCATCGTGGCGCGTGTCGCGTCGTTCGGCCTCGTGACGGCCGGCTT
>JBBQJG010000246.1:0-9080 GCA_038325725.1 Polyangia bacterium | reverse complement strand
ATGATGAGGTGGAAGTGCCCGACGACGAAGTAGGTGTCGTGCAGGTACATGTCGGCCGTGATGTCGGCGAGGTACAGGCCCGTGAGGCCACCCACGCCGAACGTGAACACGAGGCCGAGGCAGTACAGCATCGGCGTGTCGAGCCGCATCGCGCCCCGCCACAGCGTGCCGAGCCAGTTGAGGTACAGCAGCACGGCGGGCACCGAGATGATCATCGTGAGCACCATGAAGCTCTCGCCGAGGAGAGGGCTCATGCCGGACACGAACATGTGGTGGCCGTAGACGAAGCTCGACAGCGTCGTGACGCCGATGAACGCACCGACCGTCACGCGATACCCGTAGGCCGGCTTGCGGGCGAAGAAAGCCAGCAGGTCGCCGACGATGCCCCACGCCGGCAGGATGAGGATGTAGACCTCGGGGTGCCCGAACAACCAGAACAAATGTTGATACAGGATCGGGTCGCCGCCGCCCTTGATCGTCGAGCCGGCGATGAAAAACTGCGTCCCAAAGACGCGGTCGAAAAATAGCAGCACCATGCCGGCGGCCAGCACGGGGACAAACAGCGCGTTCAGGATCGCCGTCATGAGCAAGCCCCACACGGTGAGCGGCAGCCGGAACCACGTCATGCCGGGCGCGCGCTCGCGCACGATCGTCGTGATGTAGTTGACGGCGCCCATGATCGACGACGCGCCGTTGAGATAGATCGCGACGACCCACAGCGTCTGGCCGAGGCCCGGCGTGCCGATCGCCGTCGACAGCGTCGCGTAGGCCGTCCACCCGGCGGACGGCGCGCCCAGCGGCACGAAGAACGACGCCGTGAGCACCGCCGTCGCCGCCGCCATCGTCCAGAACGACAGCGCGTTGAGCCGCGGGAACGACATGTCGCGCGCGCCGATCATGAGGGGAATGAGGAAGTTCCCGAACGACCCGATCAGAATCGGCGTCACGGCGAAGAAGATCATGATCGTGCCGTGCATCGTGAACAGCGACGTGTAGGCCGCCGGCGAGATGATCCCGCCCGACGCGGCGAACAGCGCGCGCCCCACGAGCGGCACGACCTGGCCCGGGTTGGCCATCTGCCAGCGGATGAGCATCGCCATGAACCCGCCCACGGCGAGAAACGCGAGGCCGAGAAAAAGAAACTGCCGCGCGATCACCTTGTGGTCGACGGAGAACACGCGGCGCACGAGGCCCGAGGGCGCTTCCGTCGTCATCCTTGATCCCAGTCCCAGCCGTCGATGGCGATGCTCGGGTCGGCGACGAAGTGCAGGCGCGCGTCCTCGACGGCGCGCGCAACCCACGCCTGCCACTCGGCGGCGGGCATCGCGAACAGCTCACCGCGCATCCGGTAGTGGCTCACGCCGCAGTGTTGGGCGCACCCGAGCTCGGTCCGGCCCGCCTCGCGCGCCTGGAACCACAGCTTCGTCGTGCTGCCCGGGACGGCGTCGATCTTCGTGCGGTAGCTCGGCAGGTAGAGCGAGTGGATGACGTCCTTCGAGCGAAGCTTGAGGTAGATGGGCCGATCCGTCGGCACGCGCAGCTCGTTCATGGTGACGACGTCGTCGCGCGTGCCGAAGTTGCCATCGGGGCCCGCCAGCCGGAACGTCCACGCCCACTGGCGCCCCGTGACTTCAACGCGGACGGCCTGGGGATCGTTGTCGGGGTAGCGCCAAAAGCGCGCCTGCAGGTGCCCGATCGACCGGCCCGCGAGCACGGCATCGATGCCCAGGAACATCGCGATCGCCGTCGCGAGCGTCAGGACGTGGTGGCGCGGCCGATCGCCGTGCGTGTAGAGCGCCTCGCGCTTGCCGCCCCGATGACGATGAAAGATGACGACGACCGCGAGCATGACGATCACGATCGCGAAGCAGATCCCCGTCGCGAGCGTCAGGTATCCGAACGCGCCGTCGACGAGGCGACCGTCGACCGAAACGTCGCGAGGAGGTCGGATAGACACGGGCTCCGCCATTCCTACTCGCCTCGGGGCCCAAACGTCAAACGTCGCGAACCGACCTACTGTTGCTACTATGGGCCGCCATGGGCGCGTCCGCCTCGATTGACGACATGCTGGGCCGCCAGGTCGGTCGCTACCGCGTCGTGCGCCACCTCGCCTCGGGCGGCATGGCCGAGCTCTTCATCGCGCGCCAAGAAGCCATGGGCGGCTTCGAGAAGGAGATCGTCCTCAAGATCCTACAGGGCCGGTACGCCGAGAATCCGCGCGTCGTGCAGATGTTCCTCGACGAGGCGCGCCTCGCCGCGAAGCTGAACCACGCGAGCATCGTCCACGTCTATGACGTCGCCGAGGATCAGACAGGTCAGACGGGCGGCGCGAGCCTCAAGTACATCGCCATGGAGTACATCCGCGGCGAGACGGTGACCGACATCGTCAAGCGCGGCCTCGCCGTCAAAAGGTTCCTGCCGCTCGAGCACGCCGTCCACGTCATCCGCCAGACGGCCGCGGGCCTCGCCTACGCGCACACGGGCCGCGATCCCGAGGGAAACCTGCTGCGCATCGTGCACCGCGATGTCTCGCCCACGAACATCCTCGTCTCGATGGAGGGGCAAACAAAGATCGTGGACTTCGGCATCGCCCGCGCCCAGGACGAGCTGCGCGACGAGGCCGGCGTGCGCGTCGGCAAGGCTTCGTATATGTCGCCCGAGCAGGTGCGCGGGGAGGGCGTCGACTACCGCTCGGACATCTTCTCGCTCGGGATCATCCTCTACGAGATCACCCTCGGGCAGCGGCTCTTTCGCGGACCCGCCGACGTCGTCATGAAGCGGATTGCCGCCGAAAAGATAGCGCCCCCGACGGCGATCAAGCGCGACTACCCGCCGGCGCTCGAGCTCGTCGTCATGCGCGCGCTCGAAAAGAACGCGGACGATCGCTACCAATCGGCCGAGGACATGCGCGTCGACCTCGAGGAGTTCCTCGCCGACGAGGGTCTGCGCACGGGCTCGCGTCGGATGGCGCTCTACATGAAGGACATTTTCCCTCCTGAGGGCACGGCGCCCGCGGTGTCGGCGGCGCCCGAGTCGGGTGGGGTGCCGCTCGTCGCGCGCCTTCGCGACGATTCGGAGGAGCTGAACTTCGATCGCCGCGCGCCGCTGTCGATGCGCTTCGAGGCGGCCGTGCCCGAGGAGGCGACGGCCGGGCGCAACCGACCCCCGATCCCCACGGAAGACGTCGCGCCGCCGGCGGCCGCCGCCCCTACAGTGGCCGCGACGAAACGAAACGGCGTCCCGCGCGCGCCCGAGCCAGACCGCGCGCCCGCTGCCGAGGTCCCGGTCAGCCCGACGGGCAAAGCGGTGTCGGCGCGCCCCAGCGCTCCGGCCTCGAGCCCCGAGCCCCCGGACGTCCCCGCGGGCGCGGCCAAGGGTCGAGGATGGCTCATCTTGTTGTTCCTCGTGCTCGCTGCCGCGGCCGTAGCGTTTGCGGTTTTGAAATGATAGCGTCCGACCTCTATTGCTTGGCTTCGTGAAAACGTTTTGCGAGCCCGCACTTCGCCTCGGCCTAAGACTATAGAAACGACGCGATCCGCCGAAATCCGTAGGCGCGTTTCGCGAGGTCCGGTCCCGATCGCGCAAGGCCCACCCCAGGCATGAAATTCGTCTGCGACCGCTGCCAAACGAAGTACTCGATCGCGGACGATAAAGTTCGCGGGAAGGTCCTGAAGGTCCGGTGCAAGACGTGTCAAAACGTCATCACCGTTCGGGAGCCTGGCGCACGTCCGTCGGTCGGCGCGCTCTCGCCCGTGCGGCCGTCGCAGCCGCGCCCGTCGAGCCCGCTCGCGACGCTCGGAGAAGAAGAGGGAGAAGAGCTCGGCGAGCGCACGCAGCTGACGACGGCGCCCGCCGCGCTGATGGCGGCCGACCTCGCGAAGGCCCGCCGCGCGACGCCGCCGCCCCCGCCGCCGCTGGGCGACGGCATCGAGTGGTTCCTCGCGCTCGAGGGCGTCCAGCAGGGGCCGTTCACGCAGAAGGGGCTCGTCGACAAGCTCCTCGCGATGCCGAAGGACGCCGACGTCCACGTCTGGAACGAACGGATGGACGGGTGGAAGCCGCCCAAGGACGTCCCCCCCATCGCCAAGGAGATCGCCTCTCGCCAGGCGCCCGCGCTCCCGATGCGCCCGCCCGTGCCGCGCGCGACGCCGTCGCCGCCCGTGCCGCCCGTGGCGGCTCGTCGCGGAACGCAGCCGCTCACGAGCGGCCTTGGCCCCAAGCTCCCGCTCCCCGTTGCCACCGTCGGCGCCGCGCACGCCGTGCCGACGCCCGCCGCGCACCCGCACCTCGAGGATGCCGCGGCCGCGCTCGCGACGCCGGCGCCCGTCGCGGCGCGCGGCACGAATGGCCTCGCGCACGCCGGGGCCGCGCCCGCGCTGCCCGCAGCGGGCGCCGCGCCCGCGTTCCCGACGACGGGAGACACGGACGCGCTGAGCGCGCTGAACCTGCGCGGTCCGTCGGCGAAGAAGTCCGGACCGCTGCGGATCATGGATCCGGTCGCCGCGACGACGTGGGAGGGCCAGCAGTCCGCGGCCGGCCGCGGGCGGGGCACGAAGATGGTGGTCGCGTTCCTCGGGGTCCTCGGCGTCATCATCGTCGTCGTCCTCATGAGCGTCACGAAGAAGCCGGCGCCGGTCGTCGCCAGCACCATCCCCAAGAACGCCATCGACACCGAGGCGATGCAAAAGCTGGCGGACAACGTCGCGCACGAAAAGCTCGAGCCGCCCCACCCCCCGTCGACGGCGCCCGCGCATCCGCCCGAGCCGCCGACGCGCGGCGGGCATGGCCACTCGGCGCCGACGCGCAACGCGCGCGGAGCGACGCACCCCTCCGGCGGCTCGACGTCTCCGACGACCACGGCGCAAACGACGGCCGCGGCCGAGGATCCCACGGCCGCGCACATGCGCGAGAGCGGCAGTCGCAACATCGCCGCCGCGGCCGCGATCGCCGCCCGGCCCGCGCCGAGCCAGGGCGACATTTCGCGCGTCATCAACAACAACAAGATCGGCATCAAGACCTGCTACCAGCGCGCGCTCCTGCGCGACAGCAACCTCACGCACGGCAAGATCGTCGTCGGCCTTTCGATCGGCATCTCGGGCCGCGTCAAGGGCGTCAAGGTCGACGGTCCGACCGCGTTTCGGATCCTCGAGCCCTGCATCAAGGAGATGGTCGCGCGCTGGGTCTTCCCGCAGTCGTACGAAGAGTACGGCAGCGAGTTCTCGTACGTGTTCCAAGGCAGTGAGTGAGCCCGCCGGTGACCGTCCGGCGCGCGCGCTGACCCTGGTGTAAAGTCGCCGCCTTCATGCGGCACCCGTATTCAGACTTCCTCGCCGACGTCGACAAGCCATCCCGCTACGTGGGCGGCGAGTATCAAGAGGTCCGCAAGGATCCGGCAACGGTGCGGGCGCGTGTCTGCCTGGCATTCCCCGACGTCTACGAGATCGGGATGTCTCACCTGGGAACGAAGATCCTCTATTCGGTCCTCAACAAGACCGACGGCATCGCGTGCGAACGGGCGTTCGCGCCGTGGGCCGACTGCGAAGCGGAGCTGCGCAAGCGCGGGCTGCCCGTGCTCACGCTCGAGTCGGCGGCGCCGCTGCGCGACTTCGACGTCGTCGGGTTCTCGCTGCAGTACGAGCTGACGTACACGAACGTCCTCAACCTGCTCGACCTGGCGGGCATCCCCCTGCGCGCGGCCGACCGCGGCGACGACGAGCCCTTCATCATCTGCGGCGGCCCGACGGCGACGCACCCCGAGCCGATCGCGCCTTTCATCGACGCTTTTTTCATTGGCGAGGCCGAGGAGCATTTGCCGCCGCTCGTGCTCGAGGCGAGCGAGCTGCGGCGCGCGGGCGTTCCGCGGCGCGAGCGCCTGATTCGGCTCGCGGCGAAGTATCCGCTCTATGTCCCAGAGCTCTACGAGACGTCGGTCGACGCCGAGACGGGCTTCGTCGTCGTGGGCGCGCCCACGGACGCGCGCGTGCCGGCGCGGCCGAAGCGCGTGTGGGTCGCCGACATCAACCGCTTTCCGTTCCCCGACGATTCGCCGCTGCCCCATGCGGAAGCGATCTTCGATCGCATGGCCGTCGAGGTCGCGCGCGGTTGCACGGAAGGGTGTCGGTTCTGCCAGGCAGGCATGATCTATCGACCGGTGCGCGAACGCGATCCGGTGGCGGTCATCGACGCCCTTGTCGGAGGCGTCAAGAAGGGCGGCTACGACGAGACGGCGCTGACGTCGCTGTCGACGGCGGACTACTCGTGCGTGACGCCGCTCGTGAAGGCCGCCATGGCGAAGCTGCGCGACGAGAAGGTATCGCTGTCGGTGTCGTCGCTGCGCGCCTACGGCCTGAACGAGGATCTGCTGGGCGAGATGGCGACCGTGCGCGCGGGTGGGCTGACGTTCGCCCCCGAGGCGGGCACGCAGCGCATGCGCGACGTCATCACGAAGAATGTCACCGAGGAGGACATCTCCGAATCGGCGCACCGCGTGTTCGGACGTGGCTTCCAGCGCATGAAGCTCTACTTCATGATCGGCCTGCCGACGGAAGAGGACGTCGACGTCGTCGGCATCGTCGAGACGGCGGCCCGCGTGCAGACGATCGGGCGCTCCCACTTCAAGGGCGCGAAGGTCGTCGCGTCGGTGTCGACGCACGTGCCGAAGCCGCACACGCCGTTCCAGTGGGCGGCCATGGACACCGAGGCCGAGACCGAGCGCAAGCAGGCGATCCTCGCCGAGACGGCGCGCAAGCTACGCGTCGATCTCAAGAAGCACGCGAACCAGCAGTCCCACGTCGAGGGCATCTTCGCGCGCGGCGATCGGCGCACGGGCGATCTGCTCGAGCGCGCCTTTCGCCTCGGGTGCCGCTTCGACGGCTGGGACGACGTCCTTCGCATGGACCTGTGGGAGCGCGCCATCGAGGAGCTCCACGCCGAGACGGGCCTGGAAATTGATCGCTACCTCGGCACGATCCCCGTGACGGCGCGGCTGCCGTGGGATCACATCGACATCGGCCTCGATTCGGAGTTCCTCGTCGGCGAGTACCGCAAGGCGCTCAAGGATCGCCTGTCGCCGCCGTGCGGGAAGATCTACAAGCGTCTGCTGCACCCGAACAACGTCGCCGACGCCGAGGCGCTCGCGGCGAAGAAGCTGGTTTGTTACGACTGCGGCGTCGCCTGCGACCTCGAGGGCATGAAGGCGGAGCGGCTCTACTACTTGCGCCGCATGAACGCTTGGACGCCGCCCGTGACGACGACGCCCGAGCGCCAGGCGCCCGAGCCCGAGGTCGACGCCGAGCTGGTGGCCGACGGCAAGGCGAAGCGTCCTCCGAAGCCGCGGCCGACGACGCGCATCGAGCAAGGCGAGGCCCGCCGCTACCGCCTGCGCTACGCGAAGTTGGGGCGCGCCGCCTACCTCGGCCACCTGGATCTCGTGCGTCACCTGCCGCGCATCTTTCGGCGCGCGGGGCTCGACCTCTTCTACTCGCTCGGCTTTCACCCGAAGCCGGAGCTGTCGTTCGGGCCGGCGCTCGCGCTCGGGATCCCCTCGCTCGGCGAGCTCCTCGACGTGTCTCTCACCGAGGACCTCGGCGTTGACGAGCTGCTGGCGCGCCTGCGGCCCGTCTCGCTGCCGGGGATCGAGATCCTCGACATCGCCAGCCTCGGCGTCAACGATCGCGCCCTGGGGCGCGTCATCGCGCGCACCGAGTTCGCCGCGCGCGTCCCCGACGGCGCCGACGACGTCGCCGCCGCGCTCGCGCTGTGGGCCAGCGACGCGCCGCTGAGCGTGCGCCGCGAGTCCGAAAAGAACCTCGCCCGCACGATCGACGTTCGTCGCTCGCTGATCTCGGTCGCCCGCTTCGACGACCCGACGGCGCGCGCGCGCCTCGACTGGGCCGACGGCGCGCTCGTGCGCTTCTCCGTCGGCGTCAGCCACGAGGGCAGCGCGCGTCCCCTCGAGGTCGTGCGCGCGCACTTCGGCGACGACGTCGCCGAGCGGATCGACCTCGCGCGGCTGGGGCTGTGGGCGACGGAGGGCGAGGGGGCCGAGCAAACCGCCGTCGACCCCATGCACCTCGAAGCGCTCCGGCGCGTGCCCGCGGTCGCCGTCGACGCCGGCCCCGACGACGTCGGCGTGGCCGCGGCGCCGTGATCGAGACGCACGCGCTCACGAAGGCCTTCGGTGCGAAGACCGCCGTGAACGGCCTCACGCTGCGCATCGAGGCCGGCGAGGTCATCGGGTTCCTCGGCCCCAACGGCTCGGGGAAGACGACGACGATCCGTCTCTTGATGGGCCTTTTGCGTCCAACCGCGGGCTCGGCGACGATCCTCGGCCGCGACTGCCACGCCGACGCCGTCGCCCTCAAGCGCGACGTGGGCTACCTGCCCGACGAGCCATTCCTCTACCCATACCTCACGGGCCGCGAGATCCTCGAGCTCGTCGCCGGGCTGCACGGCTTCGCCCGCGACGAGGCCCGCCGTCGCGGCGACGCGCTCGCCGAGCGCCTCGGCCTCGGCGCCGCGACCGACGCCTACAGCGTCACGTACTCGCTCGGCATGAAGAAGCGGCTCGCGCTCGCGATGGCGCTCATCCACGACCCGCGCGTGCTCATCATGGACGAGCCCACGAACGGCCTCGATCCCAAGGGCGCTCGCGAGATGAGAGCGACGATCGCCGACCTGGCTTCCCAGGGCCGCACGATCTTCCTGTCGACGCACCTGCTCGACGCCGCCGAGAAGCTCTGCCACCGCGTCGCGATCATCCGCGACGGCGCGCTCCAGGCCATCGGCGCGCCCGATGACCTCCGCGCGCGGTACGCGACCACGCCCGACACGACGCTCGAGGAGCTCTTCCTGCGCGTCACCGAGGGCGCCACCGAGTCATGACCGGCGCCGCGGCCGATGTCGTCCGCCTCGACGAGCGCGGCCTCCCGGCGCTCCGCCTCGCGGCGCTCATGATTCGGTTTCGCCTCCGTTTTCTCCGCAACGGCCTGCGCGCGCGAACGGGCGGACGCTTCCCGACCCTCGTCGTCATCGTGGGCCTGTTCACGTCGGCCTCGTACGTCGGCCTGTTCGCGAACGCC
>JBBQJG010000245.1:0-9097 GCA_038325725.1 Polyangia bacterium | reverse complement strand
AGTAGTCGGTGATCCCGACGTGCGATGCGTCCGAGGCGGCGCGCAGCGTGCGGTCGTCGGCGGCGCGGCCGCGCGTCTCGTCGTTGTCGAAGGAACGCGCGCCCTCGTCGGTCGCGAGCGGCCCCATGCCTTGGTCCGGGCTCGGGTGGAAGCTCACCTGCGCGAGCGTGAGCGGCTCGACCTGCGCGGCGACCCGCGCCCCCGGTGACGGTCCGGCGACGTCGGGCGCGACGTCGGGGGCGGGCAGACGATCGGGCGTCGCGGCGCTGGGCGCGCGCGTCGCCTCGGTCGAGCGCACCGAATCGCCGACGCCGGTCTTTCGCTCGCGCCGGTCCGCTTGCGGCGAAGCGGCGTGCGACGACGTCTTGAGCCGCGACGGCTGCGCGACGTCGCGCGCGTCGGCGATGCGCGACTGGAGCGACGAACGATCGCGGCGCGACGCCGCCTCGGCGACGTGGCCGCCGGCGTCGCCTTGGTCGGGCGCGGGCGCGGCGCGGTCCCGCCCCTCCCCGACGCGCGGCGCGACGGTCTGCGCGACGGCGTTGTCGCGCTCGCCCTCGGGCGCGTCGAGCGGCCGCGCGACGACGGCCTCGTCGACGGTCGGGAGCGGCGGATCGCCGAGCGGCTCGGCGGGCGCGACGCCGGCCGGCGGCGCCTCGAACGACGGCGAGTCCGCCGTCAGCTCGACCACCATGGCGTCGACCGGGCCCGCCACGGGGCGTCCCCCCCGCACCAAGACCCCGAGCAGGAGCAGGTGGACGAGGGACGAGCCCACGACGGCCCAGGTCCAGCCGTTCCGACGCGCGCGGGTGCGGAGTGGTTTCGGGGACATGCGTGGTCCGGAAGCGCCTTTGAGGGTAGCATGCCGCCCTTGTCCGACGAGCCCGCGACCACCCTGCCGCCCAACGCCGTCCCCGCGGTCCCCGTTAACGTGGAGCGACGCCTCGTGCGCGACATGGGGCGAGCGCTGCACGACTTCCATCTCCTCCAAGAAGGAGATCGGCTGCTCGTCGCGCTGTCTGGAGGGAAGGACAGCTACGCGATGTGCGTGCTGCTGCGCGACTTGCAGAAGCGCGCGCCGATCCGCTTCCACATCCTCGCCGTGCACATCGACCAGGGGCATCCGGGGTACGACGGCGCACCCCTCGAGGCGTGGCTGCGCGCGGAGGGCATTCCCCACCGGGTCATACACGAGGACACCTACAGCATCGTCACGGACAAGATCCCCGAGGGGAAGACCTACTGCTCGCTGTGCTCGCGGCTGCGGCGCGGGATCCTGTACCAGGCGGCGACGGACCTCGGGTGCAACAAGATAGCGCTCGGCCACCACCGCGACGACGCGCTCGAGACGTTGATGTTGAACCTGTTCTTCGGCGGCAAGCTCGCGACGATGCCGCCGCGCCTCGTGAGCGACGACGGCCGCCACGTCGTGATCCGCCCGCTCATCTACTGCGCCGAGCCGACGTTGGCCGCGTTCGCGAAGGAGCGCGCCTTCCCGATCCTCCCGTGCAACTTGTGCGGCTCGCAGTCGGAGGCGCAGCGCAAGCAGATGAAGGCGCTGCTCAACCAGCTCGAGGCGAAGAACCCGACGCTGCGACAGAGCATGCTCGCGGCGATGGGCAACGTGAACCCGTCGCACCTGCTCGACAAGAAGCTGTTCCCTCGTCACGACGCGACGAACGCGCGCGAGGAGATCGCGGCGGCGCCGCAGCGGGAAGCCGAGACCGAGCAGGCGATCATCTCTGTGTCGGCGCTGCTGCGCGCGACGAGCTGACGACCAAGGGCTCGCGCACCTCGGTGCCGAGCCAGCGATCGAGCGCGGGCAGCAGGAATCCGTAGTTGCCGTTCACGAGGCGGTGGTGGCGCTCGTGGCGGCGTCCCCCGACGAGCGGGTGCCAGCTGCCGGCGCCCGGCACGAAGTCCCAGTTCGAGTGGCCGACGTTGTTGAGGGTCAGGCTCACGAGCGGGAACAGGACGAGGGTCGGCAACGAAAAGGCGTGGAACGGCTGCACGAGCACCATGACCGACCCGAGGAGGACGGCCTCGACAGGGTGCATCGCGTAGGTCGAGAACGGCGTCGGTCGGATGGCGCGGTGATGCTCGCGGTGAACGCGCTGGAAGAGACCCTTGCCGTGTAGCAACCGGTGGATCGCGTAAAAGTGAACGTCGTTCCACAGCACGAGAAAGCCGAGCTCGAGGGCGATCGCCACGGGCGAGCGCCACGTGACGACCGACCACCACCCTGCGCGCACGCCGACGGCGGTGAGCACGCCGAAGCCGCCGAAGATCGCGATCGAGACCAGCGATTGCCGGATCTCGCGCGCGACCTGTCCCGGCGCGAGCGGACGATCGGAAAGTTGGCGCCCGAGGCCGCGCGCGGGCAATACGCGCGTCACGAGCGCCTGCGTCGTCGCTCCGAGGCCGAAGTACATGAGGAGAAAGCCCAGCGTCGTCACGGCGTAGACGACGGCGAGCGGCACCGTCTCGAGCCGCAACGCGAAGGGCGCGCTCACCCCTGCCTCCGACCGCCCCACAAACCCGCGAGGCCAAAGCCCGCGTTCGTCCCGTTCGCCGCACCGCCCGCCGCGCGCTTGTGGTGGACGAGGACGGCGTGTAACAGCTCGGTGGCGAGCCCGTGGATGACGAGGCGATGGCCGGCCCGCATCGACGACAAGGGGATCCACGGGTGCCGGTTGTTGACGAGGGCGAGATGCGTCGTGTCGCCCAACACCTGCGCCGCGTAGATCGCGATCGTCTCGTCGAGCTGCAGCGACTGGTTCGCGCGCGCGAAGTCGCGTTGGCCGAGCAGCAGGTGATACAGCGGCGTGTAAAGCTCGATGGCCGAGATCGAATCGAGGATGTTGAACGGTCCGCGCGGCAGGCGCGGGAAGGGAATGGGCCGTTCATCGATGGCCGAAAAGTCGAGCTGAGCGGGCGGCGACAGCGTGCGTCCCGACGCCGCGAGCGCGGCGTTGAGACGAATCACGAAGTTGAACAGGTTGAGATCGTGGCGCAGGAACAGGTCGTCCCGGACGTCCGCGGGCGTGAGCGGCCGCAGCGGCTCGGGCTCGACGGGCTCGCCCGAGTTGGCGGCGAGAAAGGCGACGATGTTCGAGCCGAGGTGGAAGTGGCGAAGGATGAGGAAGGTCGCCTGCGGGCTCGCGAAGTGGCGCAGCCCCCGATAGATGAGCCAGTGCAGGAGGCGTGATGACGTCAGCGCGCGCGGGACGAGCACGCGGAAGAGGCCGACCACGACGAGGAAGACGCGCGCGATCGGGCGCAGGAACGGCAGCAGGAAGCGGCGTGAGAACGAGCGTGAATCGAGGACGAGCGCGGCCTTCGACTGCGGGTCGAGAGGCAAGCCGCGATCGGTGTACAGCGTCCACCACGGATCGGGATCACGAGGATCATGCGGCGTCACGCCCACCTCGGCGACGAAGTCGTCACCCGGTATCGTCGTCGCTTCGGTCGCCTTGGTCGCCTCGGTCGCCGTCACGAACGGCCCTCCGCGAGCGCCGCGCCCAGCTGCTCGGGCGTCGGGACCCGCACTGCGCGCGCGAGACCGACGGCGCGCAGCGCCTTGATGACGCCCCAGGTCCAGTCCCACTGCCCCGCCTGCAGGCCGTGGCGCGCGCTCCACGGGAAGCGGTGGTGATGCGCATGCCAGCCGTCGCCGAGGCACGCGAGGCCCATGAACCAATGGTTGCGCGCGCGGTCGGCGCCGGGATAGGGCGTGGTCCCCACGAGGTGCGCGACGCTGTCGATGGCGTCGCCGATGTTGAACACGAGCACGAGCGTCGCCCACAGCGCGACGACGCCGCGAACACCAAACAGCGCCGCCGCGCCGCCGAAGAACAGCCCGACGTGCGCGGCTGCGAAAGCGAGGTACACCCCGGGGCGGCTCACGAAGCGGTACCAGCGATCGGCGGCGACATCGGGGGCGAGGTGGTTGTGCTGCTGATTCGTGCGCGGGCGGTGCCACCCGTCGAAGAGGACCCGCAGCGGCCCGGCCAGCGCATAGAGGATGCAGGTCGCGGCGTCCTTGCGTCCCAGGTACCAACCGTTGTGCGCGTGCCAGAACCCATCGCGCGGCGAGTGAGGATCAGCCGGCGTGTCGGCGTGGGCGTGGTGAAAGCGGTGATTGCCGGCCCACTGGACGGGCGTGCCGGCCGGCAAGCCCAGCGTCACGAAGAAACGCTCGAGGCCCTTCGACAGGACGAGCGACCGGTGCGACAGCACGCGGTGGTACCCGAGACACATCGCGAGCCCCGCGCCGAAGTAGAAGGCGACGCACACGGCGACGAGCGCCCCCGTCTCAGACATGGCCGAGCTCTTCGAGCTGCAGCAGATACAGGCGCGCCGTCACCTTCGCCGTCTTGACCATGCGGTCGACCATGCGGTCGTCGAGGCCGACGGCCAGATGGCCGAGGGCCTGCTCGAGCTTGTCGAGGTGCTGCTCGTCGTTGCCGCCGTGATAGAGCAGGAACGACACTTGGTCCTCGGCGAGGCCGAGCTGATCGCGAATGAGCGCGCCCCAGCGCGCCGCGAGCTGGGCGCCCAGGCCTTCGATGATGAACATCGCGCCCAGCAGATCGAGCGGGTTCTCTTGGCTCGCGCGGTGGAACATCCACGCCGACAGCGCCTCGCTGCCGACGTTCTTCTCGGCGCCGCGGATCGCGGCGAGCTCGCCCCCCACCGAGACGTAGTTACGCTCGAGCAGCTCGAAGTCGCGGTGCTCCTCGCGCGCGTGCGTGATGAAGAGGCTGCGCAAAGGAAACCGCTCGGCGTCCATCTGCGACGCGGCGCGGGCGATCCAGCGCGCGCCCTCGACGACCTGCTGGCGCAGGTTCAGCAGCAACAGCTTGTAGTCCTCGAGCGAGAAGCGCCCGCTCTCGAGCTTGTCGACGATGGGGACGCGGTGCAGGCGCGCCTCGAAGTCGATCCAGACGCGGGCGAGCTGGCGCACGAGGCGTTCGGTCTGCGGCGTGCTCGTCTTCGGCGCGAGCGTCGGCGGTCCCGCGGGCGCGACGGGCGCGGGCGCGGCGCGCGGCGCCGTCGTGTCGCCCACGACGGTGAGCTTCGCGTAGCTGACGACGAAGCGCCCGCTCTCCGGGATCATGACGAACACCTGCTGGCCGGGCTGCACGCGCCCGCTGCCGAGCAGCTCCTCGAGCAACACGAACACCGACGCCGAGCCGACGTTGCCGCGGGTAGAAAGGTTCGAGAACCATTTCTCTGGCGGCACGGGCGTGCCCGCCTTCTCCATGAGCTCGAAGATCCGCGTGCGAAAGAAGTTCGACGAGTAGTGGCAGGCGACGTGATCGATCTCGGCGGGCACGACGCGGCCCTCGTCGACGAGGCGAAAGAAGCCGTCGACGCCGAGGCGGACGAGCGCGTCGAGCTGGCGGACGTCCTGCCGCAGAAAAAGCGCGCCCTCGCCGCCCGCGGCGTCGAAGGTCGGATAGTCGAGCCAGCCGGGGCCCATCGTGCCGTCGGCGCGTTTGACCCCGCCCGCGTACATGCACGTCGCGTTCTCGTGCGCGTAGGATTTGATGTCGATCCAGTCGACCCGCAGGGACAAGCCGCGCGCCGCGGGGCGCGGCTGCAAGAGCGCCGCCCCGGCGCCGTCCGACAGCATCCAGCGCAGGAACTCCGCGTCGAAAGAAAGCGTCTGCTCGGGCCGCAGGTAGGCCTCGTAGCGGCTCGCCTTGAACAGGCGGCTCGCGAGCTCGCTCGCGCAGGCGATCGCGTTGCGCTTCTCGCCGACGCGCACCTGGAGGTAGGCGTTCTTGAGGGCGACGACGCCGCTCGCGCAGACGCCGCCCAGCGACGCGATCTCGAGCGCAGGGAAGCCAAGCTCGCCGTGCACCATGCTCGCGAAGCCCGGCACGCAGAGATCACCCTGCGTCGTCGCCGCGCCGAGGAAGTCGACGTCGCCGTCGAGCGACGCGCGCGACAGGAGATCGCGCACGGCGAGCGCCGCCAGCTCGCTGTTGCGGTGGGTCGTCCGCTGCTGGACGTCCAGCGCGTAGTGTCGCGTCGTGATGCCGTTCTGCGCGAGCACGCGCGCCTTGGCCCGCGCCGGGCGCCCGTGGATCCTGCCGAGGAAGGCCTCGAGCTCGTCGTTGCCGATCGGCGGCCCCGGGAAGAACTTCCCGAGCCCCGTGATGAAGACGTCGTGCATGGTCCCCTGCCGGGAGCGTCATGCTCCCTTGGGGGACCTCTCAAAGCAACCCGCCGCGAAGGTGGCTAGCGGCTAGGCCATGCCGGAGCGCGTGTTCTTGCGCGTGCGGCCGCCGATCTTGAGCTTGCCGCTCTCGTCGGGGCCGGAGTCGTCGGTGTCCTTCTTGTCGTGCGGGCGGCGCGCGAGCGCGATCTCGAGCGCCTCGTCGACGGTGTGTACGGGCTTGATGGTGAGCTTGCTCAAGACGTGCGGCGGGATCTCGGCGATCTCGTGCGCGTTGCCCGCGGGGATGATGACAGTCGTGATGCCCATGCGGGCGGCGGCGAGGAGCTTCTCTTTGAGGCCGCCGATGGGCAGCACCTTGCCGCGCAACGTGAGCTCGCCCGTCATCGCGACGTCGTGGCGCACGGGGATGCCGGAGATCAACGACACGAGCGAGCACGCCATGGCGACGCCGGCCGACGGTCCGTCCTTGGGCACGGCGCCGGACGGCACGTGGATGTGGATCTCTCGGTTTGCGTAGAACTCGGTCCCGAGCCCGAGCGTGAGCGCGTACGCGCGCGCGAAGGACAGCGCCGCCTGCGCCGACTCCTTCATGACGTCGCCAAGCTGGCCCGTGAGCGTGAGCGAGCCCTTGCCCGCCATCGTCTGCGCCTCGATGTGCAGCACCTCGCCGCCGTAGGGCGTCCAGGCCAGGCCGTTCACGGTGCCGATCTCGTCGGCCGCGCGCCGCTCACCCGGCAGGTACCGCGGCGGCCCGAGGAACGTCGTGACGTCCTCGGCGTCGATGACGGGGCCACCCCGGGCGCGCTTGTTCGTCCCTGTGTGGGGCGCGCCGTCGCGACCGCCCTCGCGCGCCGCTTGCTGCTCGACGACGCGCCTCGCGATCTTGCGCGCGAGCTGCGCGACCAGCCGCTCGAGCTCACGCAGACCGGCCTCGCGCGTGTACTCGCTCACGATGCGGCGGATGACGTCGCGCCCGATGACGATGTCGCTCGCCGTCAGCCCCGCCTCGGTGATCTGCTTGGGCACGAGGTAGCGCTCGGCGATGACGAGCTTCTCTTCTTCGCTGTAGCCCGAAAGCCGCAGCGTCTCCATGCGGTCGCGCAGCGGCGGCGGGATCGTCTCCGGCTGGTTCGCCGTCGCGATGAACAGCACCTTCGACAGATCGAACGCGACGCCGAGGTAGTGGTCGCGGAAGGTATGGTTCTGCTCGGGGTCGAGCACCTCGAGCAAGGCCGCCGACGGATCGCCGCGAACGTCGGCGCCCAGCTTGTCGACCTCGTCGAGCAGCAGCACGGGGTTGTTCGTGCCGGCCTGCTTGAGGGCCTGGATGAAGCGTCCCGGCATGGCGCCGACGTAGGTGCGCCGGTGGCCGCGGATCTCGGCCTCGTCGCGCACGCCGCCGAGCGAGATGCGCACGAACTTGCGTCCGAGCGCGCGCGCGATCGACCGCCCGAGCGACGTCTTGCCGACGCCGGGCGGGCCGAGCAGACAAAGGATGGGCCCGTGCGCGCCGACGCGCAGCTTGCGGACCGCGAGGTAGTCGAGGATGCGATCCTTGATGTGCTCGAGGTCGTAGTGGTCCTCGTCGAGGATCTTGCGCGCCGTCTCGATGTCCATCGTGTCCTGGCTCGCCGTGTTCCACGGCAGCTCGACGAGCCAATCGACGTACGTGCGCAGCACGCCGGCCTCGGCGCTCTCGGAGTGCATCTGATCGAGGCGGCGCACCTGCTTGTCGGCCTCGACGCGGGCCTCGTCGGGCAGGCCGGCCTTGAGGATCTTCGCGCGGAGCTCTTCGACTTCCTCGCCGTGAACGTCGCCGTCACCGAGCTCGCTCTTGATCTGGCGCAGCTGCTCGCGCAGGTAGTAGTCGCGCTGGGTCTTCGACATCTCCTCGCGCGCTTTGTTCTGGATCTGCGACTGCACCTCCAGAATGCCGATCTCTTTTTCGAGCGTCTGGTTGACGCGCGTGAGGCGCTGCACGGGCTCGTCGAGCTCCAGCAGGTCCTGCGCCTCGGTGACCTTGAGCGTGAGGTTCGACGAGACGAGGTCGGCCATGCGACCCGGATCGTCGACGCTCTGGACGACCATCGACAGCTCTGGCTGGATCGTCTTGCCGAGGCCCGAGAGCTTGTCGATGTTCTGGCGCACCGAGCGCAGCAGCGCCTCGAGGCTGACCGAACGCACGAGCTGCTTGTCGTCGATGCGATCGATGCGCACGCGGTAGCAGGGGCTCTCTGAAACGAAGCGCGAGATGCGCGCGCGGCAGAGTCCTTGGACGAGCACCTTGAGCCCGCCCTCGGACAGCTTGCGCATGCGCATGATCATTCCGATCGTGCCCGTGCGGTAAAACGCGCCCGGTCCGGGATCGTCGTCGTTCGCGTTCTTCTGCGCGACGAGGAAGCACAACCGCTCGTCGGCCTCGAGCGCCTTCGTCACCGCCTCCATCGAAACCGGCCGCGTCACGCGCAGCGGAACGATCATGTAGGGGAAGACGACGAGGTCTCGAATCGGCAGCAGCGGAAGAATGTCCGGGATCTCGGGTTCCGCTATTCGACCTTCGTTAGTCGCGGGCACGCGGGAACAGTATCAGAAATCGTCGAACGCAACGTCGATGCGCGCGATGGAAAATGCTCACCTTTCGCAGCTCGCACGCCCACATTTGGCCCCCATGTGCGACGAGCGCTCACGCGGTGGGACGCCCACGCCCATCGCCGTGCGTCGCCCCGCGATCTTGCTCAGCGCGCGGGGCTTCGCACGAGCGCGATCGCCGACGACGAGAGCGCCCACGCGCGGCCGTAGCGATCGAACCGCACGTCGCGCATGTCTCCCGGGAGCACCGTCGCGCCGTCGCGGCCCGCGGTCACGTCGGCGGGCGTGAGGCGGCGCAGACCCCTGCTCGTCGCCACC
>JBBQJG010000244.1:0-9157 GCA_038325725.1 Polyangia bacterium | reverse complement strand
TGTTGTGCCCAAGGGGCGCAGCGAGGCCGAGATTGGCGAGGGCATCCCCGTGACCTACGTGCCGGCGCGCAACACGATCTTCATGGCCTACGCCATCGCCGTCGCGGAGGTCACGGGCGCCGCCGAGATCGTCGTAGGCGTCAATGTCCTCGATTCCTCCGGGTACCCCGACTGCCGCCCCGAGTGGCTCGCCGCCATGCAGGAGGTCGCGCGTCTCGGCACGAAGGCGGGCGCCGAGCGGCGGCCGTTCACGATGCGGGCGCCGCTCATCAAGATGTCGAAGGCCGAGATCATCCGCGCGGGCGTCGCGCTCGGCGTCGACTATTCGCTCACGCATTCGTGCTACGATCCCGACGCGGCGGGCGCGGCGTGCGGGGCGTGCGACTCGTGCGTGCTGCGGCGCCGCGGCTTCGAGCAGGCCGGCGTCGCGGATCCAACCCGCTACGCCTAGTCGGAGCCGCCCCACTGGCCGCCGAAGGCGCCGTTGCCGAGGAAGGCAGGGCGGGGCGGTGCGGCCGAGAGGCTGCGCGCGGCGGCGAAGAGTGCCTCGAGATCGATCGGCGCCGTCTGGACCGGCGCGGGCGCTTGTCCGTGTCGGGCGTTCGACGCGGGCGTCTGACGCTGCGTCTGTCGCTCCGGGGGGCGGTCCGCACGTTCGGGGCGGTCCGCACGCTCGGGGCGCGCCTCGCTTGGGGCGGGCCTCTCGGCGCCATCCTCGGTGAGCCGTCCGCCGCGTCGGCCGCGCCTTCGTCGGCGTCCGCCGTCGCGCGCCTCGTTGGACACGAGCTCGGGCGGCAGCGCGTCGTCGTCGGCAGCCTCTCCAGGCGCGGCGCCCGCGTCGGCGGCGTCCGAGAGCATGGGGCGCGCCGCGAGGCTCGGGTCGAGCGCTTCGGCGTCGGCGACGATCTCGACGAGACGCATGGCCTCTTCGAAGAAGTCCTTGTTCTCGATCTCGCGCCTGCGCCGCGGGTTCCCCGGCGGGAGCACGAAGCGAGCGGCGAGCAGGATCTGCCGCGCGAGCTCGCTCTCGCGGCGCGAGGCACGCAGCCGCTCGAGCGCGGGCTCGAGGGCGTGCCCCACGAGCTGGCCGATGTCGCGCACGCCGCTGCTCGCCGGGTCGAGGGCGTCGCGCAGCGGCGGCAGCATGAGCACTGACAGAATGAGCGCGTTCGACGGCGCTGTCGTCTGCCGCTCCGTCGAGCGATCGAGCGCGCCGAGGTATGCCCACAAGCGCGCGCGGCGAAGATCGCCCTCGTCTCTAGCCCCGGCATCGGGGCCATCGACAGAGGCGTCGGCGTCGGCGTCCGCGGCCTTCTCCGAGCCGCCCGCGTCAGGAGCCTTCGGCTTCAGCGCGCGCGCCAAATCGGGCGCGAGCATCTCGAGCATGTCCGTCTCGACGAGCAGCTCCATCGAGCGCCGCGCGGCGCCCGCGCGCAGGAGTCGATAGAACTCCTCTGACACGCGCGCCTGCGCGCACTTGGCGATGTCGCCCCGGTGCTCCATCATGCGCCGGTACGTCTCGGGCTCGATCGAGAGGCTACAGCGGGCCGCGAACTTCACCGCTCGCAGGATGCGGATCGGATCCTCGCGAAAGCGGATGTCGGGATCACCGATCGTGCGGACGAGGCGCGCCTCGAGATCGACGAGGCCGTCGACGTGGTCGATCACCTGTCCGGTCTTCATGTCGTAGAAGAGACCGTTGATCGTGAAGTCGCGACGACGCGCGTCTTCCTCTGGCGTGCCGAAGACGTTGTCGCGGCGGATCAGCAGATCGCCGCTCTCGTTGTCGCCGCCATCGCCCTGTTCGTCTTCGAGCTCGCGCGGGTTCGCGCGAAACGTCGACGTCTCGATGATCTTCGGGCCATAGAAGATGTGCGCGAGTCGGAAGCGCCGCCCGATGATGCGGCAGTTCCCGAAGAGGCGCTTGATCTCGGGGGGCGTCGCGCTCGTGACGACATCGAAGTCCTTCGGCTTGAGGCCGAGGAGCAGGTCACGCACGCATCCTCCGACGAGGTAGGTGAGGTGATCGTTGTGGCGGAGTCTTTGGACGACCTTGGCGGCGTCGGGATCGATCTGATCCGGCGCGATTTGCATATGGGCTCTCTCTCTTGCTTAGTCGGACAGAGGCAAGGTCCCGTCGGGATCATCTTTGTCCGAGGGAACGTGCTTGCCGGGGACGGGCGGCTTCGGAACCGAAGCTGCCCGCGGGGACGATGGGGTGGTGGAGGGTGAGGGGGAGGTGGTGTGCGCGGAGCGCGTGTGGACCCTCGGCGCCGGCGTTTCACTCGGGCGGGGCGCTTCGGCGCGCGGCTCGGGGGCCGGCGTCGGCGCGGCGCTCGGCGCCGCGGGGGCCTCCATGGGCGTCGGCGCGATTGCGGCGGGCGGTGTTGGCGCGGCTTCGGCCGCAGCTGGCGTCGGCACGGCTTCGGTCGCCGCGGCCGCCGTCGGTACGACTTCGGTCGCGCCCGTGGGCATTTGCGCCGCGCTCGGGTTGTCCTGCGCCGCCGCCGCGGACGGGAGGGTCGTTGGCGCGGCCTCGGGGCCCGCTGTATCGGCCGCGTCGGGCTTGCTCGCGCGCATCCACGCGATCGTCGCGACGGCGCCGATCGACAACACGGCGAACGCGATCGCGCTGCGCCCCATGAGCTTCGAACGCGGACGCTCGAGCTCGAGCTCGCGCTCGGGCTCGGTGTCGAAGAAGCGCGATTCGCCGTGGGTGAAGTCCTGAATGATGGGGGTGAGCGCGACGCTGACGCCTCCGCTTCCTCCGGCTCCCCCGGTGCTTCCGGGGATGCGCTCGGCGGGGCGAAGCTCTATGGCGCGAACTTCGGCGGGTCGCTCTTCGGTGGCGGTCGGCAGGTCGGGCAGGTGCAGCATGTGCCCAAGCAAGGTCCCCTTCATTCGATCGTCGCCGACGGCCGGCACGATGATCTGACCGGGGGCGTTCAGCCCTGTGATGGCGTGGCCGTGTGCCGTCCCTCGCGCGCGCAGAATCTCGGCGAGGCCCTGGGCGCTCGCGGCGGGCGTCGCCGTCGTCGCCGGCGGAGCGGCGCCACCCACGGCGGGCATGCCCTCCTTGAGCGTCGGCATCGAGTTCGGGATCGGCCCGAGCGGCTCGTCGAGCGAACGGAGACGCTTGAGACCCTCGGCGACCTTGTCCTCGTCGATGATGGTCGGGCCGCTGTATTGGTGCATTCGATTGGTCGCGCGGGACGGCGTCGGCTCTTCGGTGTTGGCGCTCGCGAGCGAAACGCCAGACGAGTCCTTCTCACCGGACTGTCCGTCCGACTCCTCGTCGTCGCCAATGCCTGGGAGCGTCTTGCCCGCCATTCGAGCCGCGATTTTAGCCAGATTCGCTGAAAAGACCCAGACATACTACATTCTCTCACTGCGGCGTCAGCGACGCCGTCGCCCCGCGGTCGAGGTCATGCGCGTCTGCTTCGTCGTCAACAACGTCCGGACCCAGAAACCGACGTACACGACGCTGCACCTGGCCTTCGCGGCCCATCGACGGGGACACGACGTCGCGTTCGCCTCGGTCGACGCCTTTTCGCAGGGCGAGGGTCCGGAAATCCTGGCCGACGTGGCACGCCCCAAGCCCGGCCGCCTCCGCGGCGCGGCCGCTTATGCCCGCGCCCTGACGGCCCCGGACGCGCCGCACGAGGACGCGCGCCTGGCCGACTTCGACGTCATCTTCCTGCGCAACAACCCCAATGCGGGCGCGAGCGATGGCGACGCGTTCAACCCCGCGCTCGATTTCGGGCGCCGCCTCAAGGGGCAGGGCGTCCTCGTCGTCAACGATCCCGACGGCCTCTCCCGCGCCGGTTCGAAGATGTACCTCGCGGGCTTCCCCGCCGAGCTGCGACCCAAGACCCTCATTACGCGTTCGATCGAGCGCGTCCGCGCTTTCCTTCGCGAGCTCGACGGCCCCGCCATCATCAAACCGCTCGCCGGCTTCGGCGGACAGAACGTCTTCTACGTCGCGCGCGGGCAGACGGCGAACCTGCCGCAGATGATCTCGACGGTGCGGCGCGACGGCTATGTCATCGTCCAGGAGTTTCTTCCGGCCGTGACGAAGGGGGACAAACGCGTCCTGCTGCTCGGCGGCGCACCCCTCCGCGTGGGCGACACCGTCGCCGCCTACCGTCGCATGCGCCCCCGCGACGACATCCGCAACAACATGCACGTTGGCGGCGCGCGCCGCCGCGCCGATTTCTCCGACACCGAGGAGCGTATCTGCGAGCTGCTGCGCCCCCGCCTGACCGCCGACGGCCTCTATTTCGTCGGGGTCGATCTCGTCGGCGACAAGATCTTGGAGATCAACGTCTTCGCCCCCGGCGGCATCCACAACATCAACGAGCTCTACGGCATCGACGTCGCCACGGCCGTCATCCGCGACCTCGAACGCAAAGTGGAGCTACGCGCCGTGTACCGCGCCTCGATCCCCGCCCACGTCTTCATGCGCACCTGAGTCTCTCGCTCTCTCTCCGCGCTCTCTCGCCGCGCTCTCTCGCCGCGCTCTCTCGCTGCGCTCGCATCGGGCCCGGGTGTGCGTTGGCCGCGCTCGCTCGCTGCGCTCGCATCGGGCCTCCACTTGCCTCTCTCTACGCGCGGTTTCACGCTCCCCGAGATTCAGCGTCGTGGCCGCTTGTTTGCTCCCTACGGGCCCGCGGTCTCGCCTTACACGATCTCTGCCACCAGGACTTTTCGACGCCGAGGGGCATCCGCTCACCTTCGAAAACCCCGAGACCGCGACCCTCCGGCGAGCTCTATTCGGAGGGGGGCGCGGATGCCCCTCGGTGGCGAAAAGTTAGCAAGCGGCCCGCGTCGCTGAATCGCGTGGGGGTGGGAGAAGCCGCGCGGTAGCCAGACGCGAGTGGAGGCTCGATGCGAGCGCAGCGAGCGAGCGCATTGGGCGCCTACCGGGGTTCGATGCGAGCGAAGCGAGCGAGCGCGCCCAACGCACACCCGGGCCCGATGCGAGCGAAGCGAGCGAGCGCGCCCCCGGCGCGCCCCCGGGCGCGGGACGCTAGGTCTGCAGGTGGAGGGGGAGCCCCTTTTCGATCGACTCCACCGCGCCGTCCGACACGAGGTGCCAGATGTGGCGGAGTTGGGCCTCGATGACGGTGCCCTCGTCCTCCTCATCATCTTCGTCTTCGTCTTCTTCCTCTTCGTCCTCTTCCTCTTCTTCGCCGTCGACGTCGAGCTCCTCGCGCATCTCTTCGAGGACGTCGAGGAGGGCTTGGGTCGAGGCGACGCGGTACTCGCCGACGGTGACGCGGCCGTCGAACTCGAGGGGAACGTAGATCTCGGCGCCGAGGTCGTGGGCGTCGAGGCGATCGAGGAACTCGGTGAGCGCTTCTTCGGAGAGGCGCGCCGCGATCGTGTGCGAGACGTGCTCGTCGGCGCGGTCGACTTTCGGCGCGCCCACCTCTTCGAGAAGGCGCGAGAGGGTCTTCATCTCTTCGTCGTCGAGGCGGTGCGATAGCGGTGCCAGCTCGATTTCAGCCATGGGCCCTTACGGTGCCGCAGCAGACCATCGCCGTCAATCCGCGTCGCTGATAGAGTGCGCCGCGCATGAGTGAATCGATAGCGCAGCGGTTCGCCGTTGCTCGTGAGAAGGCGGCCACCTCGGTGCGCGTCGGTGGCAACGGTATAGATGTTGCGCGTGAGCTGGCCCGCGACGTGGACGTGATCGTCGCCGAGGTCGCCGGCCCCGAGCTGGCAAAGTGCGGCACCCCAGTGGCGATCCTCGCGACGGGCGGCTTCGGTCGCGGCGAGCTCGCGCCGTATTCCGACCTCGATTTGCTCGTGCTGTGCCCGGAGCGGCCCGGCGCCGACGTGCAGAAGCTCGCAGAGGCGATCCTGCACCCGCTGTGGGACGCCAAGGTCGACGCGGGCCACGCCGTGCGGTCGTACGAACAGGCGCTGTCGTTGCCGGCGTCGGATCTCGCGGCGGCGACGGCGCTGCTCGACGCGCGCTTTCTCGTGGGCGATGCGGCCCTCGCCGAGAAGTTCCTCGCCGAGTTCAAGGCCCGCATCGCCGCGACGGCGCCCGAGGACTTCGTGGCGCGCCTGCGCGCCGAGCAACGCTCGCGCCACAGCCGCTTCGGCGACACGATCTTCCTGCTCGAGCCCGACCTCAAGAACGGTCCCGGTGGCATGCGCGATCTGTGCGTGGGGCGATGGGCCGCCATGGCGCGCTTCGGGACGGGCGACGCGCGCGAGCTGCAGGCCAAGGGCGTCATGACCGGCCGCCTCGCGAAGGCCTTCATCGCGGCGACGGAGTGGCTCTTGCGCGTGCGCATCGCGATGCACGGGACCGCGGGCCGTCGTCAGGATCACCTGCGTTTTCCGCTGCAAGAGGCCATCGCGCCCGTCATGTGTCCGGAGGCGCAGGATCACGGCGGCGTCATCCGGCCGGCGGTACATCCGGCCGTCGAGGCCCTCATGCACCAATTTCACGCGCACGCGAAGATCATTCGCAACGAGACCGAGCGGCTGTTGCAGCGGGCGTCGGCGCGCGACGACAAGCGGCGCACGACGGGACCGATCTTCATCCGGCCGGGCGCCGGCGCCGACAAGCACTTTGTCGTGCGCGACGGCATGCTCGAGCCGACGACGGACGACCTCTTCGAGCGCCACCCGTCCGAGATGATCCGCGCGTTCACGCTCGCGATCGAGCTCAACCTCGGCCTCGCGCTGCGCACGCGAGAGCTCATCGGCGAGTTCGCGGCGAGCAAGCCCGAGGCGCTGCGCGCCGATCCGGACGCGGGCTCGCGCTTCGTCGAGCTGCTTTGCGACCAGCGCGACACGGCGAACCCGTCGCGCCTCGAGCAGATGCAGGACCTGGGATTGCTCGCCGCGATGATGCCCGAGTGGGAGCCCTCGACGGGCCGCGTGCAGCACGACATCTATCACGTGTACACCGTCGACCAGCACGCGCTGTACGCCGTCGGGCGTCTGCACGCGCTCGCGCGCGGCGATCACGCGGATCACTTTCCCGTCGCGACCGAGACGATCCAAGAGGTCAAGAACCGCACGGCGCTCGCGCTCGGCACGCTCCTGCACGACGTCGGCAAACCCTACGGCAGCCCGCACAGCGAAATCGGCGCCGGCATCGCCGTCACGATCCTCCAGCGGCTCGGCCGCACCGACGACGACCTTCGCCTCGTCGACTTCCTCGTGCGCCAGCACCTCGTCATGGGACAGATGTCGCAGCGGCGCGATCTCGATGACCTCGGCATGATCGCGGACTTCGCGGCGCTGTGCGGGAACGAAGAGAACCTGCGGCAGCTCTACTTGCTGACGTTCTGCGATCTCGCGTCGGTCGCGCCCGACGCACTCACGAACTGGAAGGAGACGCTGCTGCGCGAGCTCTACGCGCGCACGCTGAACTATCTGCGCCGCGGCCCCGACCTCCTCGGCGCCGAGCGCGCCGAGATCGTCAAACGTCGGCAGGGGCGCGCCGCGCGCATGCTGGGCGAGGAGCCCGAGAGCACGGCGCTCGGCGGCCTCTACCAGGGCTTCCCCGATCGCTACTTCGCGGAGAACACCGCCAAGCGCATCGCCGCGCACATGGAGCTGCTGCGCGCGCGTCGCGAGCGGCTCGTGAGCTCCGTCATCGAGGTCGTGCACCAGCGGCGCCTCGGCGTCACCGAGATGGTGCTCGCGGCGCGCGACACGCCGGGCCTCCTCGCCGACGTCGCGGGCGTGCTGTACGCGAACCGGATCGACGTCGTCGACGCCGCGATCTACTCGCGGGCGTCCGCGTCGGAATCGGAATCGGCCGACGGGAAGGATCCGGCCGAGGCGCTCGACGTCTTCCGCGTGCGCGACGCCATGGGCAACGCCGTCACCGACGACGCGAAGTGGAAGAAGGTCCGCGCCGACATCGAGGGCGTGCTCTCGGGGAAAATGAAGCTCGCGGACCTCTTGGCGACGCGCCCCAAGGCCGACTCGGTCGTCGCGTGGAAGACGCCGGCCGTGCCCACGGAGCTGAAGATCGACAACGGCGTGAGCCGCGACTTCACCGTTGTCGAGATCATCACCGAGGATCGCCCCGGCGTTCTGTACGCCATCACGCACACGCTCGCGACCGAGGGCCTCGACATCCACCGCTCGAAGATCGCGACGGAGGCCAACCGCGTCATCGACGTGTTCTACGTGCGCGACAAGGCGACGGGCGAAAAGGTGCTCGACTCCGAGCGCGTCGCCGGTTTGCGGACGGCGCTCCTCGGCTCGCTGCCGGAGAGGTAGACTCGCGCGATGCGCCCCCTCGCTCGCGGTGTCTTGTCGGCGTTGATTCTCCTCCTCGCGGGGACGCGCGTTTTCGCGGCGCCTTCGGGCGCCGAGCCGCTGCTCGAGAAGGGGCAGGCGCTGTTCAAACAGGGCGACGTCGCGGGCGCGCTCGCGGCGTTCGACGCGGCGGCGAAGGTCGATCCGAAGGACGCGCGGCCGCACTACCTGCGCGGCGTCGCGCTCGAAAAGAAGGGCGACGCGGGCGCCGCCGCCGAGGCTTACCGCCAGGCGATCGCGCGCAAGGCCGATTTCCCCGAGCCGCACAACAACCTGGGCACGCTGCTGCTCGCGAAGGGCGATGCCGCGCGCGGGGCCGTGGAGCTCGAGGCGGCCGTCAAGGCGCGCCCCGACTACGCCGAGGCACAGTACAACCTGGGCGTCGCGCGCGACGCGCTCGGCAAGAAGGCCGAGGCGGTCGCGGCCTACAAGGAGGCGACGCGCCTGCGGCCGACGGTCGCCGCGTACCGGTTGAACCTCGGCGCGGCGCTCCGCCGCTCCGGCGACGTCGACGGCGCGCTCGCGGCGCTCAAAGAGGCGACGCGCCTCGCGCCCGGCGATGCCGTCGCGTGGGCCGACCTCGGCATGATCCTGTCCGACAAGAAGTCCTACGACCCGGCGCAGGCCGCGCTCGACAAGGCGACGAAGCTCAAGCCGGACTTTGCGCTCGCGTGGAACCGGCTCGGCCGCGTCGAGCTGCGGCGCGCGCACGTGCCCGAGGCCGTCGCCGCGGGCGAGCGCGCGCGCAAGCTCGAGCCGAAGAACGCCGCCTTCGCGGCCGACCTGTGCCGCGCGTTCTTCGAGAAGAAAGAGCCCGCGCGCGCCGTCGCCGAGTGCAAGGCGGCCGTCGAGCTCGACG
>JBBQJG010000243.1:0-9285 GCA_038325725.1 Polyangia bacterium | reverse complement strand
GTACGCCAGGAACTTCGCGAAGCCCTTCTTCGTCAGCACCTTCGTGATCGCCGCCGTGAGCGTCGTCTTCCCGTGGTCGACGTGCCCGATCGTCCCGATGTTGAGGTGCGGCTTGTTGCGAACGAATTTTTCTTTGGCCATCGCTTTATCCTCTGTCCGCCTGTCGTCTTCGCTGTTTGACTGAAATGCCCGTTACCGCGTCGAGCCCACGACCCGGATTGAACGGGTGACCTCGTCCTTACCAAGGACGTGCTCTGCCAACTGAGCTACGTGGGCAGGGTGTTCCAGGGAAGCCCTTCCGTAGAGCGGGAGACGGGGCTCGAACCCGCGACGTCCAGCTTGGAAGGCTGGAGCTCTACCAGCTGAGCTACTCCCGCGTATGTCGACTCCTTCTTCATTCTTTCTTTTGCGTATTTTCTTCGGCGTGTTGTGGACGGGGAAGGATTTGAACCTTCGAAGTCAGTGACGACAGATTTACAGTCTGTTCCCTTTGACCGCTCGGGAACCCGTCCCTGTGAAGTGCTGTAAGTTAGTAAAACTACCGTCCCGAGGAGCTGGCGAAGGGACTTGAACCCGCAACCTGCTGATTACAAATCAGCTGCTCTACCAATTGAGCTACGCCAGCACCTGCTTCTCTGCGATTCGGACCTCGTTATCTTGTGATTCTGATGACTTTGATTGGCTGCGCCGGATGGCATAGGTGTGCCGTAGCGGCGCGGAGCGCGAACGTATAGTTCGATCGCGCCGCACTGTCAAGAGGTCAAAGGGTCGGCCTGGCCGACTTCTTGCCGGAGCGCCCCCCTGGATCGGGGGGGCTTCGTAGCTCGGCGCGCCAGCGAGCGCGTCTCCGGTCGGCGAGTGCGCCTTTTCGACCTCTTTACAGGATCTGCCGCTCGGTCGTGGGACGCGGCTTCTCTTTGTGCTCGAGATCGTCAGGCGCGCCCGTCCCAGGACCCATCCCGGGGCGGCCATCGGGCGCAGCGGGCGTCGGGGGCGCGGGGGGGGGAACCGCGGGCGTGGACGTCGAAGGATCCGCGAACTCGAACTTGAAGCTCGGGTCGAGCATCCTCTGGAGCTTCGCGAAGGCGAGCTTGGACTTGTCCCGCCACTCGTTCTGCACGCCGAGGCGTTCGAGCATCAGCAGGTTCTGTTCGTGGGTCTTGAGCGATTTCTCGAGCAGGATGCGGATCTTCTTCCGAAGCTCCTCGTAGTAGACCTCGCGCTTCTCGGTGTTCGCCTCACCCAGCATCTCCGGCGGGATCGGCGCGTGGATGAAGGCGTCGTAGAACTCCTCATAGAGCGAGCCGACCTGATACCCCGAGGCCGAGGCCCACTGCGGGTTGCCGAGCTTGATCGTGTCGATGTACAGGCGCTGCGCCACGAGGAGCAGCCGCGCCTTCTCGTCCATGTCGAGGGCCATCTGCCGCTCCGGGAGGCGGAGCGCGACGAGGCGGAAGCGCTCGTGCGGGATCTGGCCCAGGTGATACTTCGCCAGGCCCAAGTAAAAGTCGGTCTGGAGCCGCTCCTCGCGCTCGATCGACTGGAAGTACCAGAGCGCCGACTTGAACGTCCGCTCCGCCGTGTCGAAGTCGCGGAGCTGGAACTGCGCGAAGCCCCGCCGCGCGAGCGCCTCGATCTTGTCGTCGGGGACGAGGTCCTTGCGCTCGAGGATCTGCGCGAAGAGCGTCGCCGACGTGGGCCAGTTACCCATCTCGGCGTACGAGGCGCCGATCTGGAACTGCGCGTCCTTCGAGTCCGAGGTGCCGGGAAACTGCTCGGCGAGCTGTTGCAGGCGCGCGATGGCGGACGCCCAGTCCTTCTTGCCTTGGTAGGCGAGGCCGCAGTTGTAGAGCGCCGCCTTCGTGTAGCGCGTCTCGGTCGGGAACTCCTTGAGCAGGCGCTCGTAGTCCCTGACGGATTCGTCGTAGCGCTTGTCGGAGAGCTCGGCGCCCGCACGCTCGAACAACTCGGTCGCGTCGTAGGTCTCGACGTGCTGGACGCCGTCCGGCCCCTTGACCGCGTGGAGCTTGATGGGCTCCATCGTGACCTCTTCGACCTTCGGCGTGCCCGGGCCGTTGACGTCGTTGCGGGCCTTGCCGGCGCAGGCGGCGGTGGCGAGCGCGGCGGCCAGCGCCATGCGCGCCATGCGCGCCATGCGCGCCATGCGCGCCATGCGGACGAAGGCCAAGCGGGGACGTCGGGTCTGCATCATCGGTGAACCTCTCCTCCCCCTGACAACCGGCGCCATGACCAGGTTCCCATCGGCGGGGACCTTCGGGCCTTGAACCCGGCCCCTCATCTGGTGCACCGTGCGCGTGATGCTTCCCAAAGAACTGATTTCGGCGCCGGCCATCGCCCGTCGCGTCCAAGAGCTGGCCCGGGAGATCGACAGCAAGCTGCCGGCGGGCCCTTTGACGGTCGTGGGCGTGCTGCGGGGGGCGTTCGTGTTCATGGCCGACCTCGTGCGGGCGATGCCGCGTCAGATGACGTGCGACTTCCTAGGCGTGCGGAGCTACGGCGACGCGACGATTTCATCGGGGGTCGTGGAGATAACGAGCGACCTGGGGTCTCCGATCTCCGGCCGGCATGTTTTGCTCATCGAGGACATCGCCGACACGGGCCTGACCCTCAAGTACCTGCAGGATCTCCTGCTTGCACGCAGCCCGTTGACCCTGCACACGTGCGTGCTCATGGCAAAGCCGAAGCTGCCGGAGACCCTCAAGATCGACTTCATCGGGTTCGAGGCGCCGAGCGCCTTCGTCGTCGGCTACGGCCTCGACGCGGCGCAGATCTACCGGAACCTCCCCTACATCGGCGCGATCGAGCCGACAAAGGCCTAACGGCCGGACCGGACGCCCCACCGCGCAGGCGGACGGGTTACTTCTTGCCCTTTTCGAGGGCGGCTTTGATACGACCCTTGAGCTGGGCGTAGCGCTGCAGGAACTCGTAGTTCCTCTGGCGGAAGGCCTGGAGGTAGCGCCGCTCCTTGGTCTTTTGGCGGAGGCCCTCGCGGATCTCACCGAGCGGCGCCGCGAGCTGCTCGGCGTCGGTGTAGTTGGGCACGAGGGTGATCGTGCGGCTCGCGTCGATCATGCGTACGTCGCCCGAGACGCCCGGGCGCGGCGGCGGGTTGTACAGGAGCGTGACGGCGTCCGGCGCGCCGGCGCGTACGGTCTTGACGACCATGCTGCCTGGGAGATCCGGCAGTTGTTCTTTGACGAGGACGATCTGGGGGCGCGTCTGCGTGACGATGTCGAGCGCCTCGCCACCGGTGACGGCCACCTGGAAGTGCCAACCGTTGGCCGCCGTGAGGACGGCCTCGATCTTGGCGAGCGCCGACGGGTCGTCGTCGACGAGCACCACGCTCATCGTGTCGGTGTCGTCCTCGTTGGTGCCGCCGCGGCCCGAGGCGCGGTCTTCGAGATCGACGACCTCCTTCACGAGGTCGCGCATGCGGCGCAGGAACTCCTCGTGCGTCTCGGAGATCTCCTCCATGAGCGTGTTGCGCTCGCCGGTCGATTGCAGCTCGCTCGCCGCCTCGAGGACGCGCTCACGCAGGTACGGGACTACGTCCGGCTCCTTGAGCACGCAGTCGGAGGCGCCCGCGCGGAACGCCTTGACGGAGATCTCGTACGACTTGCGCGCGCTCATGATGATCACGGACGTGAGCGGCGACTTGTCGCGCGTGAACTGCAGCAGCTCGATGCCGCCGCCCGGCGTGGGCGTATCGGCGTCGATGAGGGCGACGGCGTAAAATTTGTTGAGGAGCTGGTCGCGCGCGCGCACGGGATCCGTCGTGCCCGTGACGACCAGGCCCACGCGCGTCAACAAACGGTCCAGCCCCTTGATGACCTGCTCGTCGCCGTCGACGACGAGCACTTCTTGTCCAGCGGCAGAGGACGATGCTTCAGATGCGTCCGACATCAGTGGGGCGAAGGTACCCCGGTTCGCGCCCCGCGATCCAGATTCCGCGGAGATAGAGAAAGGCGAAGAGAAAGAAGAGAAAGACGACATGTCGCCGGGTGTTCCCACGTTCAGCGGCCGACCGGTCGCCCGACCGCGCCTGATATACTGAGCGGTCGGTTCGCACATGCATGCCCTCCTCGATCGGGCCCTCGCGGCGGCGCGCCAGCTGAGGGCCTCGGACATCCACCTCAAAGCGGGGCTCGCGCCCGTGCTGCGGATCGATGGTGAGCTGCGAACGCTCTCGGACGTCCCGCCGCTGTCGCGGGAGTTCCTGCAGACACTCGCGTTGTCGCTGCTCAACGATCGGCGCCGCGAGATCCTGGACCGCACGGGCGACGTCGCGATGTCGCTCACGGCGCCCGACGGCTCGCGCCAGCGGCTGCAAATGTCGCAATACCGGGGCGGGACGGCGATCGCCGTACGGCTCGTGCCAGCGCAGGTGCCTTCCTTGGACAAGCTCGGGCTCCCGGAGGCGGTCGGCGGGCTCCTCGCGCCGGGGTCGGGCCTCGTGCTCGTCGCGGGCGCCGGGGGCGCTGGGAAGACGACGACGCTCGCGGCGCTCGCGAACGAGATCAACGGAGACCGGGCCTGCCACATCGTCTCGATCGAAGACCCCGTCGAGATCGTGCTGCCCGATCGACGCAGCGTCGTCGTCCAGCGCGAGCTCGGCCTCGACGCGCCGTCCACGGGGGCGGCGCTGCGCGCGGCCCTCCGACAAGACGTCGACGTGCTCTTTCTCGGCGATCTGCGCGACGCCGAGTCGATCGAGCTCGCGACGTTCGCGGCCGAGACGGGGCGGCTCGTGCTCGTCGGGGTCGGCGCCCGCGACGCGACGAGCGCCGTCGATCGGCTCGCCGAGCTGGGCGGCGCCGAGCGAGCCGGCCTGCGGGGACGCATCGCCCACGTGTTGCGGGGCATCGTCGCGCAGCGGTTGGTGCGACGCGCGGACGGCCGCGGCCGCGTCGCCGCCGTCGAGCTCTTGCTCTGCGATGACGAGCTGCGGACCGGCCTCGCCGCCGCGAACGTCCTCGCGACGCGCGCGGCGCTGACGGCGGGCCGGCCGGCCGGGAGCCAGAGCTTCGACGCCGCGCTCGTCGGCTTGGCACGCGCGCGGCGCATTTCGCCGAAGGACGCCGTCGCGCAGGCCACCGATGGCGCCGCCGTGAGCGCGGCCATCGCCATCGACCATTTGGACGCGAACGCGGAGACCGCCGCCGACGAATCCGCGCAGGCGGCTGTTGAGGACGACGCCCGCCCCGATTAGTCTTCGCCCCCCATGTCAGCCACCGGCTCAAAATTGTCGTCCGACGTCCGCCGCGCCTTCCTGGACTTCTTCAAGGCGCAGGGGCACGCGGAGCAGCCGAGCGCGTCGCTCGTGCCGCAAGACGACCCCACCCTGCTGTTCACGAACGCGGGGATGAACCAGTTCAAGGACTGGTTCACGGGCAAGCGCGAGGCGCCCATGAAGCGCGCGACGACGTCGCAGAAGTGCGTGCGCGCGGGCGGCAAGCACAATGACCTCGAGAACGTCGGCCGCACGGCGCGCCACCACACGTTCTTCGAGATGCTCGGCAACTTCTCGTTCGGCGACTACTTCAAAGCCGACGCCATCAAGTTCGCGTTTGATCTCCTCGCGCGCGAGTACGGCATCGATCCGAAGCGCCTCGTCTACACCGTCCACCACTCCGACGACGAAGCGCGCCAGCTGTGGAAGAAGATCGCGGGCATCACCGACGACCGCGTGATCTCGCTGGGCGACAAGGACAACTTCTGGGCCATGGGCGAGACGGGGCCGTGCGGCCCCTGCAGCGAGATCCACTACCTGCAAGGCGCCGACATCGCGTGCGCCGTCGAGGCCGCGGGCGGCAAGTGCGAAGGCCCCGCTTGCGATTGCGATCGCTGGGTCGAGATCTGGAACTTGGTCTTCATGCAGTTCGAGCAGGTGGCACCGGGGGATCGGCGTCCGCTGCCGAAGCCGTCCGTCGACACGGGCATGGGCCTCGAGCGCCTGTGCGCCGTGCTGCAAAACGTCAGGTCCAACTACGAAACGGATCTGATTCGCCCGCTCATCGATCGCGCGGCGGCGCTCTCTGGAAAGACCTTCGTCCCCGCGGACTTCGCAGGCACGAGCGTCTCGCTGCGCGCGATCGCCGATCACGCGCGTGCGGCGGCGTTCTTGATCGCCGACGGCGTCTTCCCCGACAAGACCGGCCGCGAGTACGTGCTGCGGCGGATCATGCGGCGCGCCGTTTATCACGGCTGGTTGCTCGGAGTGAAAGAGCCCTTCCTCGCGACCCTCGCGGGCGACGTCATCCAGATGATGGGCGGCGTCTACACCGAGCTCAGCGAGCGGTCGAGCCTCATCACGAAGATCTGCCACGAGGAAGAAGTCCGCTTCCGGGAGACGCTCGAACGCGGTGTTGCCCGCGTTACCGATCTCACTTCCTTTGGAAAGGGACCGGAAACAGTGCTCCTGCCGGGCGAGGAGGTGTTCAAGCTTTATGACACCTATGGGTTTCCGCCCGATCTCACCAGAATCATCGCAGGCAGGCATGGCTACGGTGTAGACGAGGTGGGTTTCGAAAAGGCCCGAGCCGAGCAGCGCGCGCGCAGCGAGTTCCAGGGCTCGGGCGAGGTCGCCGTCGAGGCCGTGTTTCAGAAGGTCGCCGATCGCGTCGGCGCGACGAAGTTTGTCGGCTACCAGGCGACGACGGGCACCTCGAAGATCGTCGCGCTCGTCGCCGAGGGCGCCGAGGTCGAGAGCGTCGGGCCATTCTCGAAGCGCGTCGCCGTCGTCACCGCCGAGACGCCGTTCTACGGCGAGCAAGGCGGCCAGGTCGGCGACTCGGGCACGATGACGAGCGACAAGGCCAAGCTACGCGTGCTCGACGTCAAGCGACCGGTCTCGACGCTGTGGGTACACCTCGTCGAGGTCACCGAGGGCTCGCTGCGCGTGGGCGACACCGTCGCGCTCGGCGTCGACGACGCGCGCCGCGACGCCATCCGCCGCAACCACTCGGCGACGCACCTCTTGCACTGGGCGCTGCGGACGACCCTAGGCGAGCACGTCACGCAAAAGGGCTCGCTCGTGACGCCGGATCGCCTGCGCTTCGATTTTTCGCACTTCGCGCCCCTCACCCTCGACGAGAAGCGCAAGGTCGAGACGCTCGTCAACGCGCGCGTGCGCGCCAACGCCGCCGCCGAGACCCAGGTGCTCGCGATCGCCGACGCCAAGAAAGAGGGCGCGATCGCGTTCTTCGGCGAAAAATACGGCGACACGGTTCGCGTCGTCTCGATGGGCGAGTCCAAGGAGTTCTGCGGCGGCACGCACGTCGCGCGCACCGGCGACATCGCGCTGTTCGTGCTGACGTCCGAGGGCGGCGTCGCCCAGGGCGTGCGGCGCATCGAGGCCGTCACGGGCGAGGGCGCGCTCGCACAGGTGTGGCGCCTGGAAGACGAGCTCGCGCAGGCCGGCGACGTGCTCGGCGGCGGCCTCTTCGAGGTCGGCGCCAAGGCGGCCAAGCTGCACGAGCAGCTCCGCGAACGCGACCGCGAGATCGAGAAGCTGCGCCGCAAGCTCGCCTCGGGGGGGGGCCGCGATCTCGTCAGTGAGGCGCGCGACATCAACGGCGTGCGCGTGCTCGCGACGCGCGCCGACGTCGCCGACGCCAAAGCCCTGCGCGAGGTCGCCGATCAGCTGACCGACAAGCTGAAGTCTGGCATCGTCGTGCTCGCCGGCGTCGAGGGCGACAAGATCGCGCTCGTCGCCAAGGTGACGCCCGACCTCATCGAGCGGTTCAACGCCGGGAAGATCATCGGCGCCGTCTCGAAGGACGTCGGCGGCAAGGGCGGCGGGCGCGCCGACATGGCCCAGGGCGGCGGCTCGTTGCCCGACGCGCTCGATGCCGCGCTCTCCAAGGTGTACGAAATGGTCCGTGGCTGACGGGTCTCAGACGGGCGCCGCGCGCGCCCCCGGCGGCGACGCCTTCGTCCTCGACGGGCAGGACGTCGGAACCACGCTCGCGGCGGCGCTGCGCAGGCGCATGGCCGGGCGGAGCTGGAACGACGTGCGTCGATTGGTCGAGACGGGCAAGGTGCGCGTGAACGACGTCGTCGCGACGGACTCGGCCGCGCGCGTCGACACCGGCGGGCGCGTCGCCATCCTCATGACGGCGCCGCGCCCGCGCGTCGAGGTCGCCGGCTTCCGCGTCGCGTTCGAGGACGGACACCTCATCGTCATCGAGAAGCCCTCGGGCGTCATGAGCGTCCCCTACGAGCGAAAAGACGCCGGCACGGTGCTCGACCTCATCCGCGACCACTGGCGCCAGATCGGCAAGCGCGCGACGGCGACGCCGCTTTACACCGTCCATCGCATCGACAAGGACACCTCGGGCCTGATCTGCTTCGCGAAGACACGCCTCGCAGAGCGCGCCCTGCACGAGGTCTTTCAGCGCCACACGGCGCGCCGCGAGTACATCGCCGTCGTGCACGGTCCCATCGAGAGCCGGCGCTTCGAATCAGTGCTCGTCCCCGATCGCGGCGACGGCATCCGCGGCTCGGCGCGCCGGCCCAATCAGGAAGGGGGCCAGCGCGCCATCACGCACGTGACGGCCCTGCGCAAGCTGCCCGCGGCCACGCTGATTCGCGCGAAACTCGAGACGGGTCGCACGCATCAGATCCGCGTGCATCTCTCGGAGGCCGGCCACCCGCTCGTGGGCGAGACCGTCTACATCCGCGACTGGCTGCGCGCCGAGCGCGCCCCCCTGCCCTCGCCGCGGCTCCTCCTACACGCGGCGACGCTGGGCCTGCCCCACCCCGTGACCGGCGCGCCCATCGATCTGGCCGCGGCGCCGCCGCCCGATTTCGTCGACGCCTTCACCGCGCTCGGAGGCCACGTTGGCGACCTCTAACGGAACCATCCGCTCGGCGCTGGGCGCGATCTTCGAGGCGATGCGCGCCACCCCGGGAGAAGGCGGGCCGCGGGCGCAGGACCTCCCCGACCACGGCCACGATCCGGCGTTTCTCGAGCGCGCGGCGCCCCTGCTCGAGTTCCTCTGGTCGCGCTACTTCCGCGTGCGGCTCCTCGGCGTCGAGAACCTCCCAGACGAAGGGCCCGCGCTGCTCGTCGCCAATCACTCGGGCGGCATCCCTTACGACGGCACGCTGCTCCTTTACGGCATTCAGCGCGATCATCCGCGCCACCGCCGGGTACGCCCGCTCGTCGCGAACTTCGTATTCCGGTCGGGGTGGATGTCGAACGTCGTCGCCCGCATCGGCGGCGTGCGCGCCTCGTCGGAGACCGCGCTGCCGCTTCTCGCG